>NZ_CP127296.1:9440000-9762550 GCF_030285645.1 Amycolatopsis sp. DG1A-15b
CCGGGTTACCGAAATCAACCAAACTCCGAATACCGTGGTGTTAGAGTACGGCAGTGAGACGGCGGGGGATAAGCTTCGTCGTCGAGAGGGAAACAGCCCAGAACACCAGCTAAGGCCCCTAAGTGTGTGCTCAGTGGGAAAGGATGTGGGATTGCCCAGACAACCAGGAGGTTGGCTTAGAAGCAGCCACCCTTGAAAGAGTGCGTAATAGCTCACTGGTCAAGTGGTCCTGCGCCGACAATGTAGCGGGGCTTAAGCACACCGCCGAAGCTGTGTCATTCATGCAATACATCGGCTTCACTCCTTGAGGGTGTTGTCTAGTGGTATGGATGGGTAGGGGAGCGTCCTGCATCCAGGGAAGCGGCGGCGGAAGCCAGTCGTGGAGGGTGTGGGAGTGAGAATGCAGGCATGAGTAGCGAATGCAGAGTGAGAAACTCTGCCGCCGGATGACCAAGGGTTCCTGGGCCAGGCTAATCCGCCCAGGGTAAGTCGGGACCTAAGGCGAGGCCGACAGGCGTAGTCGATGGACAACGGGTTGATATTCCCGTACCCGAGCATGTGCGCCCATGACGAGGCGTTTGATACTAACCACCCAAAGCCACTGTTTGAAGCCTTCGGGTGAATGATGGTGTGTGGAGCGTGGGACCTGATTTCGTAGTAGTCAAGCGATGGGGTGACGCAGGAAGGTAGCTCCGCCAGGCGATGGTTGTCCTGGTGTAAGCGTGTAGGCCGGAACATAGGCAAATCCGTGTTCCATGAGGCTGAGACGTGATGCGTAGCCGTTTGAGGCGAAGTAGAGTGATCCTATGCTGCCGAGAAAAGCCTCTAGTGAGTGCATGCACGGCCCGTACCCCAAACCAACACAGGTGGTCAGGTAGAGAATACCAAGGCGATCGGGTGAACTGTGGTTAAGGAACTCGGCAAAATGCCCCCGTAACTTCGGGAGAAGGGGGGCCAAACATCCTGAAGCTTCTTGCAAGCTAGGGGTGGGTGGCCGCAGAGACCAGCGGAAAGCGACTGTTTACTAAAAACACAGGTCCATGCGAAGTCGCAAGACGATGTATATGGACTGACGCCTGCCCGGTGCTGGAACGTTAAGAGGACCGGTTAGCCTTTCGGGGCGAAGCTGAGAATTTAAGCGCCAGTAAACGGCGGTGGTAACTATAACCATCCTAAGGTAGCGAAATTCCTTGTCGGGTAAGTTCCGACCTGCACGAATGGCGTAACGACTTTCCGGCTGTCTCAACCACAGGCCCGGCGAAATTGCACTACGAGTAAAGATGCTCGTTACGCGCGGCAGGACGGAAAGACCCCGGGACCTTTACTATAGTTTGGTATTGGTTTTCGGTTCGGCTTGTGTAGGATAGGTGGGAGACTGTGAAGTGGTCACGCTAGTGGCTGTGGAGTCGTTGTTGAAATACCACTCTGGTCGAATTGGGAATCTGAACCTCGGGCCATGATCTGGTTCAGGGACAGTGCCTGATGGGTAGTTTAACTGGGGCGGTTGCCTCCTAAAGAGTAACGGAGGCGCCCAAAGGTTCCCTCAGCCTGGTTGGCAATCAGGTGTTGAGTGCAAGTGCACAAGGGAGCTTGACTGTGAGACAGACATGTCGAGCAGGGACGAAAGTCGGGACTAGTGATCCGGCACCTCCTGGTGGAAGGGGTGTCGCTCAACGGATAAAAGGTACCCCGGGGATAACAGGCTGATCTTGCCCAAGAGTCCATATCGACGGCATGGTTTGGCACCTCGATGTCGGCTCGTCGCATCCTGGGGCCGGAGTAGGTCCCAAGGGTTGGGCTGTTCGCCCATTAAAGCGGCACGCGAGCTGGGTTTAGAACGTCGTGAGACAGTTCGGTCCCTATCCGCCGCGCGCGTAGGATACTTGAGGAAGGCTGTCCCTAGTACGAGAGGACCGGGACGGACGAACCTCTGGTGTGCCAGTTGTTCTGCCAAGGGCATGGCTGGTTGGCCACGTTCGGAAGGGATAACCGCTGAAGGCATCTAAGCGGGAAGCCTGTTCCAAGATGAGGTATCCCACCCCATGTGGGTTAAGGCCCCCAACAGACCATTGGGTTGATAGGCCAGAAATGGAAGCACAGTAATGTGTTGTCGAGTTGACTGGTACTAATAGGCCGAGGACTTGCCTACGAAGATGTTACGCATCCACTCTACGGTTCTGAAACACCACACCGGTGAACAGTGTTCATGGTGTGTGTTGTTTCGTAGTGTTTCGGTGGTTATAGCGTCAGGGAAACGCCCGGTCCCATTCCGAACCCGGAAGCTAAGCCTGACAGCGCCGATGGTACTGCAACCGAAGGGTTGTGGGAGAGTAGGACACCGCCGAACTTAACGTGAGGGAAGGGCCTGGGCCCGGTAGAGACCAAGAGTCTCCCGGCCCAGGCCCTTTTTCCATTCCCACCCCCACCCGTGTCGACCCCCCAATCACGCGTGTCGACCCCCCCAGTCACGCGTGTCGACCCCCCAGTCACGCGAGTTGACCCTCCAGTCACGCGACCCGCCCCCCTCGGGGCCGCCGGCCAACCGTTCCGGCACGTGAGTCGTCCATCCAGATACGCGAGATCCGCCTCCAGTCACGCGAGTTCCGGCCTCAATCACGCGAGGTCCGCCTTCAGTCACGCGAGTTCCGGCTCCGGTCACGCAGGTCCCGCCCCGAAGCACAGCAGCCGCGACCCCGCCGGCGCCGAGATTCCCCGCCAATCACGCGCGATGCCTCACCCCGCCCCCGGCCGGGCCGGCGGCCGCCTCCTCAACGGGGACGACAACACCAGCGACGTCGTCGTCTCCCCGTAGCGCTGCACCTTCTCGACCAGCTCCTCCAGCTCAGCCGTGTCCCGGCACAGCACCCGCAGGACCCAGCACTCCTCACCCGTCACGTGATCCGCCGCCACCAGCTGCGGCAGCGGGAGCACCGCCGTGCGGAACCGGGGTGTGTCGAGACTCCGGACCCGGGCTCGCACCAACGCCTCGATCGGCAGCCCCAGCTTCGTCGTGTCGACGCTCGCCGCGTAGCCCGTGATCACGCCGCGCTCCTCAAGGCGGCGGACGCGTTCCGTCACCGCCGAGCCGGACAGAGATACCCGGCGCCCCAGCTCCGTGAAACTCAGGCGGCCGTCGGCTTGCAGGAGCTCCAGCAGGCGCCAGTCGACGTCGTCGAGGTGGTCCACCGCAACTCTCCCGGGTTCGCAGGGCCAGTACAGGGAAATCCCCGGCCGGCCCGGGTTTCCACGCCGATTCTGCCCTGTCCCGAACTCGCCTGCCCCAGCAGGATTTGTCCCATGACACGCACCCTCGCCTTTCCCGCCGCGGCACCGGCGGCCGCCGTCGAGTACTTCGGCGCCGAACTCGGCTTCGAGGTCGATCCCGACGATCTCGTCCAGGACCTCGAAGCCGGACGCACCGATGGTTACGTCGTCGTCGAGACGCGGGCGGCCGAAGCCTTCGCCCACGCCCGCATCCCCGGCGCGATCAACCTGCCCTACCGCGACCTGACGCCCGAGACGACCTCGCACCTGGACCGCGACCTCGTGTACGTCTGCTACTGCGAAAGCACCGTCTGCAACGCCGCCACGAAGGGCGCGCTCAAGCTCGCCGAGCTCGGCTTCAAGGTGAAACGGCTCTCCGGCGGCATCACCGGCTGGATCGCCGCCGGCTACCCGGTCGAAGGCGCCGTCCTCGAAGGTGCTGTCCTCGAAGGCGACAAAGCCGGAGGAATCCGCTGTGCCTGCTGACCTACCCTGGACAGCGTGACCCGAATCCTGATCATCCAGCCGGACGCGTCGGACCCGCTGGGCCCCCTCGGCGACTGGCTGACCGAGGCCGGCGCGGAACTCGACATTCGCCTGCAGCCGGAGCAGAGCCTGCCTGACCTCGACGGCTACCAGGCCGTCGTCTGCCTCGGCGGCGGCATGGCCGCGGAGGACGACGCCAAGCACCCGTGGCTCGCCGACGTCCGGCGGCTGCTGGCCAAGGCGGCGGCGAAGAACCTGCCCACGCTCGGGATCTGCCTCGGCGCCCAGCTGCTGGCCGTCGCGACCGGTGGCCGCGTCGAGGTCGCTCCCGACGGGCCGGAGGTCGGTCCGCACCTCGTCAGCAAGAAGGACGCGGCGTGGACCGACCCGCTGTTCGCCGACCTGCCGCTCGTGCAGGACGTCCTGCAGTTCCACACCGACGCCATCACGCGGCTCCCACCCGGCGCGGAACTGCTCGCGTCCTCGCCGCGCTACGCGCACCAGGCCTACCGGCTCGGGCGTTGTGTCTACGGTGTCCAGTTCCACATCGAGACGACGCCCGAGGTCGTCGAGAGCTGGGCCGCGGAATGCCCCGAAGAAGCCGAATTCGCCCGCCCGGGCGCACTCGAGCACGAAGCGTTGGTCACCGTGCACGCCGACATCGACGAAACCTGGCGCCCCTTCGCGCACAGGTTCGTCAAACTGGCGGCCGGTGAACTCGCGCCCGCGATGGCGAGTCACCGTACTTTGCCGCTGGCTTAACGACAGAGGTCACAACCAGCAACATCCTGTTAACGGCGGGCGCACCCGTCAGGTACCTTGCGGGAGGAGTCCCCACAAGGGTGCGGAGGTCGGGGTGCAACCCTCGTTGCTGGTCGTGGTCGTCGTCGTCACGGCCCTCATTTTCGATTTCACGAACGGGTTCCACGACACCGCGAACTCGATGGCGACGTCGATCGCCACCGGGGCCCTCAAGCCCCGCGTGGCCGTCGCGATCTCCGCCGTGCTGAACCTGGTCGGCGCGTTCCTGTCGGTCGAGGTCGCCAAGACGATCTCCAGCGGCCTGGTGGACGACACGAAGATCGGCCCGGCGATCGTCTTCGGCGGGCTGATCGGCGCCATCGTCTGGAACCTCGTGACGTGGTTCGTCGGCCTGCCGTCGAGTTCGTCGCACGCGTTGTTCGGCGGCCTGATCGGCGCCACCTGGATCTCCGCGGGGGCCGACTCGGTCCACTTCGGAAAGATCGTCGAGAAGGTGCTCGTCCCGGCCGCGGCCAGCCCGGTCATCGCCGGGCTCGTCGCGATGGCCGCCACCTACGTGGTCTACCGCTTCCTGGTGCGGGGCCGGCCGGCCACGCGCGGGTTCAAGGTCGGCCAGATCGTCTCGGCCTCCCTGGTCTCGCTCGCGCACGGCACCAACGACGCGCAGAAGACGATGGGCGTCATCACGCTCACGCTCGTCACCGCCGGCAGCCTCCCGGCGGGCGCGTCGCCACCCGTCTGGGTGATCGTCAGCGCCGCGTGCGCGCTCGCCCTCGGCACCTACCTCGGCGGCTGGCGCATCACCCACACCCTCGGCAAGGGCCTGACCGACATCGAAGGCCCACAGGGTTTCGCCGCCCAGACGAGCTCGGCGCTGGTCATCCTCGTCTCGTCGCGGCTGGGCTTCCCGCTGTCGACGACGCACGTCTGCTCCGGCGGGATCGTCGGCTCCGGCGTCGGCCGCCGCGACGCGCCGGTCCGCTGGCGGATGGCCGGCCGGATGGTCATCGCGTGGCTGTTCACCCTGCCCGCCGCCGCGATCGTCGGCGCGATCTCCGGCAAGGTCGCGTCGCTGGGCAGCGTCGGCACGATCGCCGTCGGTCTCGTCGGGGTCGGCGTGGGCCTCGGCATCTACCTCCTCTCGCGACGCCACCCCGTCACCGCGCACAGCTTCCAGGTGCCCGAGCCGACGCCCGCCGGGACCGAGCCGGGCCGGCTCGCCGCCTGAGCCGGGTTCCCCGGCTACGGTGGTCGGTGATGGCAGACCGCGCGCGAACGACCGCTTCGGCGGCGAGGTACGGCTTCACCGATCCCCGTGCCGAGGGTCAGTTGCGCGCGGCCGGCTGGTGGGCCGACGGCGGTCCGGCCGAGCCGGCCGCCGACGTGCTCGCGGCGTTGTCCCGCACCGCCGACCCGGACCTCGCGCTGCGCGGCCTGGACCGGATCCGTGAGGCCGACGCCGCCGAGTGGACCGACCTCGAAGAGCGGCTCCGCGCCCACCGGACGTTCCGCGGCCGCTTCCTCAGCGTGCTCGGGACGTCGAGCGCGCTCGCCGACTTCCTCGCCGCCAACCCGGACCAGTGGCGCTCGCTCACCGGGGACAAGTGCACCGACTCCGCCTGCTACCGCGAGGCCTTGCGCACGGCGCTGCTGGCCGGCGACGGTTCGGTGCTCACCGGGCTCAAAGCCGAACACGCCCTCAAGGTCGCCTACCGCGGCCAGCTGCTCGGCATCGCCGCCGCCGACCTCGGGCACGTCGTCGAGGCCGGGCTCGAGCACCCGAGCTACGCCGAGGTCGCGGCGCAGCTGACCGAGCTCGCCGAAGCCGCGCTCGCCGCCGGGCTGATCGTCGCCGAGGCCGAAGCCGGCGCGTCCGCCGAGGGCACCTTGGCGATCATCGCGATGGGCAAGTGCGGCGGCCGGGAGCTCAACTACGTCAGCGACGTCGACGTCATCTTCGCCGGCGAGGGCGACCTCGGCCTCGCGACGCGGCTGGCGAGCACGACGATGCGCGTCGTCGGGAAGGCGTGCTTCGAGGTCGACGCGGCGCTGCGCCCCGAGGGCAAGGCCGGCGCGCTCGTCCGCACGGTGGACAGCCACCACGGCTACTACCAGAAGTGGGCCAAGACCTGGGAGTTCCAGGCGCTGCTCAAGGCGCGGCCGGTGGCGGGCGACGCCGAGCTCGGCCGCCAGTACGCCGAAATGGTGGCGCCGCTGGTGTGGTCGGCGGCCGACCGGGAGAACTTCGTCGCCGAGGTGCAGCAGATGCGCCGCCGGGTCGAGGGCCACGTGCCGTCCGAGCACGCCGAGCGTGAGCTGAAGCTGGGGCGCGGTGGCCTGCGTGACGTCGAATTCGCGGTGCAGCTGCTGCAGCTCGTGCACGGCCGGGTCGACGCGGACCTGCGCTCACCGTCCACTATGGACGCGCTTGAGGCCCTCGGCGAAGGCGGCTACGTCGGTCGTCAGGACGCCGCCGAGCTGGGCGCGTCGTACGAGTTCCTGCGGATGATCGAGCACCGGCTGCAGCTGCGGCGGCTGCGCCGGACGCACCTGTTCCCGGCGCCGGCGGACACCGACGAGCTGCGCATCCTCGCCAGGGCGAGCGGGATCAAGGCGAGTGGCGGCAAGAGCCAGGGCGAGGCGCTGCTCGCGGAATTCCGGCGGCACGGCAAGGGAATTCGCCGCCTGCACGAGAAGATCTTCTACCGGCCGCTGCTGCAGTCCGTCGCGAACGTGCCGGCCGAGGCGCTGCGCCTGACGACCAAGCAGGCCGCCAGCCGCCTGGCCGCGCTCGGCTACACCGCGCCGGACGGCGCGCTCCAGCACATCAAGACCCTCACCGCGGGCGTCTCGCGGCGCGCGGCGATCCAGCAGGCGCTGCTGCCGGTGCTGCTCGACCTCTTCGCCGACACACCGGATCCCGACGGCGGCCTGCTGTCGTACCGGAAGGTGTCCGAGGCGCTCGAAGACACCCCGTGGTACCTGCGGGTCCTGCGCGACGAGGGCACGGTCGTGGAGAACCTGGCCTTCCTGCTGGGCACGTCGCGGCTGGTGCCCGACCTGCTGGTCCGCGCGCCGGAGGTGCTGCAGCTGCTCGGCGACCCGGCCCGGCTGCTGGGCCGCACGCCCGCCGAGGTGGCGACGTCGCTGCGGGCCGCGGTCCGGCGTCAGCCCGGGTTGAACGCCGCTGTCGCCGCCGCGCGTTCGCTGCGACGGCACGAACTCCTGCGCATCGCCTGCGCGGATCTGCTCGGGCTGCTCGACGTGCCCGAGGTCTGCGAAGCGCTTTCGAGCGTCTGGGTGGCCGTGCTGCAGGGCGCGCTGGCCGCGGCGTTCCGCCAGCGGCAGGCCGAGCTCGGCCGGACGCCGGCCCGTATCGCCGTCATCGGGATGGGCCGGCTCGGCGGCGCCGAACTCGGCTACGGCTCCGACGCGGACGTCCTCTTCGTCTGCGAGCCGTCCGAAGGGGTTTCGGACGCCGACGCCGTGAAGTTCGCTTCGTCGGTCGCGGAGACCGTCCGGAAGATGCTGGGCGCACCGAGTTCGGACCCGGCGCTGGAGGTCGACGCCGACCTGCGGCCGGAGGGCCGGAGCGGGCCGCTGGTCCGGACGCTGGAGTCGTACCGCGCCTACTACGCCCGGTGGGGCGAGGTGTGGGAGGCGCAGGCCCTGCTGCGGGCCCGGTTCATCGCCGGCGACGACGAGCTCGGCGCGCGGTTCATCGCGATGATCGACCCGATCCGCTACCCCCCGGGCTTGGACGCGACGAAGGCACGCGAGATCCGCCGCATCAAGGCCCGTGTCGAAACGGAGCGGATGCCGCGCGGCGCCGACGCGACACTGCACACGAAGCTCGGCCGCGGCGGCCTCGCCGACGTCGAGTGGACGGTGCAGCTGCTGCAGCTCCAGCACGCCCACGAGGTCGAAGGCCTGCGGACGACGTCGACGCTCGACGCGCTGGCGGTGCTCCCGGAAGCGGGCCTGGCCGAGCAGCCCGAAACGGACTCGCTGGCCGAGGCGTGGCTGCTGGCGACCCGCGTGCGCAACGCGGGGATGCTGGTGCGCGGCAAGGCGGTCGACCAGGTACCGGGCTCGGGCCGCGACCTGACCGCGGTGGCGCGCGTCCTCGGCCAGTCGGCGGGCGACGACCCGGGCGAGTTCCTGGACACGTACCGCCGCATCACCCGGCGGGCGCACGCGGTGGTGGAGCACCTGTTCTACGAGGCCTGACCTACAGTGGACCGGTGACCGATCGCGAGCCGTTCCGCACCCGGATCAAGGTGCGGCACTACGAGCTGGACACCTTGGGCCACCTCAACCACGCCGTGTACCACTCGTACGGCGAGGTCTCCCGCCTGGAGCTGCTCGAAGCGTCGGGCGCGCTGAAGGGCCTTCCGGGCGTGGCGGCGGTGCTGCTGGAGACGCACGTGGTGTTCCGCCGCGAGCTGCGCGCGGGCGACGAGGTCGAGGTGACGTGCGAGGCCAAGTTCGGCAGCGGCAAGACGTTCAAGATGGATTCGAACATCATCAAGCTCGACGGCACGCTGGCCGCGGAGATCACCTGCACGCTGGGGTTGATGGACCTGGAGCGCCGCAAACTGGTCGAGGACCCGCGCGGCAAGTTCGAGGCGGCGGGCGCGGACCTGAAGCTGCTGTCGACATCGGAGTGACATAAGAAACGCCGGCGGCGAGGGCTCTTCGCACCTCACCGCCGGCGTGTCCAGGGGCCGGTCTGCTACCGGATCACACGTCGTAGTACAGGGAGAACTCGTACGGGTGCGGGCGCAGGCGCAGCGGGTCGATCTCGTTCTCGCGCTTGTACGAGATCCACGTCTCGATCACGTCGGGGGTGAACACGCCACCCTCGAGGAGGTAGTCGTGGTCCGCCTCCAGCGTGTTCAGGACCGTGCCCAGGTCGCCCGGGACCAGCTTGACGTCCTTGGCCTCCTCGGGCGGGAGCTCGTAGAGGTCCTTGTCGATCGGCTCCGGCGGCTCGATCTTGTTCCGGATGCCGTCGAGGCCGGCCATCATCATCGCCGAGAACGCCAGGTACGGGTTGCCCGACGAGTCCGGGCAGCGGAACTCGGCGCGCTTCGCCTTCGGGTTGTTGCCCGTGATCGGGATGCGGACGCAGGCCGAGCGGTTGCGCTGCGAGTAGACCAGCGAAACCGGCGCCTCGAAGCCCGGGACCAGGCGGTGGTAGGAGTTCACCGTCGGGTTCGTGAAGGCCAGCAGGCTCGGGGCGTGCTTGAGCAGGCCGCCGATGTAGTGGCGCGCGGTGTCCGACAGGCCGGCGTAGCCCGACTCGTCGTGGAACAGCGGCTGGCCGTCCTTCCACAGCGACTGGTGGCAGTGCATGCCCGAGCCGTTGTCGCCGGCGAGGGGCTTCGGCATGAACGTCGCCGTCTTGCCCGCGGCGAACACCGTGTTCTTCACGATGTACTTGAACAGCTGCAGGTCGTCCGCGGCGTGCAGCAGCGTGTTGAACTTGTAGTTGATCTCGGTCTGGCCGGCGGTGCCCACCTCGTGGTGCGCGCGCTCGATCTCGAAACCGGAGCCCTGCAGGTTGCGGACGATGTCGTCGCGCAGGTCGGCGAAGTGGTCGACCGGCGGGACCGGGAAGTAGCCGCCCTTGAACTTCGTCTTGTAGCCCTGGTTGCCGCCGACCTCGTCGGCGCCCGTGTTCCACCAGCCCTCGACGGAGTCGATCTCGTGGAAGGAGGCGTGCTCCGCGGAGTCGAAGCGGATCGAGTCGAAGATGTAGAACTCGGCTTCGGGACCGAAGTAGACGTTGTCGGCGACGCCGTACTCGGCGATGTACTGCTCGGCCTTGCGCGCGATGTTGCGCGGGTCGCGGCTGTACGCCTCACGCGTGAACGGGTCGTGCACGAAGAAGTTGAGCGCGAGGGTCTTCGCCTTGCGGAACGGGTCGATCCGCGCGGTCGCCGCGTCCGGCAGCAGCAGCATGTCGGACTCGTGAATGGACTGGAAGCCGCGCACCGAGGAGCCGTCGAACGCGAGACCCTCTTCGTAGGCCTCTTCGGTGAAGGCCTTCGCGGGCACCGTGAAGTGCTGCATCACGCCGGGCAGGTCGCAGAACTGGACGTCGATGACCTCGACGTCCTCGTCAGCGATGAGGCGCTGGATGTCGTCTGGAGTAGTGGGCACCCTCGGTGACTCCTTCTCGTTCGAGCTCGTACGGCAGTGCTCTCTTCGGCTCACGCTAAAAGTGCGGTGTTGCCCGACCGTCACCCGTATGTTTCGCCGGTGTTAACGGGTGGTCGATATCGGGTATCCGACCAGGTCGGATGTGCTCCACGCCACCGGCATACCCTAGACGGGTGGCGAGATGGACCGGTGAATGGCTGCCCGGCACCGGCGACGGCGGTCAGGACACTGATCAGCACGGCTCGCGGTGGCCGGGCGAGAAGTTCGGTTTGCCCGAATCCGGCGTCGGTTCGGCGGCAAGCGGGGGCGCGCGGCTGCTCGGGCTGATCCTCGACCTCGTCGTCGCGGCCCTGGTCACGGCGATCTTCGTGCACCCCAGCCTGCGGGACCCGGCCGCGATGCAGCAGTTCAACCTCTGGTCCGGCGGTGTGTGGGCGATCATCTCGGTCGTGTCCGCCGGCTTCTTCGGCTTCACCCCCGGCATGGGCGCCGTCGGCATCCGCGTCGCCCGGCTCGACGGCGCCGCGCTGGTCGGGCCGGTGCGGGCGCTGGTGCGGGCGGTGCTGACCTTCGTCATCATCCCGGCCGCGGTCCGCAACGCCGACGGCCGCAGCTGGCTCGACCGGCTGACCGGCACCGTCGTGATCCGGATGCGCTAGGCGTCCAGCCGGGCGCTGATGTTCGAGCCGCCGGGCTGCCCGGACTTCGCCTCGCGCTTGTCGACCCAACGGCCGACGCCGGGCGGGGGGTTCGGCGGGACCAGCATGCCGGGGTGCGCCTCGACCGGGGAAGGTCCAGCGGCGGTGGCGGCGGCGTCGGCCGGTGCTCCGCGTACGGGGTGATGCGGTCGAGCACTTCGGTCTGGATCGTCTCGTCGACCTGGTGCTGCTTCTTCCGCACGGCTTCGACCAGGCCGTCGGCCAGCTTGACCCAGTTCTGCCGGGCGGTGTGGAGGATTGTGGCGTGGGCGAGCAGCGCCGCGGCGAGATCGCGGGCGATGTCGCGTTCGCCGTTGACGAAGTCCACGAGCTGGCCGCCGTACGTGCTGCAGGCGAGCTTCGCCGAGCCGGTCCAGCCTTCGAACACCGCGGTCATCGCGGACCTGAACGTCTCGACGCCGTCGTCGAGGTCGCGGTAGTCGGCCACCAGCGCGTCGTACACCGCCGCCAGTTCGTCGAGGTTCACGGTGCCAACCCGCGACCACGCTGTCGCGAGCGACCTCGTACGCCATGGACAGCGGTACGTCCGAGAAGGACGAGCCGAACAGCCGCCGCGGGTCGTGCTCGGTGATGCGAGCGACGGCGGTGCTGACCTGCTGGAAGTGGGTGACCGCCGGTTCGAGGTACTGGCGGATCGCCTGATCCATCCGGTCGAGGTCGGCCGAGAATCCGGTCTCTTCGTTCGTGGGCATGGTTGGTTCCCCCTCGTCGACGACGTTTAACGAAGGGAGCCGTCGCGCCGCGGTCCCGAACTTCCCCTGGTCAGGGCCGGTCCGGGCGGCAGAATTGCCGCTCGGGCGGCACGAAGAAGGCCCCCGTCCGGATCCGGACGGGGGCCTTCTTCGTGAGCTGGGTCAGCGGCGGCGGATCGTCCGCTGGACGTTGCGCATCTTCGCGCCGGCCGGCATCGGGCCCTTGGGCAGTGCCGCGCCGCGGTTGCCGAGCGCCGCCAGCTTCGCCTCGAGCGCGTCGACCTGGGCCGGCTTGAGGTTGCGGGGCAGCTTCATCAGGTAGCCCTGGAGCTTCTTCAGGGGGAGCTGGCCGTCTTCGTGGCCGATCGTCACGTCGTAGATCGGCGTGTCGCCGATCAGGCGGGAGACGCGCTTCTTCTCCTGGGCGAGCAGGGTCTTCACGCGGTGCGGCGCGCCTTCGGCGACGAGCACCACGCCCGGGCCGCCGAGCACGCGGTGCACGGCGTCGAGCTGGGTGGTCGCCGCGACGGTCGGCGTCACCTTCCAGCGGCCGCGCAGGTTCTCCAGCGCCCACGCCGCGGCGCCGGGCTGGCCGTCGGCCTTCGAGTAGACCGTCTTCTGGACGCGCCGGCCGAAGATGATCATGGCGAGCAGGGCGCCGAGCACCAGGCCGAGCGGCAGCAGCACCCACTGCGCGCCGAAGAAGAACCCGATCCCGAACGCCACGCCGGCGACGACGACGATCGACCCGACCATCCACGGGATGAGCCAGGGGTCTTCCTTGCGCTGCATCTTGAAGGCCTCGAAGAGCTGGCCACGGCGGGCCTTGCTCGCCGCGCGCTTCTCCTTCTTGGCCTGCTTGGCCGCTTCCTTGTCCTGCTGTCCCGCCATATGACCAGGATACGGCCGCGTGCCCCTGCCCCGTTTCCCCGTCCCCCTCTGCGAGGATGCCGGACGTGACCGGCGTACTTTCCACCAAGAGCATCAACCGTCTGCTCGATGGTCTCGACCCCGAGCAGCGCGCCGCCGCCAGTGCCCCACGGGGGCCGGTCTGCGTCCTCGCCGGAGCCGGCACGGGCAAGACCCGCACGATCACCCACCGGATCGCCCACCTCGTCCGATCCGGGCACGTTTCCGCCGGTCAGGTCCTCGCCGTCACTTTCACGACGCGGGCCGCGGGGGAGATGCGGACGCGGCTGCGCGGCCTCGGCGTCGAAGCGGCGCAGGCGCTGACGTTCCACGCCGCCGCCCGCCGCCAGCTGCGGTACTTCTGGCCGCGCGTGGTCGGCGACCGGCCGTGGGACCTGCTGGAGAACAAGCTGCGGTACGTCGGCCAGGCCGCCAACCGGGCCAAGCTCGGGACCGAGGTCGAGATCCTGCGCGACCTGGCGAGCGAGATCGAGTGGGCGAAGGCGTCGCTGATCAGCCCGGACGACTACCCGGCCGTCACCGCGCGCGCCCAGCGGGACATCCCGGCCCCGGCGGCGCAGGTCGCCGAGGTGTACCGCACGTACGAAGAACTGAAGAACGCGGCGCAGGTGCTCGACTTCGACGACCTCCTGCTGCACACGACCGCGGTGCTCGAGGAGCACGGCACCGTCGCCGAGGAGTTCCGGGAGCGCTACCGCTGCTTCGTCGTCGACGAGTACCAGGACGTCACGCCGCTGCAGCAGCGCCTGCTCGACGCGTGGCTCGGCGGCCGCGACGACCTGACCGTCGTCGGCGACGCCAACCAGACCATCTACTCCTTCGGCGGCGCGTCGCCGCGGCCACTGCTGGAGTTCACCCGGCGCTACCCGGACGCCACCGTCGTCCGCCTCGAGCGCGACTACCGGTCGACACCCGAGGTCGTCGCACTGGCCAACCGGGTGATCGGCGCGGCGCGGGGACGGCCGGCGGGCTCGCGGCTGAAGCTGATCGGCCAGCGGCCGCCGGGACCGGAGCCGCGCTTCGCCGAGTTCGACGACGAGGCGGTCGAAGCCGGGGCCGTCGCCCGCCGGGTGCGCGAGCTGCTCGACGGCGGCGTCTCGGCGAGCGAGATCGCGATCCTCTACCGGGTGAACGCCCAGTCCGAGGCCTACGAGTCGGCGCTGGCCGAGGCCGGCGTCCCGTACCTGGTCCGCGGGGGCGAGCGGTTCTTCAACCGGACGGAGGTCCGGCAGGCGATGTCCGCGCTGCGGATGGCGAGCGGCGACGGCAGCTCCGACCTGGTCACGACGGTGCGTTCGGTGCTCGCCCGGGTCGGCCTGACCGAGTCCCCGCCCGCCGGTGGTGCGGCGAAGGAACGCTGGGACGCGCTCTTGGCGATCGTCGAACTGGCCGAAGAGCTCGCGGCGACGGTCGCCGACGCGGACCTGCCGCGCTTCTGCGCCGAGCTCGACCAGCGCGCCGCGGCCCAGCACCCGCCGACGGTCGAGGGCGTGACGCTGGCGTCGCTGCACGCGGCGAAGGGCCTGGAGTGGGACGCGGTGTTCCTCGTCGGCCTCGCCGAGGGCACGATGCCGATCCTCCACGCCGGCGACGACGAAGCGGCGATCGAGGAGGAGCGGCGGCTGTTCTACGTCGGCGTCACCCGGGCCCGCGAGCACTTGTGGCTGTCCTGGGCGCTGGCCCGCACGCCGGGTGGCAGGCGCAACCGGCGGCGCAGCCGGTTCCTCTACGGCCTGGTCCCGGAGGACCACCCGGCCGCCAGGGTCGCGCGGTCCCAGCAGAAGCCGGCGACGCCGGTCAAGACGCGCTGCCGCGTCTGCGGCGGGCCGCTGCTGGAGACCATCGACGTCAAGCTGGGCCGCTGCGGGCGCTGCCCGTCCACAGTGGATGAGGGCCTGCTGGAGCGGCTGAAGTCGTGGCGCGCCGACCGGGCGCGCGAGCTCAAGGTGCCGACGTTCGTCGTGTTCACCGACGCGACGCTGATGGCCATCGCCGAGCAGCGCCCGGCCGACGAAGCGGCGCTGGTGTCGATCTCCGGCATCGGTGCGACGAAGCTCGAACGCTTCGGCGCGGAGATCCTCGGCGTCGTCCGGGCGTCGACGGGGTCTTGACCGCGTCCGAACCATGATCGACGCGGCGAACCCGCTGCTCAGGGACGATCTTCGTATCTTCGAGGATTTTCCCGTTAATTGAGTTGCCCCCGTGTGGTGCGGGGCAATAACCTGCCAGTACCGAGCCCGAAGGGCTCGACTGGGGATCTACAGAAGCGCCGCTCGGCGGCCGCGTGTGCAGAGTACAGAAGGAGGTGCCGGTGAAATGACCATCAACACGACGCTCACGAACCCGGGCACCCGTCTGTCCTGCGCCGCGGAAGTCGCGGCTGCTCAGCGCCCGGGCACTGGTGTGTCCGTGAGCGCTCACGAGATCCGTGGCATGCGGCGCGTCTCGCGTCGTTGGGCCACCGGTGTCGTCGTCTTCGGGACGCAGGGCGTTCTCGCCGCATACCCGCAGGCCGATCTGCCGACCATCAAGCAGTTCCGTGTTCCGTTGTCGATACGGGAGCGAAGTTCCTGACCTAGTCAGGACACGAGGCTCACGAAGGCCGCGGAACCGGGAAACCCGGATCCGCGGCCTTCGTGCTTTTTGGCTGCACAACCCAAGAGGAACAGCGTTGCCCAGCTCCAGCACCCAACCGAAAACCCGTACGGCACAAGGAGGAACCACCATGTCTTCGGCCATCGCCTACACCTCGGGTGAGGCAATATTCGCCGACCTGCTCGACCCGATCACCGTCCCCGACGTCGCGCTGCCCTGCCGTTCGGGCGACGCGGACCTGTGGTTCGCGGAGTCCCCGGCCGAGCTCGAAGCGCGCCAAGGCGCAGTGCGCCGACTGCCCGGTCCGCGAGGCCTGCCTGGCCGGCGCCCTGGCCCGTCGCGAGCCGTGGGGCGTCTGGGGCGGCGAGATCTTCGAGCGTGGCGCGGTGATCGCGCGCAAGCGGCCCCGCGGCCGCCCGCGCAAGAACGCAGCTGTCGAGCCCGTCGCCGCCAAGGCCGGCGGCGACCACCGGAGCGCCGCCGCATGAGCGTCGAACCGGTCACCACGAGGGATTACGAAGCCCACCCCCGCAGCGAAGAGCTGCAGCTGACGAAGACCGAGATCGAGGAGATCAGCGAGATGTTGCTTTACGAAGAACTGTCCAGGGCCCGAATACGGGACCTGGAGGAGGGGGTCCGCGCCCAGCGGGCCCGAGGTGGCGCGCGTGCCGCCCGCCGTTGGACGCGAGTAGCCCGCTGGGCCGCGCGCCGGGCGGAGCGGTACCAGGACCAGAACTGAGCGCAGGCCCCTGCCGCCCGTCCGCGGGCGGTGGGGGCTTTGCCGCGTGGGCCGGTGGGCGTGGTCGCGTTGCGCAGGGCGGCTGTGCTGTCGCGGTGCGTGGTGGGTCCGGTGCCGTTGGCGTGCGTGGTCACGGGCGGTTGTGCTGTGCGCGGTGGGCTGGTGCAGCTGGGCGCGCGCGGTCGCGCCGCGGAAAGCGGTTGTGTTGCGGCGCGGCCGGTGCCGCCGGGGTGCATGATCGCGGGCGGCTGTGCTGTGGCGGTGCGCGCGGTGGGGCTCGTGTCGCTGTGCGTGCGCGGTCGCGCGGGGCCGGGGATGCCGGGCGTGCGCGAGTGGATCGGGCTGCGGCAGTGTGCCGTTGCCTTGCCGTTGCCGCCGGGCGTGCTCCCGTGCCGCTGGCGGTGGCGGGCGGGGCGTGTCGCTGCGGTGCGAGGTGCGCCAGCCGTTGTGTGGATGCCGGGGCTGCCGTTGCTTGGGCGCTTGCTGTGGCGTTCGGGTTCTCGGGGTCTCCTTCGGGTGGCCTTCTTTCGTGGCGGTCGAGGCTGGGGCCGCTGGTGTTGAATGGGGTGATGTCCGGACACACCCACGGCGACATCGACTGGGCGGAGCGACTGGCCCAGCTGCGCATGGCCGACGCCCTCGATGCCGACGCGCTCGCGCCCGTTGCCCGGCGGCTTGTCGGGTCGGTGGGGGAGCGGCCGACCGTGGTCGATGTCGGGTGCGGGGCCGGGGGGATGAGCGTGCTGTTCGCGCGCGAACTCGCCCGCCGCGGTGGGGGCACCGTTGTGCTCTTCGATGCCACGCCGAAGCTGCTGGTCGCGGCCGAACAGGCCGTTGCCGGGGTGGCCGGCGAGTCCGTCGAGGTCGTCAGCCTGCTCGGGGACCTCACCGATCCCGCGCTGGCCGTGCCCGCCGCCGACCTTGTGTGGGCGTCCGGCGTCGTGCACCACATCGGCGATCAGCAGGCCGCGCTGCGCACGCTTGCCGGGCTGCTGCGGCCGGGCGGGGTGCTGGCCATCTCCGAGGGCGGGCTCGAGATGCGGTGCCTCCCGTGGGAGCTGGGAGTCGGGCGCCCCGGGCTGGAGCATCGGCTGCTGGCCGCCCGGGCCGCGTGGTTCGAGCGGATGCGGGCCGGGATTCCGGGCAGCGTCGCCATGCCCTACGGCTGGCCGCGCGCGCTGCGCGAAGCCGGCCTCGCGGACGTCGAGTCGTTCGGCGCGCTCATCGATCACCCCATGCCGGGCTCGGACCTCCTTCGTGAGTACGTGGTGCACCGTGTCGGGTGGATTGCGGAATCGGCCGGGGAGTGGCTCGACGCCGACGACCGGGCCGCGGCCGCCACCTTGACCGACCCGCAGAGCCCGGACTTCCTCGGCCGGCGGGAAGACCTGTACCTGTTCGGCGCCAAGGCGATCCACTGTGGACGACTGAAGTGACGGCCCCGGAACCGGTCGTGTGTACGCGCTGCGGCCGGACGCGCACTGCCGACGACGATCCGGCTACGGCGCTCGCCTGGGTCTGCACCCGTGAGCGTGGCGCACTGCGGTGGCTGTGCCCGGACTGCGCGCGGCAGCACGTGCGGGACATCGAAGGCAAGCTGCCCGACGAGTATTGGTGATCACTTCGCCCTCCTGATTGGTTGACGGTGGTGGTCAGGCCGCGTCTCCGACGAGCGTCTGCGGAACCGCTCGGACCTTGGGGCGAGGCGTGCGGGACGCTTCGCCGAACGCCCTGGCCAGCTCCTGCGCCACCTCTCGCGGGACCTGGCGCAGCTGCCGGACCGTGCAGCGGACCAGGACGATGCCCGTCGCCGCCAGGGCCAGGTGACTGAAACCGCCTCCCAGGCCCGGGTTGCAGCGGTACTGCCAGGCCAGGCCGAACTCGTCCCACCAGGCGTCCGCCTCGCCGATGCGGCGGCCGCGGCGGTCGCAGATCGTCTGGTCCCAGCTCGGCGGCGGGAGAGGCACCAGGTCCAGGACCTGGGCGGCCAGGCCGTGCGCCTGGATCGGCCCTTCGTCGAGCTCGCGCAGCACCTTGCGGACCACCGCCGTGCCGCGCTGGGGGCCGGCCTCGAGCTCCGCCAGCAGCTCCTGCCGGTCGCACAGACCCCAGTAGAGCGGCAACGTCAGCAGCTGCCGGATGAGAGCCGGGTCGGGCGCGGACCGGGCGAGGTCCAGCGTCGCCCTCGCCGGCGGGGCGAACGGGAGGCCGTCGACCTCGACCGGGTCCGGTAGCCGGGCCGTGCGCGCCAGGCTGACCCCCTCGCAGGCCACCACCCGGCAGTGGTCGGGCACCAGCAGGCGGATCTCATCCTCTGCCGGGCACTTCACGCCGTGGGCCTGCAGGGCGTCGGCCCCGGTGATCACCACCCCGGGCCCGTAGCGCACCAACGCGGCGTGCAGCAGGTGCTGACGCGTCGGGGTGGTGTTGCGCAGCAGGACGACACCGGGGTGCAGGCGGCGCCACGGCCCTCCCGGGCCGCAGAGCCGCCGGGTTCTTCGGTCGGACACCCCCGCCCGGCGCAACTGTTCGAGGTTCATCACCTCGCAGCCGCCGGGATTACGAAGGGCGAGCGGGTCAGCGCATTGAGTAGCAGTCATGCTCCGAGCATGGCGGCTCGGCCAACCGGGTGGAACCCCGTCCGCCGCAGCTGTGGACAACTCGGCGGAATCCCTCCGTTCGGGGCCCCGCCTGTGGACAACTCAGGCGGCGAACCCCGGCTGCCAGCGCTCCACGATGCCGCGGGCCGGGATCTCCGCGTCGAGCTGGCAGAGGATGCCGGTCGACCCCGCCGTCACCCGGTGGATCATCAGGTATTCGGGCGGCAGGTTGAGCGAGCGCCCGACGCGGAAGTCGTTGCCGCGGCTGTCGCCCACCCGACCGGCCTGCTTCTGCATCCAGCGGCGCGTGAAGTGGAAGGTCGGCGCCGCCAGCGGCTCGGTGAACGGAGCGAGGTAGGCGAGCACCTCCTCCGCGGTGAGGTCGCTGTCCGGCCGGATGAACCGGTTCTCCCGCAGCAGGCGCATCAGCCCGGCGGACTCGCCGTCGAGCGCCAGCCGCGTCATCTCACCCAGGTGGCGGGGGATGCCTTCGGGCAGCCGGGCGACGCCGCCGAAGTCGATGACGACCAGCCTGTCGTCCTCGGTGATCATGAAGTTGCCCGGGTGCGGGTCCGAGTGCAGCAGGTGGACGCGCTCCGGCGACGAGTAGTGGAACTCCGCCAGCAGCCGGCCCGCGAGGTTCCGGGTCTCGCGGTCGCCGTCCGCGATCACCTTCGACAACGGCGTGCCGCTCACCCATTCCGTCACGACGACCTTCGGCGCGCTGGCCACCACCCGCGGCACCAGGATGCCGGGATCGCCGTCGAACGCCTTCGCGAAGGCGCGCTGGTGCTGGGCCTCGGCCTGGTAATCGAGCTCCTCGTTCATCCGCTCCGCGAGCTCGGCCAGCAGCGGCTTGACCTCGGTGCCCGGCACGAACGCCTGGAACAGCCTGCTGAACCGCTGCAGCTGCCGCAGGTCGCTGCGCAGGGCCTCGTCGGCGCCCGGGTACTGCACCTTGACCGCGACCGCGCGGCCGTCGTGCCAGACCGCGCGGTGCACCTGGCCGATGCTCGCGGCCGCCGCCGGCTCGTCGTCGAACGAGGCGAACCGGCTGGTCCAGGTGCGGCCCAGCTGCTCGGCGAGCACCCGGTGGGTCTGCCGGACCGACATCGGCGGCGCGGCGGCCTGCAGCTTCGTCAGCGCTTCGCGGTACGGCTTCGCCATGTCGTCCGGCACCGCCGCCTCGAACACGCTCAGCGCCTGGCCGAACTTCATCGCCCCGCCCTTGAGCGTGCCGAGCACCTCGAACAGCTGCTCGGCGGCCTTCGCCGACAGCGTCGCGTTCACCTGTTCCGCGCTCTGGCCCGCGAGCCTCTTGCCCCAGCCGCCGACCGCCCGGCCGGCGATGCCGAGCGGGAGACTGGCGAGCTTGGCGGTACGGGCGGCACCCTTGCGCGGCATCGCGGTGTCACGATCGGCTGGGTCGCGGAAGTCGGTCACAACGGCGATTCTGCCCTGCGGCGTCGGCGTCGCGCAGCCTGCGAGCGACGTCTTCGTGGGCTACGTCTCCAGGATCACCTCCCGGGCACCGCACCGGCACCGCGGGTGCGGCGGCCAGCCCCGGTGGCGGATGCGGCCGTCGAAGGCGTCGATCTCGAGCGTTGCGTTCCACGTCGGTGGAGCCGGCGCACTGGGGGAGAGCAGCCGCATCGCCTGGGCGACGGCCAGCGACGCGCAGGACTGGACCGCGCCGAGGTCCGGCCGCTGGTGCCGGCCGGCGAGCTGCCCGGCGACGCGCGGCCAGCACGGGTCGAGGTCCGTGCGGTGCAGGTCGGCGCACCGCAGGCACGAACTGCGGCCCGGTACGACCAGGGGCCCGACGATGCCCGTGCCGTCGCGGACGCGCGCCGCCAGGTGAGGGACGCCGTCGCCCATCAGCTCGGCGACGAGTTCGGGAGCCGGCACGACGGCGTCGGTGAGCAGCGCCAGGTCCGGGTACCGGTCGTGCAGGCGGGTGACGCGGACCTCGGGATCGACCCGGCGGAGCAGGTCGGCGAGGGCCTGCCGCCGGGACCGGCCCAGGTCCGCGGGGGTGAAGCCGGAGCCGAGGTCGTGCTCGGTCACCGTGCCGGACACCTGCAGCTCGACGTGCCCGATACCGGCGTTGGCCAGCAGCACGGCGGCCGCCACCGCCACCCGGCCGTTCCCGTGCACCGAGACGGCGGCCGCGCGCCGCCGGTCGGCCATGGCCGGCTGGTGGTGCCGCGCCCGCAGCGACCAGAGGCCGGGCTCGCCGCGGAAGCCCGGGCCGTCGGGCCGGCCGGCGTCGGTGACCAGGCCGAGCGCGGTGAGCTGCCGCAGCAGCGTCCGCAGCTGGTCGCGATGTTCGCTCTCCGCGAGCAGAAGCCGCTCGACGGGCTTGCTGCCGTCGAGGGCGCGCAGCTTCGCGACGAGGTGCGGGGAGAGGTTTTCGACGATCACGCCGTGGCGCGGGTCGAGGCCGATCTGGATCTCCCGGGGACCGCGTTCGAGCAGGGTGAGGCCCGGGAGCAGGGCAGGGTGCGCCGGCAGGAGTACCGGTGGCATGTCCGCGGTGTCGAGGATCATGTCCGCAGGATCGCACCCGGCGGCGACCGGGCGGCCTCGGAAGGAGCCGGAACGGCCGAGTTGTCCACAAGTGGAACCGGCTGTGGACAACTCGGGTCTGTGACCTCAACGCACTCGGAGTTGTCGGTGCCTGGCCTTACCGTTGTCGGGTGGTCGAAGCACGCATGCCCTCACTGAGAGGCCGGGGGGAAACGAACCCCCCGTCGGACACACCCGGACACAAGGTCGAAGTGCGGCGCAGCCAGCGCCGGCACCGGACGGTCACCGCGTATTGGAACGACGACACGCTCGTCGTGCTCATCCCCGCGCGGATGACCAGGGCGGAGGAGAAACACTGGGTCGCCGAGATGGAGCGCAAGCTGCAGCGCTCGGAACCACGTCGGCCGGCGTCCCCGAAGACGTCGGACGAAGCCCTGCTGGCGCGTTGCGCGCTGCTGTCGGGCAAGTACCTGGGCGGCACCGCGGTGCCGGCGAGCGTCCGCTGGGTGCCGCCGATGCGCACGCGGTGGGCGTCCTGCACGCCGGTCGACGCGACCATCCGGGTCAGCGAACGGCTGCGGAAGGTGCCTCCGTGGGTGCTGGACTACGTGCTGGTGCACGAGCTGGCGCACCTGCGGGAGCCCGGGCACGACGCGGCTTTCTGGGCGCTGGTGCAGCGGTACCCGAAGACCGAACGGGCGATCGGGTACCTGGAGGGGTTGTCGGCCGCCGCCGGGTGGGGGATCTCCACCGAGGACTGAACGGGTGACGGCGACCGGGGTGATCCGTGGTTGCGGGTCACCCCGGTTTCGTCGGATGCGTCGACCGGTTCGCGGGGCTGGCGTGCGACTCGGCGGACGGACATACGTGCTTGGAGGGTCGGCTCGTGTGTCTGGAGGGTCAGTTCGCGTATCTGGGGGGGCGACACGTGTGTCTGGGGGGACGACACGCGTACCTGGGAGGACGACACGCGTACCTGGGGGGACGACACGGTGGGGCGATGAGGAGGCTTGGGGGAAATGGAGCCGGGCGCCTCGCGGTGCGAGACGCCCGGCTCCGGGGTGCTGCTCAGCTCTTGGTGTCGCCCTCTTCGGGGTTGTCGCCGGACGGCTTCGGCGGGGTGTCCTTCTCCCGCTCCGCGCGCTCCGAACGTTCCGTGCGCTCCAGCTCGGCGATCGGGTCCAGGTCGTCGATCGAGCCCGCCGAACCCACTCGGTCCGCGAAGTCGATCGGCTCGTCCAGGTCCTCGGCCGTCGGCATCAGGTCCGGGTGGGACCAGAGGCCGTCGCGCTTCTCCGTGCCGTGGCGGTCGCCCACCAGCGACCACAGGTTCGATGCGTCCCGCATGCGGCGGGGGCGCAGCTCCAGGCCGACCAGGGTGGCGAACGTCTGCTCGGCCGGGCCGCCCGTCGCGCGGCGGCGGCGCAGCGTCTCGCGCAGGGCGTCCGCTCCCGGCAGGCGGTCGCCCACCGCTTCGGCCACCACCACGTCGACCCAGCCTTCGACCAGCGCCAGCAGCGTCTCCAGACGCCTCAGCGCCGCCTTCTGCTCCTCCGTCGTCTGCGGCTCCAGCAGCCCCGAGGACATCGCCTCTTCGATGCTCGCCGGGTTCGCCGGGTCGATCCGGCCGGCCAGGGACTCCAGGGCCGACGTGTCCACCGAAATGCCGTGCGCGAACTCCTCGACCGTCGCCAGCAGGCGCTGCCGCAACCACGGCACGTGCGTGAACAGGCGCTGGTGCGCTGCCTCGCGGGCGGCCAGGAACACCAGGATCTCGCTGTTCGGCAGCTCCAGGCCCTCGGCGAACTTTTCGATGTTCGCCGGCAGCAGGGCCGACGTGCCGGCCGGGGCCAGGGGGAGGCCGATCTCCGTCGAGGTCAGCATCTCCGAGGCCAGCTGGGCCAGCGCGTTGCCGAGCTGGGAGCCGAAGGCCATCCCGCCCATCTGCCCCATCATCTGCAGCAGCGGGCCCGCGGCCTGCTTGGCCTCCTCCGGCAGCGCCTCCATCCAGGCGCCCGAGACCTGCCGGGCCACCGGGTCGCACAGCCGCTGCCACGTCGGGAGCGTCTTCTCCACCCAGGAGCGCGGCGACCAGGCGACCGTAGACGTCGCGCCGGCCGGGTACACCGTCGCCGCGTCGAGCCACAGCTCGGCCAGGTGGGCGGCGTCGCGGACCGCGGCGTTCGCGTCGTCGCCGCCGCGGAAGCCGAGCTTGCTCTCTCCGGTGTTGCCCTCGCTGCCGAGGGTCTGCAGGGCGATCTGCTTGGCGAGGTCGTAGTTCACCGGTCCGGTGGAGGTGCCGGCCTGGCTGAGCATCTGGCCCAGCTGGCTCAGCATCTGCCCGAGCTGGTTGAAGGCCTCGGCGCCGGACTGCTGCCCGCCTTCCGAGGGGTCGTTCTCACCTCGTTTGTCGGGATCGGAAGGTCCGAAGCCGAACGGGGGTTTGCTCATGTGTCCACCGTACGCGGCTCGGCGGCCCCCGAGGGGGTCGACCGGACCCGTGTGCGTGGCCTTCACCGGGAAGCGAACGCGGTCACCGTACGCTGTCGGTCGTGACCAAGTCCTCCGAGGAGACCGCCCCCGCGAAGAGCGCCCCGGAACCGGCGCCGGAGCCGGCCGGCGAGGCCCGCCGGATGACCCGCCGTGGCTGGACGCTGGTGGTCAGCGGCTCGCTGTTCCTGATCTTCGTGGTGCTCGGCTCGGTCGTGCCGGTGCCGTTCGTCGCGATCAGCCCGGGCCCGACCTACGACACGCTGGGTCGCGACGCGGCGGGCAACCCGGTCATCCAGGTCACCGGGCACGAGACCCACCCGACCACCGGCGAGCTGCGGATGACGACCGTCTCCCTGCACGACGGCGTCACCCTGTTCCAGGGCCTCGGCTTCTGGGCGAGCGGCCGGTTCGCGCTCGCGCCGCGCGAGGAGTACTTCAAGCCGGGCGAGACGAACGAGCAGGTCAAGCAGGAGAACATCCAGCAGCTGCAGGACTCGCAGACGAACGCCCAGGTCGCCGCCCTGCGCAAGCTGGGCTACCCGATCAAGGTGCTGGCGAAGCAGATCGTCTCCGGCAGCCCGGCCGACCACGTGCTCTCGCCCGGCGACAAGCTGATCACCGTCAACGGCAAGAAGATCGCCGAGGCCGCCGACGTGCGGGCCGCGCTCGCCGGCACCCTGCCCGGCCAGACCGTCCAGATCACCTTCCAGTCGGACGGCCAGCCCGAGCGGACCGTGCCGCTCACCCTCGCCGCGCGCCCCGACCGCAAGGAGGGCTTCATCGGCCTCACCGCGGCCGACCGCGCCGACGCGCCGTTCACCGTCAACATCTCCCTGCAGGACGTCGGCGGCCCGTCGGCCGGGCTGATGTTCACCCTCGCCATCATCGACCGGCTGCAGTCCGGCGACCTCGCGGGCGGCCGGCACATCGCCGGCACCGGCGAGATCACCGAGACCGGCGAGGTCGACCCGATCGGCGGGATCTCGTTCAAGGTCGTCGGCGCCCGTGAGGCGGGAGCCACGGACTTCCTGGTGCCCGAGCACAACTGCGCCGAGGCCAAGAGCAACGCGCCCGAGGGGCTCAACCTCATCAAGGTGTCCACACTGGACGACGCGCTCACCCAGCTGGCCAACCTCAAGGCGGGACGGCCGACGGCCGCCTGCTAGGGCAGCAGCGTGGCCTTCAACGCTTCGAGCAGGTTCGGGGCCAGCTCGGGACTTTCCACGATCTCGTCCATCGTCTCGTCCGTGCCCTCGGCCGTGCCGATCCCGCGCAGCCGCATCACGCAGGCGCCCTCCCCGTCGCGCACGACGGCCGCCACCAAGCGGGCCTCCGTCCGCTGCGGGTGGTCGGCGGCCGCGCGGCGGAGGCTCTCGGCGTCCGCCTCGGCGACGTCCGGCAGCTCCGACTCCGAGCCCGGCGGCAGCACGATGATCTCCTGGGCCAGCGCGCACCCGATGACGAGGTCCGGCCACGCGATCCGGCCCAGCGCCTCGGCCAGGTCGCCCTCCGGCAGCGCTTCCTGCGCCACCGGCGTCAGCGGGTTCGCCCGGTCGAGCTGGCCGGCCAGCTCCGGCTGCTCGTCCAGCAGCGCCGCCGTCGGCACCAGCGCGAACAGCTGCGGCGGCTGGTCCCAGCCGCCCGCGGCCATGAACTCCTCGATTTCACGGGCGAGCGCGGCCACGCCGGCCTGTCGCGCTTCGTTCGCTGCCATGCGCACATCGTGTCAGGTCGGCCCGCGCGCCGACGCCGCGAGTCCGGTTTGGGCGGGTCCCGGGAACTTCACCGGGCATCCGTAGAGTTAGGGAATCAGGGGGCGCACGCGCCCCTGCTCAAGTATTGACGAAGACAGGAGCGTGTGCCGTGGCGACTCGGCCCCCGGTGAGCCTGCCGAAGCTGTCCCGGCGGAGCCGGATCCTCCTCATCATCGCCGCGGTGATCGTGCTGGCGCTGTTGCTCGGGGCCCGTCTCCTCGACACGTACGTCGACTGGCTGTGGTTCGGCGAAGTCGGCGCGCGAGAGGTGTTCACCACCCAGGTGGTGACCCGGATCATCCTGTTCTTCGCCGTCGGCCTGCTCGTCGGCGGGGCGCTGGCGGTCAGCCTGATGATCGCCTACCGGACCCGGCCGGTGTTCGTGCCGATCTCCGGCGCCGACGACCCGCTGGCGCGCTACCGGTCGGCGATCGTCGCCCGCATCCGCCTCTTCGGCGTCGGCATCCCGGTGCTCACCGGCCTCATCGCCGGCCTGTCCGCCCAGGGCGACTGGCAGGTCGTGCAGCTGTTCCTCAACGGCACCTCGTTCGGCCAGACCGACCCCGAGTTCGGCAACGACGTCGGCTTCTACGCCTTCGACCTCCCGTTCATCAACTGGCTGCTCGGCTGGCTGTTCATCACGGTCGTCATCTCCTTCTTCGGCGCGCTGATCTCCCACTACGTCTTCGGCGGGATCCGCCTGGCCGGCAAGGGCGGCCAGCTCGCCGGCCCGACCCGCGCCCAGCTCGCCATCACCGTCGGGCTCTTCGTGCTGCTGAAGGCGGTCGAGTACTTCTTCGACCGGTACAACCTGCTGCTGTCCGACCGCGGGATGCCGCTGTTCGTCGGCGCCACGTACACCGACCTCAACGCGGTGCTGCCCGCCAAGCTGATCCTGCTGTGCATCTCGGTGATCTGCGCGGTCGCGTTCTTCGCCGGCGCCTTCCTGCGCAACCTGCAGCTCCCGGCCATCGCCCTGGTGCTGCTGATCCTGTCCGGCATCCTCGTCGGCGTCGCCTGGCCCGCCGTCCTCGACCAGTTCTCGGTGAAGCCGAACGCGAACGAGAAGGAAGCGACGTCCATCCAGCGCAACATGGACGCCACCCGCCGCGCCTACGGCCTCACCGACGTCCAGTACCAGCCCTACACCGGCAAGTCGGACGCCACCCCGGACCAGATCAAGAGCGACAACGGGACGATGTCCAACATCCGGCTGCTCGACCCGAACATCCTCTCCGACACCTTCACCCAGCGCGTCGGCCGCGAGAACTTCTACGGCTTCCCGGCCAAGCTGGACATCGACCGCTACACCGTCGGCGGCGTGGCGCAGGACTACATCGTCGCCGCCAAGGAGATCAAGACCGAGGGCCTCACCGGCAACCAGACCAGCTGGATCAACAAGCACCTCGTCTACACCCACGGCAACGGCTTCGTCGTCGCACCGGCCAACACGATCGACCGCGCGGTCAAGGACGCCAACTCCGACGGCGGCTACCCGATCGCCACGACCAGCGACACGCAGAACCCGTCGGGAGCCGGCTCCTCCGCCCCGGGCCAGCCCGGCATCGAGGTCAAGGAACCGCGCATCTACTACGGCGAGCTGTCCGCCGCGGAATCCGACTACGCCATCGTCGGCGGCACCACCGGCAACGCGCCCGGCGAGTACGACACCGCCACCGACCGCTACAAGTACACGGGCGCCGGCGGCGTCCCGATCGACAACTGGTTCAACCGCCTCGCCTTCGCCGCCGAGTACGGCGAACGGAACATCCTGTTCTCCGACGCCATCGGCGACAACTCCAAGATCATGTACAACCGCGACCCGCGCGACCGCGTCAGCAAGATCGCGCCGTGGCTGACCCTCGACGGCGACCCGTACCCGGCGGTCGTCGACGGCAAGATCCAGTGGATCATCGACGGCTACACCACCCTCAACAACTTCCCGTACGCCCAGCAGACCCAGCTCGGCGCGGCCACGAACGACTCCCTCAACGGCGTCGCCCGCCAGGCCAACAGCTCCATCAACTACATCCGCAACTCGGTCAAGGCCACCGTCGACGCCTTCAACGGCAGCGTGAAGCTCTACTCGATCGACGACAAGGAACCGGTCCTCAACGCCTGGGAGAAGGTCTTCCCCGGGCTCGTGAAGCCCAGCGCCGAGATCTCCCCGGACCTGCGCGCCCACTTCCGCTACCCCGAAGACCTCTTCAAGATCCAGCGTGAACTGCTGTCCCGCTACCACGTCAGCAACCCGCAGGAGTTCTACTCGCAGCAGGCCTTCTGGAGCGTCCCGCAGGACCCGACCGCCGAAGGCGGCTCGAACCCGGCCGCGGCCGGCGCGGCCAACCAGCCCGGCTACTACGTCCTCGCCGACACCCCGGGCCAGACCAAACCGACGTTCCAGCTGACCAGCTCGCTCACCGGTCTCCAGCGCCAGTACCTCGCGTCGTGGATGTCGGTGTCCTCCGACCCCCTCGACTACGGCAAGATCCGCGTCCTCCAGCTACCCAGCGCGGCCACCGGAGCCACCCAGGTCGACGGGCCCGTCCAGGTCCAGAACCGCTTCCAGAGCGACTCCCGCGTCGCCCAGGACCGCACCCTCTTCAACAACCCCAACGTCACCCCCATCTACGGCAACCTGATCACGCTCCCGGTCGCCGACGGCTTCCTCTACGTCGAACCCGTCTACATCCGGCAGCGCAACCAGAACAGCTACCCGCAGCTGGCCCGCGTCCTCGTCTCCTACGGACCCAAGGTCGGCTACGGCGCCACCCTCCAGGAAGCCCTCGACCAGGTCTTCGGCGCCGGCACCGGCGAAGCCACCACCACACCGCCCCAAGCCGGGCAGCCGACATCACCGACGACACCCACCACCCCGACCACGACGCCACCCCCCAACAGCAGCGGCGGCAACGCGGCCCTCGACCGAGCCGTCACCGACATCCAATCGGCCCTCGCCAAGCTCAAAGCCGCCCAGCAATCCGGCAACTTCACCGACCAAGGCGCCGCACTCGCCGCCCTCGACGCGGCCGCCCGCGCCTACGAAGCAGCCAAGACCGCAGCGCCCGGGAGCAGCACGCCACCACCCAGCACCCAGCCGGGAGGGTGACCTCGCTTACCAAAGGGGCACCTGCTTTGCACCCGCCGGAAAGGCCGGCGTAAGGTAGGTGTCACGACGCGGGGTGGAGCAGCTCGGTAGCTCGCTGGGCTCATAACCCAGAGGTCGCAGGTTCAAATCCTGTCCCCGCTACAGAGGTTGGGAGGGGTGTGCGGACGGAATGCGTCCGCGCACCCCTCCTTCGCGTTGTCTCTGGGGGTCGAACCCCCAGACCCCCGCCAGGGGGGCTTCGCCGCCCCTGGACCCCCCGGTGGCTGGTTGCGTTGCTAGGTGAGCCAGCCGTTCGTTGAGCCTGTTGTGTTGGCTATGTAGCCGTCTGGGCGGACCAACACCTTCTCTATGCCGGGCCAGGGGAGTTCTGATGCCTCGGCTACGACTACCTCTGTGTGGGGCTTGGGGGTTGGGGTTTTTGTCAGCAGGACCCAGTTTCCTTTGTGGAATAAGGTGCTTGCGGGGCCTTCGGCTGTGGGGATGTCGGGGAGGCGGGTTCCTGCCGGTAGGGGGGATTCCTCTGTGGCGTAGCGGATGTTGAGGCCGGAGACCATTCCTGACAGGTGGTGCTGGACCTCCGGGAGCTCTGCCAGGTCTCGGAAGAGAGCTCGTAAGGCCAGCTGGTTCGGGGTCGTCGGGATCAGGGCGTTCTGGGCCGCGATGTTGTTCAGGACTTGCTGGGCCACCGTGCGGCGCTCCGACTCGTACGTGTCCAGGAGGCCTGCCGGCGCTCGGTTGCGCAGCTCCGCCGCCAGCTTCCAGCCCAGGTTCATCGCGTCCTGGATTCCCAGGTTGAGGCCCTGGCCTCCGGCGGGGAAGTGCGTGTGGGCCGCGTCTCCGGCCAGGATGACCCGGCCCACCCGGTAACTTTCGGCCAGACGGCTGTCGTCCGAGAACCGGGATGCCCAGCGGATCTCCGCTATCTCCGCTTCGGGGCCGAAGCGTTCGGCGACCGCTCGCCGGACTTCTTCGTCCGTGACCTCGGCCCGGAGGTTCGCCGGGCGGTTCAAGCGGTCCCCGAAGCTGATGCGGTACAAGTTCGGTTCGGCCAAGGGGATGACGCCGATGAACTTGCCCGGGCTCCCGGAGGTCACCATGTCCGTCATCGAACGCCACTGCGTCGGCGCGCCCGGCGGTGTCGCCTTGAACAGCACGTCCGCCGCCACGCCGTGGCCCTGGCCCTCGATGCCTTCGAACGCCATGCCCAGCGCCTTGCGCACCCTGCTGCGGCCGCCGTCGCAGCCCACCAGGTAGGCCGCCCGGACACGCAGGTCTCCCGCCGTGATCGTGACACCGTCCGCGTCCTGGGAGAAGTTCGTGAGCTCATACCCTCTCTGCACCTTCACGCCCTGCTCCGCCAGACGCTCCTCCAGAGCCGCTTCGACCTCGGCCTGCGGAATGCCGAGCTGATAGGGGTGGCGGGTGTCCCAGCCGGTGTACGGCACCGGGATCACCGCGAAGTGTCCGTCCGCGACAGTCGCGAACGAGCGGTCCCGCGCCCGGGGCAGCAAACCCCGCAGATCCAGCACTTCCGCCGTGCGCGGCTGGAGGTTCAAGGCCTTCGACAACCCTGTTCGCTCGTGCATCCGCTCGAGCACCAGAACGTCCACTCCGGCCAGTGCCAGCTCGTTCGCCAGCATCAGGCCCGTCGGGCCCGCACCGGCGACGACCACCTCTGCCGTCAACTCCCGCATCCCCAGCTCCTTAACAACGTTAAATTGACCTGTCCCCAGAATGCCCTTAACATCGTTAAGCTGTCAAGCTGCGATCACGAGGAGTGCCGTAAATATGGCTCTGACCAGGGAGAACATTGCTAGGTCCGGGCTGAAGCTGCTGAACGAAGTCGGCCTCAACGGGCTCACGCTCCGGCTGATCGCCGCCGACCTCGGCGTCAAGGCGCCCGCGCTCTACTGGCACATGAAGAACAAGCAGGAACTGCTCGACGAGATGGCGACGCAGATGTACCGCGACTCCGTGGCCGACCGGCGGCCGCCGGCGTCGGCGGAAGAGTGGGAGGCTGTCGCGCACGGTGCCCGTGCGCTGCGCCGGATGATGCTCGCCTATCGCGACGGCGGAAAGGTTTTCGCTGGTACGTACCTTGGCGACACGAGCCTGGTCGGTGAGCACCCGCTGCGCCGGAGTATCGAAGCCGGCCTCGACGAGGCGCGGGCGAGCCGGGCGACCTTCACCGTCTACTGCTTCGTCATCGGCTACGTGATCGAGGAGCAGGCCGTGCGGCCCATGCCCGGCGAGTTCGACGAGCGCTATCGCGAGTCGGCGGGCGAGGCGGTACTGGGGGACGCCGACGCGCGGTTCGAGGACGGGCTGGCCATGGTCCTCAGTGGAGCCCGGCAGTGGCTCGAGACGACGTAAGTGCAGGTCAGAAGCTTTGGGGACCCCGGTGTAAAGCCGCTGGGAACCCCGTGTAATCTATTGAAGTACCAAAACGGCGCGGGGTGGAGCAGCTCGGTAGCTCGCTGGGCTCATAACCCAGAGGTCGCAGGTTCAAATCCTGTCCCCGCTACAGAGGCAAGAGGCGTGTGCGAACGGAAAACGTTCGCCACGCCTCTTTCGCATTGTAATGGGGGTCGAACCCCCAAACCCCCGCCAAAGGGGCTTCGCCCCCTTGGATCCCCCGTCGTGGTCACCTTTTTCTGCGGATCTCGTGATGTGGGCGGCGGTGGCTGCTGGTTGCGTTGTGTGTTCGGAGTGCGCCAAGCCGGGGATTGCCGCCTGCCGAACTCACCTGCCTGGAGGTGTCGAAGGCGGGGGAGTGCGTCTGGTTGGACCAAACTGTGCTGGGAGCGGTTGCAGAGCGTATCCGGGTCCACAGTGGACCGGGTCGCATTGGGCCGAACGAGGGGATCTCACTAGCCACAATGGACAGAACCGCTGACCACTGTGGACACAGCGGCCGATAAGTGGGAATCTAGGGGGCGTGTCCGAATTGAATGCAACAGCCGCCGCCCTGCTCGGTCTGCTCCACGACGGTCCCGCCACCGGCGGGCAGCTCGTCGCGGGAGCGGGTGAGCGATTCGGCGCCTTCTTCAGCGTCACCCGCAGCCAGGTGTACCGGGAGCTCCCGGCGCTGTCCAAAGAAGGTCTCGTCCGGCTCGGCAAGCAGGGCCCGCGCTCCAGCCAGCAGTACCTGATCACCGCCGCCGGCAAGAAGGCCTTCAAGGCCTGGCTCACGTCCGAGGCCGGCCCCGACCACCTGCGCAGCCCGCTCATCCTGCGGCTCGTGCACGCCGGGTCGCTGACCGCGAAGCAGCGCCAGTCGCTGCTCGAGTCGGCCCGGACGAGCTACAGCCAGCAGCTCGACGACGCCAAGGCGGCCACCAAGGCGGCCGAGGGGCCGTACGAGAAGGCGGTCGCCGAGTTCGCCCAAGCGCAGGCCAAGGCCGCGCTGAAGCTGCTCGACGCCATCCCAGCGGCCTGAGGTTCGCGCGCCCACGACCGGTCCTCGCAACCGGTCGTGGGTTTTGCCGTAACCTTGACAAACGTGAGTGATGAGTTCGATGCGGCACTGAGGGACCTGACCGGCAAGCTGACGCAGATCGAGTCGGTGATGGACCTGGACGCGCTGCGTGCCCAGGTGGCCGATCTCGAACAGCAGGCTTCGAGCCCCAACCTCTGGGACGACCCGGAGGCGGCGCAGAAGGTCACCAGCCAGCTGTCCCATCGGCAGGGTGAGCTGCGCCGGGTCAGTGAGCTGCGCCAGCGGCTCGACGACCTCGGCGTGCTGTACGAGCTCTCCGAGGCCGAGAGTGACTCCGGCAGCATGGCCGAGGCCGAGGCCGAGCTCACCGAGCTCGGGAAGTCCATCGACGGCCTCGAGGTCCGCACCCTGCTCTCGGGCGAATACGACGACCGTAACGCCGTCGTCACCATCCGTTCCGAGGCCGGCGGTGTCGACGCGGCCGACTTCGCCGAGATGCTGCTCCGCATGTACCTGCGCTGGGCCGAGCGCCACGGCTACCCGACCGACGTCTACGACATCTCCTACGCCGAAGAGGCGGGCATCAAGTCGGCGACGTTCAAGGTCACCGCCCCCTACGTCTACGGCACCCTCTCGGTCGAGCAGGGCACCCACCGGCTCGTCCGGATCTCGCCGTTCGACAACCAGAGCCGCCGCCAGACGTCGTTCGCGCACGTCGAGGTGCTGCCCGAGGTCGAAGAGGTCGACCACGTCGACATCGCGGAAAAGGACATCCGGGTCGATGTCTACCGCTCGTCGGGTCCCGGCGGCCAGAGCGTCAACACGACCGACTCCGCGGTGCGCATCACGCACCTGCCGACCGGCATCGTCGTCTCCTGCCAGAACGAGAAGTCGCAGCTGCAGAACAAGGCGGCCGCGCTGAAGGTCCTCCAGGCCCGGCTGATGCTGCGCAAGAAGGAAGAGGAGCGCGCCGAGATGGACGCCCTCAAGGACGGCGGGTCCAGCTGGGGCAACCAGATGCGGTCCTACGTGCTGCACCCGTACCAGATGGTCAAGGACCTGCGGACCGATTACGAGGTCGGCAACCCGTCGGCGGTGCTCGACGGCGAGATCGACGGCTTCCTCGACGCCGGGATCCGCTGGCGGAAGCAGTCGGCCGCCTGATCGGTGCAGGGGGTGTTCGGCCGACCGCTCACCGTGCGCAAACACCCGCTGCTCCACTCGGGTGCACCGGGCAACCGGGGCTTCACGAGACCGGTGGGTAGTATGCCGAATCGTGATCCGGCTCGAAGAGGTTTCCAAGGTCTACAAGACCTCGACGCGGCCCGCGCTCGAGCGGGTGTCCGTCGACATCGAAAAGGGTGAGTTCGTCTTCCTCATCGGTCCCTCGGGATCGGGGAAGTCGACCTTCCTCCGGCTGCTGCTGCGCGAAGAAACGCCCAGCAAGGGCCGCGTGATGGTGTCCAACTTCGACGTCGCCAAGCTGGCCCGCCGCAGGGTCCCGCGCCTGCGGCAGACCATCGGCTGCGTCTTCCAGGACTTCCGCCTGCTCGCGAACAAGACCGTCGCGGAGAACGTCGCGTTCGCCCTCGAGGTCATCGGCAAGCCGGGCCCGACCATCAAGAAGGTCGTCCCCGAGGTGCTGGAGCTCGTCGGCCTCGACGGCAAGGCGGACCGGCTCCCCAACGAGCTCTCCGGTGGTGAGCAGCAGCGCGTCGCCATCGCGCGCGCCTTCGTGAACCGCCCGCTGGTGCTGCTCGCCGACGAACCGACGGGCAACCTGGACCCCGACACCAGCCAGGACATCATGCTGCTGCTGGAGCGGATCAACCGCACCGGCACCACCGTCCTGATGGCCACCCACGATCACTCCATCGTGGACTCCATGCGACGCCGAGTCGTCGAGCTGCAGCTCGGCCGGGTGATCCGCGACGACGCCCGCGGCGTCTACGGCATCGGTCGCTGACCGCCCCGCCCTTCAACGACCCCGACCCCAAGGACCTGCACCCGCCATGCGCGCCAGTTTCGTCTTCAGTGAGGTAGTCACCGGCCTGCGCCGGAACGTCACGATGACCATCGCGATGATGCTGACCACGGCCGTGTCGCTCGCCATGCTCGGCGGCGGCCTCCTCGCCGTGCGGACGATCGACAAGATGAAGTCCAACTTCCTCGCCGACGTCGAGGTTTCCGTCTACCTCACCGACGACATCAGCGCGACCGACAAGAGCTGCACGCAGGCGCTGTGCCAGTCGCTGCGGACCTCGCTGCAGAGCAACAACGGTGTCGAATCGGTCGTGTTCGAGAACCGCGACCAGGCCTTCGACCGGTTCAAGAAGATCTTCGAGAGCCAGCCGGAGCTGGTCGCGCTCACCGGTCCCGAGTCGCTGCCCGCGTCGCTGCACGTGAAGCTGAAGGACCCGGACCGCAGCGACGCGATCGTGCAGGAGTACGCGAACAAGCCGGGCGTGCGGAAGGTCGACGACCAGAAGAAGTTCCTCGACCGCGTCTTCAACGCCTTCAACGGCGTCCGCAACATGGCCTTCGGCGCCGCGCTCATCATGGCCATCGCCGCGCTGCTGCTGATCGCCAACACGATCCAGGTGTCCGCGTTCACCCGGCGCACCGAGGTCGGCATCATGCGGCTGGTCGGCGCGACGCGGTGGTACACGCAGCTGCCGTTCCTCCTGGAGGCGGTGGTCGCCGGCGCGGTCGGTGCGGTCCTCGGGATCATCATGCTGGTGCTGACCAAGGTGAGTTTCCTCGACGCGGTGTTCACCGGCGACGTCTTCCCGAAGATCACCACGCTGGAGCTGCTGTTCCCGGTCGCGCCGATCCTGCTCGGGGTGTCCGTGGTGATCTCCGCCATCACCGGCTACGTCACGCTGCGCCTGTACGTCCGGCACTAGTTAACCGGCTGCTTGTCACCATCGGAATCACGTAGAGTGGTCGTATGCCCAAGGAACGTGGCCAGAAGGTGATCGTGTCGAACCGCAAGGCGCGGCACGATTACTCCATCCTCGACACCTACGAGTGCGGTCTCGTGCTCGTGGGAACCGAGGTCAAGAGCCTGCGCGAGGGCAAGGCGTCGCTGGCGGACGCGTTCGCGACGGTCGACGACGGCGAAGTCTGGCTGCGCAACGTGCACATCCCGGAGTACACGCAGGGCACGTGGACCAACCACATGCCGCGGCGCACCCGGAAGCTGCTGCTGCACCGGCGCGAGATCGAGAAGCTCATCGGCAAGACCAAGGAGAGCGGGCTCTCGCTGGTGCCGCTGTCGATGTACTTCAAGGACGGCAAGGTCAAGGTCGAGATCGCGCTGGCCCAGGGCAAGAAGGCCTACGACAAGCGGCAGACGCTCGCCAAGCGCGACGCGGACCGCGACATCAGGAAGGCCATGGGCCGCGCCCTGAAGGGCCGGTTCACGGAGTGACACCCGGCCCGGCTTCCGACGCGGACGTCGCGCGCTGGACGGCGTCGCTGGGCCTGCCGGGCCTGGTCGACCTGCACGTCCACTTCCTGCCGAAGCCGGTGATGGACAAGGTCTGGGCGTATTTCGACCGGGCCTCGACGCACTACGGCACCGAGTGGCCGGTGCACTACCGGACGTCCGAACAGGACCGGCTGGACACGCTGCGCTCGCTGGGCGTGACGCGCTTCGCGCCGCTGGTCTACCCGCACAAGCCGGGGATGGCGGAGTGGCTGACGGACTGGGCGCTCGAGTTCGCCGCCCGGGTGCCGGCCGCCGTGCCGACCGGCACGTTCTACCCCGAGCCCGGCGCCGGGTCCGCTGTGGACGCTGCGCTGCGCGCCGGCGCCCGGGTGTTCAAGGCGCACGTCCAGGTGGGCGCGTACGACCCGCGCGACGACCTGCTGAAGCCCGTGTGGGGTGCGCTGGCCGACGCCGGCGTCCCGGTCGTCGTCCACTGTGGACACGGACCGTTGCGGGGTGACTTCACCGGGTTGTCGGTGTTCGAAGAGGTCCTCGCCCGGCACCCGCGGCTGACGGCGGTGCTCGCGCACGCGGCGATGCCCGAGTTCGGGACGGCCTTCGACCTGATGGCGAAGTACCCGCGGGTGCACCTGGACACGACGATGGTGGGCGTGCCGTTCGCCGAAGCGATGTCGCCGCTGCCGCCGGACTGGACGGCACGGCTGGCGGAGTTCGCCGATCGCGTCGTGCTGGGCACGGACTTCCCGAACATCCCGTACTCCTACGCGACGCAGCTGCAGGCGATCGCCGGCTGGGCGGCCGACGATCGCCTGGGGGAGCCGTTCCTGCGGGCCGTCCTGCACGACACCCCGCTGCGGCTGCTCAGCGCTTGAGGCCGGGCAGGGTGGCGCGTTCGCTCACGGTGACCGCGCGGCCCAGCAGGTCGACCACCGGGATCTGCTTGCCGGCGAGGAGGAACCCGGCCGTCGCCAGCACCACCCACGGCACCGGGCCGCGCGCGATGCCGTCCGACAGCGGGGCGAACCCGTGCGCCGCCAGGCCGAGCAGGCCACCCGAAACCATCAGCCCGGCCGCGACCAGCTGCGGCACCTTCGCCGTCGCGACCGCGGTGTCGCGTTGCATTTCGAAGTGCGCGAACAACCGGAGCAGCCCGAACAGCACCATCCCGCACGCCGCGAACCACGCCGGCGCCATGACCAGCCAGAACACGGTGCCCGGGGTCGGCGTCTCGTAGCCGAGGCCGTACACCGTCACGCCCGCCACCACGATCAGCGCCGGCATGTGCCAGAGGTAGACGCTCATGAACCGCGCGCCGAGCCAGCCGAGGGCGTCGCCGATGCCGGGGCGCGCCGCGAGCGCGTTGAGCTGCGGGCGGAAGGCGAGCAGCAGGCCGATCTGGCCGACGGCGAGGAAGGCGAGCAGCACGGTCGGCGGGCTCATGTTCGACACCGGCGCGCCCGGCATGCCGATCATGCTGGCCGGGTACGGTCCGAACGCCACCAGCGACGCCGTGACGCCGAACCCGGCCGCCGACAGCGCCAGCGCGCCACGGCGGGTCAGCGAGCCGAGGCGGCCTTCGACGTAGTGGAAGCCCAGCTGGTGCACGGCGACCCAGACGAAGATCGCGTTGGCGTAACCGATGTAACCGAAGTCGTTGAAGCGCGCGACGTCGACGAGGATGCCCGCCGCGCCCATGACGAGCGGCACCTTCAGGCCCCAGCGCCGGTGCGCGGCCACCATGAGCGGCGTGAGCAGCACGACGAGCACGTACACCGCGAGGAACCACAGCAGCTGCGCGGCGATCGCGCTGCCGACCTGTAACGGCTGCGGCGGGACGCCCAGGCCGCGCAGGAAGTCCGGCACGATCAGCCAGACCGCCATCAGCGGCAGCACCGGCACCATCAGGCGCTTGATGCGCCCGGCGAGCCACTGCTGCGTGGACCCGGCGCGGCGGAAAGAGATCAGGTTGGCCGCGCCGCCGGCGAAGAAGACCAGGGGCATCACCTGCGACAACCAGGTCACGACCCACCAGCCCGGCGTCGCCAGGGCGTTGCCGGTGGCGAGGTGCCCGTCGGAGTAGGAGAGCACCGGCATGATCCAGTGCTGGGCGATGACGGCGAGGATGGCCCCCGCCCGGACGACGTCGAGGAACCTGTCCCGGCTCGTGTGCATGCTGCTCAGCCTGGCCGGTCCGGCCGGCGAAGACAGCAGTGCTGCCCGGCCTGTTCGGGGTCCTGTTCACCCCCGGCCGGTACGGGGGTTTCCCCTACCTCAGGCCGTCCGGCTCGGGTTCGTGCTGCGCGGCGGCGAGGCGGTACTCCCAGCCGCGCTCGGTGAGGCCGAGCTCGTAGCGGGTCTCGATCTTCGGCCCGCCGTGCAGGTGGATGTGCCGGATGACGGTGCCGGGAATCGGCTCGGCGTCCCCGAGCTCCTGGACGCGGCCGTCGAGCGGGCCGCCGAAGAAGCGGACGCAGCGAGTCTCGTCGGACATCTGCGGCTCCTCTCGACAGCGGGTCCGCTCATCGTAGGTGAGCACTCACCCGGGTGCCGCCCGCGGAACGGGTGACCCGTTGCCACCCTACGGGACTTTTGGTCACCCTCCGTCGCTCAACGGCCCAGGTAGGTCAGCACCGCGCGGACCCGGCGGTGTTCCTCCGCGCTGGCTTCGAGCCCGAGTTTCGAGAAGATGTTGCCGATGTGCTTCTCCACCGCGCCGTGCGAAACCACCAGGGAGTTCGCGATCGCCGTGTTCGACAGGCCCTGGGCCATCAGGCCCAGGACTTCGGACTCGCGGGCCGTCAGCGCGTCCAGGGGGTTGCGGCGGCCGCGGGCCATCAGCTGGGCGATCACGTCCGGGTCGATCGCCGTGCCGCCGCCCGCCACGCGGCGGACCGCATCCAGGAAGTCCGCGACGTCCGCCACGCGCTCCTTCAGCAGGTAACCGACGCCGCCCGCGCCGCCCGAGAGCAGCTCCACCGCGTACGACTCCTCGACGTACTGCGACAGCACCAGCACCGGCAACCCCGGGATCTCCTTGCGCGCCGCCAAGGCCGCGCGCAAGCCCTCGTCGGTGAACGTCGGCGGCATGCGGACGTCGACGATCGCCAGGTCAGGACGATGTTCCTGCAGCGCACCGAGCAGGTCGTCCCCGTTGTCGACGGCCGCGACCGTCTCGATGCCCTCGTCGGCGAGCAGGCGGGTCACCCCGGCCCGCAGCAGCACGGCGTCCTCGGCGATCACTACCCGCATCCGGCCCCCAAGCTCGTGGATGAACGGGGTCCAGCCTATTCACCACTGGCAGGGCAGGTCAGCCCGGATCACGGTCGGCCCGCCCACCGGGCTCACCACGGTGATCACGCCGTCGATCGTCGCGGCGCGGTCGGCCAGGCCGGCCAGCCCGCCGCCGGGACGCACCTCCGCGCCCCCGTGGCCGTTGTCGGTGATCTCGACGACGACGTGGTCGTCGGTCCGCCACACCTTCACTTCCGCTTCGGACGCTCCGGAGTGCTTCGCGATGTTCGTCAGCGTCTCGCCGACGATGAAGTACGCCGTCGTCTCCACCGCGGCCGGCGGCCGCGGCTCGACGTCCACCGAGACGTCCACCGGGATCGGCGACTTCGCCGCCTGCGCCGACAGCGCCGCGTCCAGCCCCCGGTCGCCGAGGACGGCCGGGTAGATGCCGCGCGCCAGGTCCCGCAGCTCCGACACGGCCAGTTTCGCGTCCGAGTGCGCCTCGTCGATCAGGTCCCGCACCAGCTGCGGATCCTGGTCGAACTTCGACTTCGCCCGGCCCAGGCTCATCGCGACGGCCACCAGCCGCTGCTGCGCACCGTCGTGCAGGTCACGCTCGATGCGACGGCGTTCGGCTTCGGCCGCGTCCACACCCCGGGCCCGCGACGCCTGCAGCCGCTCGGCCTTCTGCTCCAGCCGCTTCGTGCGGTCCGGCCCCAGCAGCGCCAGCGCCAGCTCGCCGTGCAGCCAGCCGAGCCACGGCGTCACCCAGATCGCCATCGGCAGCAGCACGATCGACGCCAGCGCGATCGTGAACTCCGCGCACGCCAGCGGGAAGGCGACCATGAAGTACGCCAGGTCACGCCAGGTCGTCGGATCGCTCAGCCGGACCATCCACCGCCGCAGCAGCGGCTGCCCTTCTTCATACGGCCGCCGCTGCACCGGCGGCAGCGGCACCCGCAGCATCGTCCCCAGCCAGCTCCGCTCGCGGTCGCCGGACCAGCGGACGAAGCTCGTCGTCGCCAGCAGGATCGGGAACCCGACCCAGATCACCGCCGTGGACACCCCCACCGCGATGCCGACCACGATCAGCACGAACTGCAGAAGCCGGAAGACGAAACTGGCGATCATGTAGAGGATCGTGCGAGCCGGGTGCGGCCGCGGGTGTTCCAGCTGTTGCGCCTCGGTCATCCCGCCACCAGGTTCTTCTCTTCCGCGTCTTCCCACCAGCGCTCCATCCGGCGGCGCTGCGCCACCGTCGGCCCCAGCAGCGCGTACGCCAGCCGGGCGTGCGTACCCGCCAGCGCCTTGGTCAGCGCCACCGACAACGCGGCGAACAACACCCCGAGCGCCGCCCACGGTAGCGCCTCCACCGTCGAGTCCACGGTCACCCACGGCACCTCCCAAGCCGGGAAGCGGTACTCACCGCCCGGCAGCCACCGGAAGTAGACCGGCAGGCCCACGAGCGCCAAGCTCGTCGCCCAGAACGTCGTCACCAGCACGAACTCGACCAGGCCCACCGGGAAGAGGAGGGCGAAGTAGGCGAGGTCCCGCCAGGTCGACAGGTCCTTCAGCCGCCCCTTCCACCGCGCGGCCTGCTTCCCGGCGGGCAGCGGCAGATACGGAAGATCGATGTAGCGGTCCAGCAACGCGTAGACCCGCGCCCGCTCCAGCCGCGCGGCCCCCCGCACGGCGAGCACGACGGCAGCGAGCAAACCCACCCCGACCCACACCACCGCGGTCCCCGCCCCGGCCGAGACGAAGACGGTGAGGAACCCGAACGCCAGCACCCCCAGCGGCAAGTTCATCAGCAAGAACACCACCGAACCACCGAACGGGGGATCCCGCCTCTCGCTCACCATGACCGCACTCCCTTCATCGGACCCCAGCATCGCGCTTCCACGCCGGGCGCAACATGGTGCGAGCGGGCATCCCGGCGGTAGGGCTGACCCCACCCCACCCGGACCAAAGCAGTCGACCTTGGCGTTATGATGGTGAGGTTGTGTCCCAACAAGGGGGTGAACGGTTTCGACTTTGGACGTTGATTCAGGAGAAGCGTGCCGGTGCAGGCGAGAGACCACCGTAAGCGTCATCGCAACCAAATAAGCGCCGACTCCAGTCAGCGCGAGTTCGCCCTCGCCGCCTGAGCGAGTGCGACTCTGTCGGCCCGGGTTCGCCTCCGGCCCGGGTACCGGCATCAGCTAGGAGGCTCAGCGACTGTCCCGGCCACGGGGAACAGTCGTGAAGCAAACAGTGGCTGGGCTCGTCACCTCAGCTTGTTCGCGTGATTGAGGGAGCCAAGCAGAGACGTAGCGGACTGCGCACGGAGAAGTCCTGTTGATACGCCAGAGGACCCGGGTTCAATTCCCGGCACCTCCACTACGAGAAGGCCCACGCCCCTTCGGGGCTGGGCCTTCTCTCGTTCTCGGGTTTTCTTTGGGGGTCGGACCCCCAAACCCCCGCCAGGGCGGGCTTCGCCCCCCTGGACCCCCCGGGTGGTTGCGTTCGGTGGTGAGTCAGACGAGAGGCCGGGGCGGGGACGGGGGCGGGGGTGAGTCCGGCGGATGAGGCGGGGGCGGGGTGAGTCCGGCGGGTGGGGCGGGGGTGGGGTGCGTCGGCGGGGGGCTCACCTGGGGTTTTGGGTTTTTGGGGGGCTGTGGTGGGGGCCACTTGTGAGTGAAATTCGTGTCAATGTCATGCTTGGGGTCCGACCATGGCTCCGCACCCGTGGAGTCGGAAGTAGGTGGCCAGATGACCTGGGCCCGGCGTAGTGGCAGTTCCCTTGCCAATGATGAAGACAGCCGGATGGGCGTTATCCGGGCCGAAGAGGCAGTACGGCTCGGCGAACAGAACGATCGTGCCGTGCTCACCGTGGCCGGACACTCCTCCGACGTCGACGACTGTGCCGAACTGCTGGCCATGCTCGGCCTCGACGCCGGACGGCGGCAACGGACCGCCTGACCCCTCACGCCAGGTCCGCTACGTGGACCACCTTGTTCCGGCCCGTCGCCTTCGCGTGATAGAGCGCCGTGTCCGCGGCGTCCAGCAGGCGCTGTAGCGAAGCGCCTGCTTTCGGGTAGACCGCGATGCCGATCGAGACCGACAGGCCCGTGATCGACAGCCGGCCCGCCGGAACCTGCAACGCGCTGATCGCCCGGCGGATCCGCTCCGCCACCGCGCCGATGTCCGGTTGCGTGATACCCGGCAGCAGGACCACGAACTCCTCGCCCCCGAACCGGCCCACCGCGTCCCCCCGGCCGCGGACCGCCGAGATGATCGACTGGGCCACCGCCTTCAGGACCGCGTCACCCGCCAAGTGGCCGTACGTGTCGTTCACCTGCTTGAAGTGGTCCAAGTCCAGCATCAGCAACCCGAACGTACCCCCCTGGCGGGCGGCGGCCGCCAGGGTCCGCTCCGCCAGCGCGTGCCAGCCGCTCGTGTTGTACAAACCCGTCTTCTCGTCGCGGTGCGCCGCCACCTCCAGCTGCTTCACCAGCACCGTCCGGTGCAACAACAGCAACGGCGGGAACACCAGCACCACCAGGCCCGGCAACGTCGCCAGCACCACCGCGTTCAGCGCACCCAGGCACAACGTCGCCACCTCGAGGCCGTTGTCCGACCACGTGCCGAACAACGCCTCCGCGGTCCGGCCGACCTCGCGGCGGGCCGGGAGAACCAGCAGCGCGTTCACCGCGAAGAACGCCACCCCCGCGGCCGCGATCGCGAACGTCCCCGCCCAGCTGCGGGCCATCGCCGAGCGGACGTCGGAGAAACCCGAAACCCGCAGCACCGACTGGGCCGCGTAACACGACAGCACGATGATCGCCGCGTTGCTGACCGTGCGGGAGACCGGCACCCGCTGCAGGCGGTACCAGCTGCGGACCGCCAGGTGCGCGTACAACCCGCCGACCAGGACCGCCAGCAGGAGCGGCGGCAGCAGCAGCACGCCGGCGAACGTCCAGACCGACGTCATGTTGATGTGCGGCGTCCCCGACACGCGGCGGCGGATCCGCTCCACGCGCCGGCCCGACTCCGACTGCGCCACCCCCAGAACCAGCAGCACCACCAGGATCGACAGCGTCCGGCGGTCCACCGCGATCGGGGACGGGCGCAGCGTCAGCACCACCGCCACCACCTCGCTGACCAGGCAATAAACGACCACCCGCGGACCCTGGCGCCACAACACCCAGCGCCGCGGCGCCACGAGGACGTCACGAATGCGCGGCCCAGGGCGCGCGATCCCGCTCCCGGTCCGCATACTCATGGTGTCCGGCCGGTGACGGAGCCGGTCCGGCCCGGGGTCGTGAAGGGAGGCGCACCATGTGCGGACGCGACAACTGAGGTCATCGCCCCACCACCCCGACCCGGCGCCACGCCCTCGCGATCGGCACGGCCACCGCGGCACCCGCCGCCCCGGCCGCGGCGATGGTGTGCGCCGGGCCCAGCACGTCGGCCAGCGCGCCCGCCGCGGCCGCGCCCAGCCCCTGCACGGTGATCAAGCCCGCCGAATTCACCCCCGCGCACTGCGCCCGGTGCTCGTCGGGCACCCGCCGCATGAACGAGACCGTGCCCTGGATGTTGTAGCCCGTCGCCACCAGCCCGGACGCCGCCAGCAGCACCACCGACACCACCAGCCCGGGCCGGCAGGCGAACACCACCAGCGGCAGCCCGGCCGCGATCCCCAGCCGGCCCAGCACGCGGACCTGCACGCGCTCCGGGATCCACTTGCCGAACACGACGCCGCCGAGCACGCTGCCCGCCGGGTCCGCCGCCATCAGCAGCCCCACCAGCGTCGCGCCCGCGCCGATCCCGGCCGCGTACGGCGCGGCCAGCGCCTCCGGGACGACGTAGAACCCGGCCAGCCAGTTGAGCGCCACCAACGTCCGCAACGCCGGGTCACGCCAGATCAGCCGGATACCCGCGCCGGTCGCGGACAGCCAGGCCGGCCGGGCCGCCCCGGCGATCGCCGCCCGCCGCCGGACGCCGGTGACCAGGAACAACGCCGAAAGCAGGAACGTCGCCGCGTCCAACGCCAGCGCCGCGGACGGGGTGAACGCGGCGATCAGCGCGCCGCCCCCGGCGAACCCGGCCAGCTGCGCGCCCTGCATCGTCACGTTCCGCAGGGCCATCCCGACGAGGTACCGCTCGCCGGCCAGGATCGACGGCAGCAGCGCCTGCTGCGCCGCCTTGAACGGCCCCCCGAGCGCCGTCATCACCGCGACCAGCACGCACAGCACCCACAGCGGGACGCCGGGAACGGCGATGACCGCGACCAGCGCGGCCCGCGCCAGGTCGGCCGCGACCATCACGTCCCGCCGCGGCCACCGGTCGCCCGCGCCGGCCAGCAGGATGCCGCCGAGCAGCGAAGGCACGTACGTCAGGGCGTAGGTGAGACCGGTCAGCGCGGCCGAGGACGTGCGCTGGAAGACGAGCACGGCGAGCGCAACCCTGGCGAGCTGGTCGCCGCAGACGGACAGCAGCTCGGCGGTCCACATCGCCCGGAACTCGGCGACGGCGAGCACCGCACCGAAACCGGCCTTCTTCACGCGTGCGTCATCCATCGGTGTCCCTCGAAACCGCAGCCCCAGCTACGGTAATCACCCACCGGAGTGGAATCGAGCCGTTCGGTGACAGTTGCGCCGATCGCAGCAGCCGCGACCCCCGGACGGCCTGCGCCGGAGGTCAGGCCGGGTGGCCACCGATGCGGCTGGTGAGCTCGGCCGCCGTCGTCGCTACTTCGCCGGCCAGGTCCGGCCATGTCTCCGTGCACGGTTCCGTCGTGCAGTGGTGGCGAAGCGTGACGCTGATCGCGGCCAGCGGGCGGGTGCCGTGGTCGAAGACCGGGGCGGCCACCGAGGCGAAGCCGTCGGTGACGTGGCCGTCCTCGACCGACCAGCCGAGCCGGCGTTCCGCGTCGAGGGTGCGGCGCAGCTCGGCCAGCGTGCGCGGGCCGCGGCCGGTGCGGAGCACGAACGCCGACGCCGCCGGGAACAACGCGCGGACGTGCGGGGGCGGCAGGTGCCGCAGGATCGCCCGGCCGGACGCCGTCAGCTGCGCCGGCAGCCGGACGCCGACCTCCGTCACCAGCGTCTCCGGCCGGGCCGGGCGTTCCTTGATCAGGTACAGCGACTCGTTGCCGTGCAGGACGCCGAGGTGGGCGGTGTGCCCGACCCGGTCGACGAGCTTGCGCAGCAACGGCCCGGCCAGCCGCTCCAGCGGATCGTGGCGCAGGTAGGCCGAACCCAGCTCGAACGCCGCGATGCCCAGGCCGTAGCGGCGCTCGGCGGGCAGGTGCACGACGAAACCGGCCGCTTCGAGCTCGTTGAGCAGGTGGTACGTGGTCGAGCGAGGCAGTCCCGCTTCCCGGGCGATGGCGGCCGCGGTGACCGGGCCGGGCCGCGTCGCCAGCAGGCTCAGCACCGCCAGCCCGCGGCGCAGCGCCGGGACCTCGCTGCTGTCGCCCATGGCCCGAGCTTAGCGTCTGGGATACCAGACAGAACCACTCGTCGACGCATCCCACCAGCGGGAAGGACGATGTCCAATGGGCCCATGCCGGAAAAAGTGCTCCTGGGCCCGGAGCCCCTGACCGCCGCCCAGGTCGTCGACGTCGTCCGCGGGCACGCGCCCGTCGGGCTCACCGACGCCGCCGAGAAGAACCTCGCCGCGACCCGTCAGCACATCGAGAACCTCGCGCACGCCGTCACGCCCACCTACGGTGTCTCGACCGGCTTCGGCGCGCTCGCCACCCGGCACATCCCGGTCGAGAGCCGGACCGCGCTGCAGCGCAGCCTGATCCGCTCGCACGCCGCCGGCGCCGGACCCGCCGTCGAACCCGAGGTCGTCCGCGCGCTGATGCTGCTGCGGCTACGCACCCTCGCCAGCGGCTACACCGGCGTCCGCCCGGGCACCGCGCAAACGCTTGCGGCTCTGCTCAACGCCGATATCACCCCGATCGTCCACGAGTACGGCTCGCTCGGCTGCTCCGGCGACCTCGCACCCCTGGCCGCCGTCGCGCTCGCGCTCATGGGCGAGGGCGAAGTGACGTATCGCGGCGAAGTAATGAAGGCGGAAGAAGCGCTGAAGCACGCAGGCATCGAGCCGGTCGTGCTCGCCGAGAAGGAGGGCCTCGCGCTCACCAACGGCACCGACGGCATGCTCGGCATGCTCCTGCTCGCCGCCGCCGACCTGCACCGGCTTTTCGACATCGCCGACCTCACCGCCGCGATGAGCGTCGAGGCCCTGCTCGGCACCGACCGCGCCTTCGCCGCCGACCTCCAGGCGCTGCGCCCGCACCCCGGCCAAGCGAAGTCCGCGGCCCGGATGTGGCAGGCGCTGCAGGGCTCGAAGATCGTCGAGAGCCACCGCGGCCCGGACTGCAACCGAGTCCAGGACGCCTACTCGCTGCGCTGCGCCCCGCAGGTGCACGGCGCCGCGCGTGACAGCCTCGCGCACGCCGAACTCGTCGGCGAGCGCGAACTGATGTCCGCTGTGGACAATCCCGTCGTCCTGGCGGACGGCCGCGTCGAATCCAACGGCAACTTCCACGGCGCGCCCGTCGCCTACGTCCTCGATTTCCTGGCCATCCCGATCGCCGACGTCGCCAGCATCGCCGAGCGCCGCACCGACCGGATGCTCGACAAGGCGCGCTCGCACGGCCTGCCGCCGTTCCTCGCCGACGACCCCGGCGTCGACTCCGGCCACATGATCGCCCAGTACACCCAGGCCGCCATCGTCAGCGACCTCAAACGGCTCGCCGTACCGGCGTCCGTCGACTCCATCCCGAGCAGCGCCATGCAGGAGGACCACGTCTCCATGGGCTGGTCGGCCGCGCGGAAGCTGCGCAAGGCCGTCGACGGCCTGACCACCGTCCTGGCCATCGAGCTGCTGACGGCCGCGCGGGCGCTGGACTTCCGCGCGCCACTGGAGCCGTCGCCGGTCACCGGCGCGGTGCGCGACCTGCTCCGCACGAAGGTCGCGGGCCCCGGCCCCGACCGCCACCTGGCGCCCGAGATCGCGGCCGCCGAAGAACTCGTCCGCTCCGGCGCCGTCCTCGACGCCGCCCGTCTGGAGGCCTGATGAACCACGAGTCCCGCGTCGTCCGTGCCGCCCGTGGCACCCGGCTCACCGCCAAGTCGTGGCAGACCGAAGCCGCGCTGCGGATGTTCCACAACAACCTCGACCCCGACGTCGCCGAGCGGCCCGAGGACCTGGTCGTCTACGGCGGCACCGGCAAGGCCGCCCGCAACTGGGCCAGCTTCGATGCGATCACCCGCGAACTGACCACTTTGGACGTCGACGAGACGCTGCTGGTGCAGTCGGGCAAGCCGGTCGGCGTGTTCCGCACGCACGAGTGGGCGCCGCGCGTGCTGATCGCGAACTCGAACCTGGTCGGCGACTGGGCGACCTGGCCGGAGTTCCGCCGCCTCGAGCAGCAGGGCCTGACGATGTACGGGCAGATGACCGCGGGCTCGTGGATCTACATCGGCACCCAGGGCATCCTCCAGGGCACGTACGAGACGTTCGCCGCCGTCGCGAAGAAGAAGTTCGGCGGCTCCTTGAAAGGTACGCTGACCGTGACCGCCGGGCTCGGCGGCATGGGCGGCGCGCAGCCGCTCGCCGTGACCATGAACGACGGTGTCGCCCTGGTCATCGAATGCGACCCGCAGCGCGCGCACCGCCGCGTCGAAACCCGCTACCTCGACGAGGTCGCCGACGACCTCGACGACGCGATTTCCCGCGTCACCAAGGCGAAGCAGGAAAAGCGCCCGCTGTCGGTCGGCGTCGTCGGCAACGCCGCCGAGGTGCTGCCGGAGCTGCTGCGCCGCGGCGTCGAGGTCGACATCGTCACCGACCAGACGTCGGCGCACGACCCGCTGTCGTACCTGCCCAAGGGCGTCGACGTCGCCGACTGGCACGACTACGCGGCCAAGAAGCCCGACGAGTTCACCGACCGCTCGCGCGAGTCGATGGCCGACCACGTCGAGGCCATGCTCGGCTTCCTCGACCGCGGTGCCGAGGTCTTCGACTACGGGAACTCCCTGCGCGGCGAAGCCAAGCTCGGCGGCTGCGAGCGCGCGTTCGACTTCCCCGGTTTCGTGCCCGCCTACATCCGGCCGCTGTTCTGCGAGGGCAACGGCCCGTTCCGCTGGGCGGCGCTCTCGGGCGACCCCGAGGATATCGCGGCCACCGACCGCGCGATGCTGGACCTGTTCCCGGAGAACGAATCCCTCGCCCGCTGGATCCGGCTGGCCGGCGAGCGCGTGGCGTTCCAGGGCCTGCCCGCCCGGATCTGCTGGCTCGGCTACGGCGAACGCCACCTGGCGGGCCTGCGGTTCAACGAGATGGTGGCCAGCGGCGAGCTGAAGGCCCCGGTCGTCATCGGCCGCGACCACCTCGACTCCGGCAGCGTCGCCTCGCCGTACCGCGAGACCGAAGGCATGGCCGACGGCTCCGACGCGATCGCCGACTGGCCGCTGCTCAACGCCCTGGTCAACACGTCCTCGGGGGCCAGCTGGGTGTCGATCCACCACGGCGGCGGCGTCGGCATGGGCCGGTCGATCCACGCGGGCCAGGTCAGCGTTGCCGACGGGACGCTCCTCGCCGCGCAGAAGCTGGAGCGGGTGCTCACCAACGACCCGGGCATGGGCGTCATCCGGCACGTCGATGCCGGTTACGATCGCGCGGCCGAGGTCGCCGACGAGCGGGGTGTGCGAGTGCCGATGCGGGAAGCGGAGTGAGCGCCTCGGGGCTCTTGGAGGAGATCGCCGACGTCGGGCGCGACCCGAAGCGCGGCGGCTATTCGCGGCACGCCTTCGACGCACCCGAGCACGACCTGCGGGAGTGGTTCGTCGAGCGCGCGCTGGGGCTCGGGCTGGACGTCGAGACCGACCGCAACGGCAACATCTGGGCCTGGTGGGGGCCGCCGGGGCGCAACGCCGTCGTCACCGGCAGCCACCTCGACTCGGTTCCCGGCGGCGGTGCGTTCGACGGCCCGCTGGGCGTGGTGAGCGCGCTGGCCACCGTCGAGGCCTTGCAGGGCAAGGGGTTCCGCCCGCGCCGGCCGCTCGCCGTCGTGGTGTTCGCCGAGGAGGAGGGCGGCCGGTTCGGCGTTCCCTGCCTGGGGTCGCGGCTGCTCACCGGCACCATCGACGCCGACAAGGCGCGTGGCCTGCGGGACGCCGACGGCGTGACGTTCGCCGAAGCGGCCGGAAAGGCGGGCGTCGACCCGGCCCGGATCGGCCCGGACACCGAGCGGCTCGACCGGATCGGGCACTTCCTCGAACTGCACGTCGAGCAGGGGCGCGGGCTGATCGACCTCGGCTCGCCGGTGGCCGTCGGCAGCACGGTGATCGCGCACGGGCGCTGGCGGTTCTCCTTCGCGGGACAGGGAAACCACGCCGGGGCCACCCTGCTCGCCGACCGCGCGGATCCGATGCTGCCCGCCGCGGCGACGGTCACGGCCGTGCGGCGGCTGGCCGCGAAGGTGCCGGACGCGCGGGCGACCGTCGGCCGGCTCGTGCCGACCCCCGGCGGGACCAACGTCATTGCGTCCACAGTGGACCTGTGGCTGGACGCGCGGGTGCCCGGCCAAGGCACGCCGGGCCTGGTCGCCGAGATCAGCCGGGCGGCGTCGGCCGCGGCGCAGGAGGAAGGCTGCCGGGTCGAGGTGACCCGAGAGTCCTACTCCGGCGACGTCGTTTTCGACGACGCCCTCCGGCGTGACCTGGGCGGCTGGCTCGGCGGGCCGCCGGAGCTGCCGACCGGCGCCGGGCACGACGCGGCCATCCTGGCGGGGTTCGTCCCGGCCGGGATGCTCTACGTGCGCAACCCGACCGGGATCAGCCACTCGCCGGAGGAGTTCGCCGAGGCCGGCGACGTCGAAGCCGGCGCGGCGGCGCTGGCCACCGTGCTGGAGCGGCTGGCGCGATGACCTTCTGGTGCGAACAGGCCTGGCTGCCGGACGGGATCGCGGCCGGGGTGCGGATCGACGTCGCCGGCGGCCGGATCACGGGCGTGACACCGGGCTCGCCGCGGTCCGGCACTGTGCTCCCCGGACTGACCCTGCCGGGCTTCGCGAACGGGCATTCGCACGCCTTCCACCGGGCCCTGCGGGGGCGGACGCACCACGAGCGCGGCACGTTCTGGACGTGGCGCGAGCGGATGTACGCGCTGGCGTCCCGGCTCGACCCCGACACGTACTACCGGCTGGCCCGCGGGGTCTACGCCGAGATGGTGCTGGGCGGGTACACGAGCGTCGGGGAGTTCCACTACCTGCACCACGCGCCCGGCGGGAAGCCGTACGCCGATCCGAACGCGATGGGGGAGGCGCTGCGGCAGGCCGCGGCCGAGGCCGGGATCCGGCTGACGCTGCTCGACACCTGCTACCTCGCGGGCGGCATCGGTGTGGAGCCCGACGAGGTCCAGCGGCGGTTCTCGGACGGCTCGGCGTCGGCCTGGGCTTCGCGCGTGGGCGCGCTGAAGGAAGGTGAGCTGTTCCGGGTCGGCGGGGCGATCCACTCCGTGCGCGCGGTACCCGAGGACCAGCTGTCCGAAGTGGACAAGGGTGTGCCGGGGAACCGGCCGCTGCACATCCACCTGTCCGAGCAGCGCGCGGAGAACGAGCAGTGCGAGGCGGCCACCGGGTTCACCCCGACCGGGCTGCTGCGGGACCACGGTGTGCTCGACGAACGGCTCACCGTCGTGCACGCGACCCACCTCACCGACCGGGACGTGCGGTGGCTCGGCGAGTTCCGGGTCGGGGCGTGCTTCTGCCCGACCACCGAACGTGACCTCGGCGACGGCATCGGCCCGGCCCGCGCCCTGCGGGACGCCGGGGTGCGGCTGAGCATCGGCAGCGACAGCAACGCCGTCGTCGACGCGTTCGAAGAGACCCGGGCGCTGGAGCTGGACGACCGCCTGGCCAGCGAACAGCGTGGCCGGTTCAGTGCCGAAGAGCTGCTCGAAGCGGGCACCGGCCACGCGGCGGCCGGGTGGGCCGAGGTCGGCGCGCTCGCCGAGGGGGCGGGCGCGGACTTCGTCACCGTGGCCCTGGATTCGGTGCGGACGGCCGGGATCGAGCCGTCGGGGGTCGTCTTCGCGGCGTCCGGCTCGGACGTCCGGCACGTCGTCGTCGCCGGCCGCGAGGTCGTGCGGGACGGCGCGCACCTGCTCGTCGACCGACCGGAAACCGTACTGGCGAAGGAGATCGAGGCGCTGTGGCAGTCCTGATCACGGGCATCGGCGAGCTCACCACCAACGACCCGGCGCTGGGCCGGCTGACCGATGCCGCCCTGGTCGTCGAGGGCGGCGAGGTCGCCTGGGCCGGGTCCGCCGCACAGGCCCCGGACGCCGACGAACGCGTCGACGTCGGAGGCCGCGCGGTGCTGCCCGGCTGGGTCGACAGTCACACGCACCTCGTCTTCGCCGGAGATCGCACCGCCGAGTTCGAAGCGCGGATGGCCGGAAAGCCCTACACCGCCGGCGGAATCGCGATCACGGTCGGCGCGACGCGGGAAGCGTCCGACGAGCAGCTGGCGGCGAACCTGCGGCACCACGTCGACGAGGCGGCCCGGCAGGGCACGACGTGCCTGGAGACCAAGACGGGCTACGGGCTCACGGTCGCGGACGAAGCGCGAAGCGCCCGGATCGCCGGCGAGGTGGCCGACGAGGTGACGTTCCTCGGCGCGCACCTCGTGCCACCCGGCGCCGACGCCGAGTCCTATGTGGACCTCGTCTGCGGCGAGATGCTCGACGCGGTCGCGGAAAGCGTGCGCTGGGCGGACGTGTTCTGCGAGACGGGAGCGTTCGACGAGGCTCAGTCCGCGCGGGTGCTGAAGGCCGCCGCCGGGCGCGGGCTCGGCCTGCGGGTGCACGGCAACCAGCTCGGCGAAGGCCCTGGTGTCCGGCTGGCCGTCGAGCTGGGCGCGGCGAGCGTCGACCACTGCACCTACCTTTCGGACGCGGACGTCGAAGCGCTGGCGGCATCCGAGACGGTCGCGACTTTGCTGCCCGCGTGCGACTTGTCGACCCGCCAGCCCCTGGCCCCGGCGCGGCGGCTGCTGGACGCGGGGGCGACGGTGGCGCTGGCCAGCAACGCCAACCCGGGCAGCTCGTACACGACGTCGATGGCGTTCTGCGTCGCGACGGCGGTGCTGCAGATGCGCATGACGATCGAGGAGGCGGTCTGGTCGGCGACGGCGGGCGGCGCGAGGGCGTTGCGCCGCGACGACGTCGGCGTGCTGCGGCCGGGCGCGCGGGCGGACGTCCAGGTGCTCGACGCGCCTTCGGTGACCCACCTGGCGTACCGGCCCGGCGTGCCGCTGACGAACATGGTGTGGCGCGCCGGGGAGCGCGTGCGCTAACGTCGAGAGCGAGGACGCGCGAAGACACAGTCCGGTATGGGTTAGTCCGGGCAGGCTCACGCAGGCTTACCTGTGCGTCCCTTCCTCATCCGTGACGAAGGGACAGCTGTGTCTGTGATCATCATCGGTGCCGGTCTGGGTGGACTGAGCCTCGCGCACGGCCTGCGCCGCGCCGGAATCCCGTGCCGGGTCTACGAACGCGACGAGTCGGCGGGCGCGCGCAAGCAGGGGTACCGGCTGCACATCAGCGGCGTCGGCGACACGGCGTTGCGCGAGGTGCTGCCGCCGGAATCGCACGAACTCTTCCGCGCCACCGCAGGCCGCGCGTTGCCGCACACGAACGTCTACGACCACCGGTTGCGGCTGCTCACGCGCCTGGAAGACGAGGGGACGCACCTCAACATCAACCGCTTCACCCTGCGGCAGATCCTGCTGCACGGCCAGGAAGTCGCCTACGGCAAGCGGTTCACGCACTACGAGACCGGTGCCGACGGCGTGACCGCGCACTTCGCCGACGGGACGACCGCGCGGGGCGACCTGCTCGTCGGCGCCGACGGCATCAACTCCGGTGTGCGGCGGCAGTACCTCCCGCACGCCGAGGTCGTCGACGCCGGGCTGGTGCACCTCTACGGCCGGATCCCGCTGACGCCGGAAACCCGCGCGCTGTTCGAGCCGGAGATGTTCGCGGTGTTCTCCATGATGATCGGGCCGGACCGGACCATGGCCGGGTTCGCGCCGGTCGACTACCCCGAACCGGTGGCCGGCGCGTGTGCCCGGCTGGTGCCGGACCTCCGGTTGCGCGACGACCGGCCGTACATGACCTGCTCGGTGGGCGCGCGCTGGGAGGTCGTCGGCCACTCCGAAGCCGAGCTCGCCGCGATGGCGCCGGAGGACCTGCAGAAGGTGGCGCTGCGCCTGGTCGACAGCTGGCACCCGCTGGCCCGCGCGATGGTCGACCACTGGGACGTCCCGGCGACGTTCCCGCAACCGATCCGGACGAGCATCCCGATCGGGCCGTGGGAACCGTCGCGCGTGACGCTCGTCGGCGACGCGATCCACGCGATGAGCCCGGCCGGCGGTGCGGGCGCCAACACCGCGCTGCGCGACGGTGCGGCGTTGGCGTCCGCGCTGGCCGGGGCGCCGCCGCTCGAGGCGGTGGCGGCCTACGAAACCGCGATGGTGGACTACGGGTTCGCCGCGGTGCGGGAGTCCGCCGAAAACGGGCACCGGTACCTGGGGCAGAACCCGCTCACAACGGCAGGGTGAACGGCGTGCACGCAGGTGCGTAGCTCGCGTCGAGCGCGTGCAGGATCAGGCCGGTGACGTTCGGGTCGATCGCCTGGCTCAGGTGCCCGGACGCGTCCCCCGCGCAGAAGTCCTGGAGGACGATGTCCGTGGTGCCCGGTTCACCGAGGATCCCGCTGGTGTAGGGCGTGACGACTTCGTCGTGCTCGCTCACGATGCTCGTGTAGGTGGGGCCGGGGACGTGGACGCCACCGCGGGCGAGGTCGTCCAGGAAGGCCGACGGCGCCAGGTACTCGGTGCACGCGCCGCACGCCGTGCGCAGGACCGCGCCGAGCCCGGGCACGGACGTGAGCAGGGCCTTGGCGAGTGCGTTGAGGCCGCCGAGCGTCGTCCCGCGGTAGTTGGCGCCGAAGCCGACGAAGTGGGCGACCTCGGCGGCGCCGCCGCCGTACTTCAGGTAGTACGCGGGCATCGTGCTGCCTTCGGAGTGACCGACGATGTCGACCTTCGCCGCTCCGGTCGTGGACCGGACCCGGTCGACGAACCGGCCGAGCTGTGCCGCGCTGTCCCGCATGGACGCGAGCCCGCCGACGCCGGGGCCGAGGATGCCGGTGCCGTACGTCAGCGAGAAGACGCAGTAGCCCTGGGCGGCGATCTTCGGCGCGTGGAAGAACCAGTTGACGGTGTCGTTCGCACCGAGGCCGTGCACGAGCACGACGGGCTCCGGGTGCGCGGCGGAGGGACGGCAGCCCCAGTCGTTCCAGCCGCTGCCCGGTGCCGCTTCCGCGACCGACGGCGCGACCGCGCCGAGGGTGAGCGCCGCGGCGAGCACGGCCAGGATTCGCTTGACACCGCCGTTGGTGACCCGCATTCCACTGCCTCCAGTTACCCGTCGGTACGTGACCCGGATCATGATCGGGCACAGACCGCTGGAGGCGACCTGGGAAAACGCTCAGAGTTGCCCGGCGGGCGTTGTGACGGGTGACAACGACGGCCTGCGGGCCGCGGTGACGATCCCCGCCAGTGCGACCAGCCCGCAGAGCCAGGCGAACCAGTCGCCGAAGCGGGCGTAGGGGGTCTTCCCCGGACCGAGCGGGACGTCGGCGACGACCACCGAGAACGGGCGGCCACCGGTGTGGGCGTCGGCCAGCACGTGTCCCTGGGCATCGGCCAGCATCGGCGTGCCGCGCGCGGCGCTCCACGCCACCGAGAAGCCGTTCTCGACGCCGCGGATCAGCGCGGTGCGGCTGTGGGCCCAGCCGTCGACGTCTTCGTCGGAGGCCGGGATGAGGACCAGGCCCGTGCCGGCTTCGCCGTAGCCGCTGCTGGGGTCGGCGAAGTTGACATCCATGCACACCATCAACCCGATCCCGGCGAGGTGCGCGAGCTGGGTGCCGGAGGTGAGGTTCGGCGAATCCCCGGTGTGCCACTTGCGGTACTCCACCGGCGGGCCGGACGGCGGAATCGCCAGCGCGGCGTTGAACCGGCCGTCCGGGGTCGTGTCGATGACGCCGGTGACCACGTCGAGGTTCTTCGCGCGGGCAACCTGCGTGAAGGCCTGGACGAGCCGCGCACGGCTGACCTGGTCCACCGCGAAGGTGGCTTCGGGGAGCACGACCGCCTGGACGCCGTCCGGCAGCCGGCCGATTTCGTCCACATAGGACTGCACGCGGGTGCGGCCCTCGAACGTGGCGACGTCGAGCCCCCAGCGGCTCTGTCCCATGGCGAGCAGGGCGATCCGCGTCGGCGGCCCGGTGAGCGGCGGCGTGGTCCAGAAGGCGAGCCCGGCCAGCACCGCGGCGGTGACGACCAGGCCGGCGAGCCGGGCCCGCCCGCGGACGCCCGGGGCGAGCGCGGCGGCCACGGCGGCCGGGACGAACAGCACCAGGAACTCCACGCCCCAGCCCCCGGTGACCGCGGCGACCCGCACGATCGACGGCCGGTCGGCCTGGGTCGTCATGAAGGTGCCCATGAGGCCGGTCGGGTTGAGCAGCGAAACGACGTAGAGCACGACGGTCCACAACGCGGGTGCGGCGAGCGCCGCCGGCAAGCCGTGCCCGCGCCGGACCAGCCACCGGAACAGCCCCGCGGACAGGGCGAACAACAGCGCACTGCCGCCGAGGATCCCGATCGCCGCGGGGCGGGCGATCGAAAGCGAATGCCAGAAGTAACTCCAGCTGCCGGTGCTCCCCGCGAGGTAGGCGACGAACGCGCAGGCCACCGCCGTGGCGCCGGTGGCGCGCGGAGCGAGCAGCAAGATCGGCAACGGTGCCAGCCAGGCGAGTTCGGGCACCGGGTCCAAGCCCGTGCCGAAGAAGAACAACGCGGCCGACGCCACCGTCGCTACGACCGCCCACCCCAGCTTGGTCATCGTGGCCCCTTTCGCCCGGTTGCGATCCTTTCAGGCGACGAGGGCGGACACACTGGGCTGAACCACAGAGTCTTGGTGGGGTTTACCCCACCCCGGTTCATGCAGAGTTCGGTAAGCCGTCACCCGGCAGGGATCGGCGTGGTCGCTGTCGATCAGTAGCGTTGCCGACGAACAGCAACGAAAGTGGGCCGCCCATGGACTTCTCGCTGATCGTGCTGGTGGTGATCGTCGCCGCGCTGGCCTTCGACTTCACCAACGGCTTCCACGACACCGCCAACGCGATGGCCACCTCCATCGCCACCGGGGCGCTCAAACCGAAAGTCGCCGTCGCCGTTTCGGCCGTGCTGAACCTCGTCGGCGCGTTCCTCTCGGTCGAGGTCGCCAAGACGATCTCCGGCGGGATCGTCGACGACACGAAGGTGACGCCGGTGATCATCTTCGCCGGGCTCGTCGGCGCCATCGTGTGGAACCTGGTGACCTGGCTGATCGGGCTGCCGTCGAGTTCGTCGCACGCGCTGTTCGGCGGGCTGATCGGCGCGACCTGGATCGCCTCGGGCTCCGACGCCGTCCACTTCGGGAAGGTCGTCGAGAAGGTGCTGATCCCGGCGCTCGCTTCGCCGATCGTCGCCGGGATCGTCGCGACGCTGGGCACCTTCCTCGTCTACCGGATCACCGCCCGGGCGAAGCGGGACACCGTCGGCCGCACCTTCAAGGCCGGCCAGATCGCCTCCGCTTCCCTGGTGTCGCTCGCGCACGGCACGAACGACGCGCAGAAGACGATGGGCGTCATCACGCTCACGCTGATCGCGTCCGGCTCGCTCGCGCCGAACTCGGGGCCACCGCTCTGGGTGATCCTGACCGCCGGCACCGCGATCGCGCTCGGCACCTACCTCGGCGGCTGGCGGATCATCCAGACCATGGGCAAGAAGCTCACGGAAATCCAGACACCGCAAGGGTTCGCGGCGGAAACCAGCGCCGCGGCGGTCATCCTCACGTCGGCGCACCTCGGGTTCGCGCTGTCCACCACGCACGTCTGCTCGGGCGGCATCATCGGCTCAGGGCTCGGCCGCAAGCTCGCCGAAGTTCGCTGGGGCGTCGCGGGCAGGATGGTGCTCGCCTGGGCGCTGACGCTGCCCGCCGCCGCGATCGTCGGTGCGCTCGCCGCCGAGGTCTCGACGCTCGGGACCTGGGGCACCGTGCTGGTCGGCCTGGCCGGGGTCGTCGTCGCCCTGGGCATCTACCTCGCCTCGAAGCGGAACCCCGTCAACGCCAACTCCATCCACGAGCCCGAGCCCGGCGTCGCGCAGCCGGCCAACGCCTGAGGAGCGCCGTGCACATCAATTGGGGTTCCCTCGGTCTCGTCTTCGTCGTCGCGCTGGCTTCGGTCGTCGTGCTGACGAGCCTCTTCTCCTTCGGCGTGGTCGGGCTCTCGCAGCGCGAATCGGCCCGTGCGGAGGGTGGCTCGGGCAGCGGGCCGCTGGCCGGCGCGGTCGTCTGCTTCGCCGCCTGCGCGGCGATCGTCGGCTACGGGATCTACATGATCGTGGCCTGAACGCGTTCCCGGAACCCTCCGGGCAGGCCGGCGAGCATCGGTTTCAGCGTGGCGCGCCGCGCCTCGCCCAGGTGGGCCAGCAGGTCGAGCGCCGGTGTCCAGAGGTCCTCGTCGGCGCTCGCCGCCGTGACCAGCCGGCCGAGCCGGTGCGCCGGGAGCAGGCCGACGACGTGGTCGACGCGGCGTTTGTCGTCGAGCACGAACGCGATCCGCAGCAGCGATGGGTCGTCGATCTGTTCCAGGGCCCGCCGCACGGTGGGGTCCGGCAGGTGCCCGACGAACCGGCCGAGGGTGATCCAGTCCGCCTTGTGCGCCAGTTCGCCGGCGACGGCGAGAACGGTGTCCAAGGGGATCCGGCTGATGATCGCGCTCGCGCGCCGCGGGTCGAGCTCCGCGGCCACGTCGGCGAGGAACCGGGGGCTGAGCCGCTTGGCGACGTCGACCCCGCGCGCGACGTCGACCAGCCCGGCGATTCGGGCGCACAGCAGCGGGCCGAACACCTTCTCGGCGATCTTGGCGAGCACCCCGACGGGCACGACCCGCGCGGCCAGGGCCATCCGCTGCAGCGCGGCGGCGTTGGCGTCGAACAGCGTGTCGGTGACCTGCTCGCGGAAGGCCTGCAGGTCGTCGGCGTCGACGCGGGCGAGGTACGCCAGGCGCGCGGGCTCGACGTCGAGGACGCGGGCCAGCTTGAGGATCTCCGCCTCGGCCGCGTAGTTCACAGGCCGACCGCCTTCCGGACCGCGCCGCGCAGCAGCGCGGGAACGTACCGAAGCCCTTCTTCGCCCGCTTCGGCGAGCGCTTTCGCCTGCCGCCTGCGCGCGTCGCGCAGCGCGTCGGCGAGGTCCTGCCGCTCGTGCTCTTCGAGGGCCTCGATGCCTTCGGGGAGGTAGCCGCCCAACTGGTCGGCGAGTGTGCGCTCGGCCATGGTGGATCATCATGCAACACGCCGGGCGCTACCGTGCGGATATGCGCATCGAGACGTCCACCGTCCGTGTCGGCGAACTCTCCGCTTACCTGGCCCGCCCGGACGGCGGATCGGCGTCCGGGATGCTCCTGCTGCCGATGATCACCGGGATCGGTGCACAGGTGCGGGCGTGGGCCGGCGAGCTGGCCGGGCGCGGGATCACGGCGCTGGCCTGGGACGTCTTCCACGGCGCCAGCACCGACAACACCGCCCGCGAGGACCTCGGCGCGAAGCTCGGCGAGCTGCGTGACGAAGCCGCGCTCGCGGAGCAGGCGATGTTGCTCGACCACCTGCTCGGCAACCTCGGCTGCACATCGGCGGGTGTCATGGGCTGGTGCCTGGGCGGCCGGTTCGCGCTCTTGCTCGCCGCCCGGGACCAGCGGCTCTCCGGGGTCGTCGCCTACCACCCGACGGTCCGGGATCCGGCGCCGCCGAACCACGACCTCGACGCGGTCGCTTTGTCGACATCGATCACCGCGCCGGTGCTGGTCGCCTACCCGGAAGCGGACGCGGTCGTCTCGCACGAGACGTTCGCCCGGCTGCAGACGGCATTGCAGGCCCGGCCGCGCGGCGCGACGTTCACCCAGCACTTCCCGGGCGCCGAACACGGCTTCAGCGACTCCGCGCGGCACGGCACCGAGGTGAACGCCGGGGCCTTCGCCCTTTCCTGGCCGCAGACCCTGGCGTTCGTGGACACGCTGAAGGGTTGACTTTCGGCAGTGGCCTGCCGTTGTCACGCCTTGTAGCTTCGAACCCGTGCGGACGGTGACGAAGCGTAGGTGGCAGGTGGCGCTCGACGTCGCCATCGGGCTGTTCCTCGCGTTCACGGTCGTCGTCGGGGCGCTGGACGCCCGGTCGTACTGGGAGCTGGCCGGCGGCCTCGTGGTCGTCACCGGCTCGGTCGCGACGGCCCGGCGGTACCCGGCCGTCTCACTCGGCTTCGCGCTGGCCGGGGCGCTGGCCGTGCCGTTCCCCTACGGCAGCCGCATGCCCGCGTGGGTGATCTTCGTGCTGGTCGCGATCGGCTACCAGGCCGGGCTGCGGATGCCGCGCGCCCGCCCCGGCATCCTGACCGGGGTGGCCGTCGCGGTCCTGGGGCTCCCGGTCGCGCTCGTCTTCGGTCCGGACGGCCTCGGCGACTGGGCGCAGCTGGTCGCGATCCTCGTCTTCGCCGGGCTGTCGCCGTGGCTGCTCGGCCGGTACGTCCGGGTCCGCGGCGAGCTCGCCCGCACCGGCTGGCGCCGGGCCGAGGAGATGGAGAGCAGGCAGCAGCTGGTCGCCGAGCAGGCCCGGCTGCGCGAGCGGGCGCGGATCGCCAGCGACATGCACGACTCGCTGGGGCACGAGCTGAGCCTGATCGCCGTCCGCGCCGCCGCGCTGGAGGTCGCGGGCGGGCTCGGCGACGCCCAGCGAGACGCCGCCGCGCAGCTGCGGACCAGCGCCGCGACGGCCACCGAGCGGCTGCGCGAGATCATCGGCGTGCTGCGCGAGGACGCCGCGCCGGTCGAGCCGGTGCAGGGCGACCTCGGCGAGCTGATCTCCCGGGCGCGGGCGTCCGGACTGCTCATCGAGTCCACAGTGGACGCCGCGGAGCGGCCGCCGATGGTGGCCCGCGCCGCCTACCGCGTGGTGCAGGAGGCACTGACGAACGTGGCGAAGCACGCGCCGGGCGCCGCCGTCTCGGTCCGGGTGACCAGCGCCGGCGCGCGGACGGACGTCAGCGTGGTCAACGCGCCGCCGCCCGCCGGGCCGTTGCCCGGGGCCGCGTCCGGGCACGTCGGGCTGATCGGCCTGCGCGAGCGCGTCCGGCTGGTCGGTGGCACGCTGCGGGCCGGGCCCGAGGCCGGCGGGTTCGCCGTCACCGCGACGCTGCCGCACGGGGCCGCGCCGGTCGAGCGGCCGGAGACCGCCTCGGACGACGAAGAAGCCGGGACGTCGACGTCGGCGCGCGCCCTCGAACTGGCCCGGCGCGACGTGCGGCGCAGCCTGATCCAGGCCGTCGCCGTCCCGCTCGGCCTGTTCGGGGTGGTCCTCGCGGTCGCCGGGATCGCGTTCCTCTACCAGTGGAACTCCTCGGAGCTGCCCACCGGGGTCTACGAGCGGCTGTGGATCGGGCAGCCGCGGACCGAGGTGGCGCCGCGGCTGCCGGAGAACCAGCGCGACGCCCGGCCGCTGCGGAGCGAGCCGCCGCTGCCGTCCGTGCCGGGGGTCGCCTGCGAGTACTACGGCAGCGGGCGGTCGTGGCTCGACAACGACTACGCCGCCTACCGGCTGTGCTTCGCCGATGGGAAACTGGTGGCGAAGGACTGGTTCACCGAGGGGGCGCCGTGATCAAGGTCGTGCTGGCCGACGACGAAGCGATGATGCGGGCGGGGGTGGCGGCGATCCTCGCCGCGGACCCGGGCATCGAGGTCGTCGCCGAAGCCGCCGACGGCCGGGAAGCGGTTTCCCAGGTGCTGGCCACGCACCCCGACGTCGTGCTGCTGGACATCCGGATGCCGGGCCTCGACGGCCTCGGCGCGGCCGCCGAGATCCGGCGGCTGCTGCCCGCGACCGGCGTCATCATGCTGACCACGTTCGGCGAGGACGACTACATCGAGCGCGCCCTCGGCCTCGGCGCGGGCGGGTTCCTGCTCAAGTCGGGCGACCCGCGCGAACTGCTCTCCGGTATCCACGCCGTCGCCGGCGGAGCCGCGTTCCTCTCGCCGAAGGTGGCCCAGCGGGTGATCGCCCGGCTCTCCGGCGGGCAGCTGGCGCGTGCCGCCGCGGCTCGCGAGCGGATCGCCGCGCTGACCCCGCGCGAGCGGGAAGTGCTGACGCTGCTGGGTTCGGGACTGTCCAATGCGGACATCGCGGCGAAGATGTTCGTCGTCGAGGGCACGGTCAAGGCGCACGTGAGCACCATCCTGACCCGGCTCGGCGCGAAGAACCGGGTCCAGGCGGCGATCACGGCGTACGAGGCGGGACTGGTCGGGGGAGACGCGGCGGCGTCCACCCCGTGATCCCCGCGCCCACACGGGCCGTCGCCTTGGCCGGCAGGCACTTCAGCAGGGCCGTGCGCAGTATCGCCGCGACGGGGTTGGTCAGCTGGGGGCCGAGTTTGCCCATCCGGACGGACTCGCGCACGACCTGCTGACTGCGCGGCCGTCGCTGCCGGTCGTAGTGCTCGAGGGCGGCGTCGACGGTGTCCTGTGTGGACACCGCGTGGGCGAGCACGACGGCGTCCTCGATGGCCTGGCAGCCACCCTGGCCGAGGAACGGCGGCATCGCGTGGGCGGCGTCGCCGAGCAGCGCGATCCGGCCCCGGGTGTAGGTCTTCAACGGGGTGCCGAGGTAGTAGAGGTCGTGGTGCAGCACGGCTTCGGGCGGAGTGGCGTCGAGGAGTGCCGGGATCGGCTCGTGCCAGTTCTCGAAGGCCGGTTCGAGGTCGGCTCGGCGGGTGTCCGGTGGGGCGAGGGTCGAGATCCACCAGTAGACGTCGCCACCGGTCAGCGGGAGGACGCCCACCTCGGTGCCGCGGTCGAAGCTCGTGCTCAGCCCGGTTCCGGGACGGCGTGCGACACCGCGGAACGCCGTGCTGCCCGAGTACACCGGCGCCGGGTGGTCCGGGAAGAGGGCGTGGCGGACCCGGCTGTGGATGCCGTCGGCCGCGACGACGAGGTCGGCGCGCAGTTCGCTCTCGTTGTAGCGGACCAGGCCGTCTTCGCGGACTTCGGTGACTTCGGCGCCGGTCCGGAGGCTGTCCGCCGGGACGGCGTCCCGGAGGGCGGCGACGAGGTCCCGCCGGTGGATCGCGCCGAGCGGCCGCCCGTGCCGTCGTTCGAACCCGGCGGCGTCGAAGCGGGTGATCCGGCGGCCGCGGCGGTCGCGGAACCCGCCTTCTCGCTGCGGCGCCAGGCGCTCGCCGAGGTCGACGCCCAGTTCGTCGAGGCTGCGCAGGGCGTTCGGCCAGAGCGAGATCCCGGCGCCGACGTCGCCGAACTCGGGCGCTTTCTCGAGAACGGTGACCGTCCAGCCGACCCGGTGCAGCCCCGCGGCCGCCGCCAGTCCGCCGATGCCGCCGCCGATTACCACCGCGTGCATGTCGCCTCCTCTACATCTGTAGAGGACTCTACACCTGTAGAGTGCCTTGTCGTGGATCGGTTGGATGTGATCGCGGACGCAGCGATCGAAGTGATCGCGGCGGAAGGCATGCGAGGCTTGACTCACCGGGCGGTGGACCGCGCGGCGGGCCTGCCGACGGGGTCGACGTCGTACTACGCGCGCACGCGGGCGGCGCTGCTGGAACTGACGATCGCGCGGATCGTGGTCCTGGACCAGGCCCCGCTGACCGGTGGCGGTGGCGGATTGGCGGAGTTCGTCGCGGGGTATGCGTTCGACGCGATCACCGCGGGCCGGACCCGGATGCTGGCGAGGTACGAGTTCGCACTGGAGGCGACCCGGCGCCCGGAGTTGCGCGCGGTGTACGACGAGGGGGGCTTGCAGATCCGCCGCCAAGCGGCGGCCGCCCTGGAGGCGGCCGGTTCCCCGGACCCTTCGCGGCACGCGAGGGTGGTGGTGGACTGGATGGAGGGGACGATCTTCGGCGCGCTGGCGGGGACGGGATCGCTGGCGCCGCCCGACTTGGCTGAGCTGGTCGCGAGCGCCCGGGACATCCTCGCGGGGATCGGCGTGGGCTGACCTCGGCCCGGTGGCCCGCCACCCTGTCGTGGTGTTCGCAGCCGGCTGAGCAACCCGGCGGTCACCCGGACCGGGGTGGCGACCCGGCGGGGTCGCGGTCGGCCGGCCGCACGCGGAACTCGGTGCCGTCCGGATCCGCCAGCACGACGGTGCCGTCGGCGCGGGCCTCGAGCCGAGTGGCGCCGAGGGAGATCAGCGCGTCGACCGCCGCCCGCTGGTCGCCGTCCGCCGGGAGCAGCTCGAAGCGCTGCCGGTTCGGCCCCGCTTCCGGCGTCACGGGCGTGCCGTCCCAGGCGTCCCAGGCGACTTTCGTGCCGCCTCGCGGTGACTGGATCGCGATCTGCTCGCCCCGGTCCCACACCACCGGCCAGCCCAGCGCTTCGCTCCAGAACAGGCCGGCCTGCCGGGTTCCGGCGCAGGTGAGCTCGCCCAGCGGGCCGCACCCGGCGAGGTAGTCGTTGCCGGGCTCGATCACGCAGAACTCGTAGCCTGCCGGGTCGGCCAGGACGACGTGCCCCTCCTCGGGCCGCTGCCCGACGTCGACGTGGCGGCCACCGAGCCGGACCGCCGTGGCCACCGTGTGCTGCTGGTCGTCGAGGTCGGCGCTGGTCAGGTGCAGGTGCATGCGGTTCGCGCCGAGCCGGCCGGCGCGGCCCGGGGCGAACCGCAGGCCGAGCTGGGCGTCCTCGCCCGGCAGCAGCACACCGCCGGCATCCTCGACGACCTCCCGGCCGAGCAGGCCGGCCCAGAAGCGTGCCGGTCCTGCCGGGTTCTCCGCGTCGAAGGTCACCGCCGGCAGTCGCGAACGCATCACCGGAACGTAGACACTGCTCTCCTGGGGCGGCAAGGCAATATCGCCCCGGGCGTTCAGGCGTCCCTGCGGCGCAACACCGCCGCGCCCGCCAGCAACGCCGCCGCGGCCCAGGCCGCGCAGATCGCCAAGCCCACCCAGGGTGCGTACGGGGCGGCCGTCATCGTGATCGGGTTCGGCTGTCCCGCCTCGACCATGGCGTTCACCCCCGCGATGCCCGGGAAGTACGGCATCGCCTCCGGCAGGCCCAGCGACGCCACGATCAGCGGCAGCGGTACCAGCAGCACGATCACCGACACCAGCGTCCCGGCCGCGCTGCGCAACGCCCAGCCGAGGCCCGCGCACAACAGACCCAGCAGCGCGAAGTACCCGCCCATGCCCGATGCCGTCGTGAAGCCCGCTTCGAACGACGTGGGCCGGCCGTGGCCGTCCATCACCGCGGTGGCCAAGGCCATTCCCGCGCACGACAGCAGCACTCCGTACGCGAACAGCACCGGCGCCAGCACCGCCGCCTTCGCCAGGACCACGCGGGACCGGACCGGTGTCCACAGCAGCGTCGAGCGGATTCCCCCGCCCGCGTACTCGCTCGTCACGCACAGCGCCGCCAGCGCGATCACCGCGAACTGGGCCAGGTAGAAACCGCCGCCGAGGGCGATCGTGTGGGCGCCCTGCGGTTCGTCTCCGAGGCGCTGGGCGATCGCCGACAGCGTGCCGTAGCACAACATCAGGGCCGTTCCCGCCGCCAGGCACCACCACGTCGCCCGGACCGACCAGAACTTCGTCCACTCCGCGGCCACCGCTCCCGGGAGCCCGCCGCCGCGTACTTCGACCGGTGCCGTCATGCCGAAACCCCGTATTCCACCGAAGAAGCCGTCAGTTCCATGTAGGCCTGCTCGAGCGACGCCGTCCGCTCGGCGAGTCCGTGCACGCGGATCCCCAGCTCGTGCACGAGGTCGCCGACGCGGGTGACGTCGACGCCGTCCACCACCAGCTCGGCCGGCTCGCCCGGGTGCGTCAGCCCGCCCTCGGCACGCAAGCGCGCGTCCAGCGCGGCGCGGTCGCCGTCGGCCGGGACGCGGACCGAGACCGTCGTGCGGGAATTGCCCGCGATGAACTCCGCCACCGGCGCGTCGGCCAGCAGCTTGCCCTTGCCGATCACCACCAGGTGGTCGGCGGTCAGCTGCATCTCGCTCATCAGGTGGCTCGAGACGAACACCGTCCGCCCCTCGGCCGCCAGCGATCGCATCAGCTGCCGCACCCAGCGGACGCCGTCCGGGTCGAGGCCGTTGACCGGCTCGTCGAACAGCAGCACCCCCGGGTCGCCGAGCAGCGCGCCCGCGATGCCGAGCCGCTGTCCCATGCCGAGCGAGAACTGCCCGGCCCGCTTGCCGGCGACATCGGACAGCCCGACGGTCGCCAGCACCTCCTCGACGCGGCTCGCCGCGATGCCGTTGCTGCGGGCCATGGCCAGCAGGTGCTTCCCGGCGCTGCGGCCCGGGTGCAGTGCTTTGGCGTCGAGCAGCGCGCCGACCTCGCGCAGCGGGTGCCGCAGCTCGGCGTAGCGCCGCCCGCCGACCAGGGCTTCACCCGCCTGCGGGTGGTCGAGCCCGACGGTCATCCGCATGGTCGTCGACTTCCCGGCGCCGTTGGGGCCGAGAAACCCGGTCACCTGGCCCGAAGCGACGTCACAGGTGAGCGCGTCGACGACGGTCTTCTCCCCGTAGCGCTTCGTGAGTCCTCTGAGTGTGATCATGCGTCGAAGTCTGCGGTCCGCGGGGGTGCGCGGGCATCGGACGACGGTCGCGGGCCGCCCCCGACTTTCGTCAGGTGCGGCGGCGGGTGTGCCGGGTCGGGACGGCGCCGGCGGGGTCCTCCGGCCAGGGGTGCTTCGGGTAGCGGCCGCGCAGGTCGGCGCGCACGGCCGGGTAGCCGGACGTCCAGAAGGACGCGAGGTCGGCGGTGATCGCCGCGGGCCGTCCGGCGGGGGAGAGCAGGTGCAGCACCACCGGGACACCGGCGATCACCGGGGTTTCGGTCCAGCCGAAGGTCTCCTGCAGTTTCACGGCGAGCACGGGCTGGTCACCGCGGTAGTCGACGCGGATGTGCGACCCCGACGGCACTTCGAGGCGGTCCGGGGCGAGGTCGTCGAGTTTCGCCGCTTCCGGCCAGGGGAGGAGGGCTTTCAGTGCGGTGCCCGCGTTGATGTTCGCCAGGTCGGACTTCCGGCGGGCGGTGCCGAGGTCGAGCCAGGAGTCCACATCGGACAACAAGGCGGCGTCGTCGACCGGGGGCCAGGGCGGGCCGAGGACGCGGTGCAGGAAGGCCATCCGTTCGCGGAGGCGGATCGCGTCCTGGCTCCACTTCAGGAGGCCGAGTCCTTCGGATTTCAGGCCGGTGACCAGGGCGTCGCGGACGTCGGCGTGCTTGAGCGGCTTCTCGGACAGGACGATGGCGCCGAGCTTGCGGACCCGCCGGGCGACGACATCGCCGTCCCAGGTGACTTCGTCCACTTCGGACACCTGGCCGGCGCGTACGGCGAGGGTCTCGTCGGCGGGCGCGGCGAGGCGGATGGTGCCGTGGACGCGGCCGGGATCACGGGTGGCCTCGGCGATCGCCAGCCACTCGGCGTCGAGGCCGCTGCCGGGCGGGAGTTCGGCGGCGGTGCCGCCGGCCATGAGGTAGACGGGCGCGCCGCCGGGACGCCGCTTGGCGAGCCGTTCCGGGTGGGCGAGGGCGACGACCAGCGCGGGATCGGGCCGGCCGGCTGCCCGGGCGGGTGAAACCAAGCCCTCCAGCCGCCGCACTTCCCGCTTCCAGCGCCGCGCTCCTTCGTCCCCCGCCGAGCGCAGGCGCCTCAGCTCCGCGTGCACGTCCGTCAGCGTCGCGCCCGCGTCCAGCAGCGCCACCACCTCGGCCGCGTTGCGGGCGCCCACTTCGGAAGATCCGTCCAGGAGCGCGCGGGCCAGCCGCGGGTGCAGGCCGAGCTCGGCCATCCGGCGTCCGCGCCGGGTCACCGTCCCGTCCGACGACGTCGCGCCCAGCGTCACCAGCAGCGCCCGGCCCGCGGCCAGCGCGCCTTCGCCCGGTGGGTCCCACCAGGCCAGCCCGCTGCCGTCGGGGGTCGACCAGCACGCCAGCTCCAGCGCCAGCCGGGCCAGCTCGGCCGTGCGGATCTCCGGTTCGGGGTACGCCGGCAGCGTCGCCTGCTCGTGCTCGGCCCAGCAGCGGTACGCCCGCCCGGGCGCCTCCCGGCCCGCGCGGCCGGACCGCTGCGTGGCCACCGCCGCCGACACCCGGACCGTCGCCAGCCCCGGCAGCCCGCGCCGGTGGTCGACGCGCGGCACGCGCGCCAGTCCCGAGTCCACCACCGCGCGCACGCCCGGCACCGTCAGGCTCGACTCCGCCACCGCCGTCGCCAGCACCACCCGCCGCCGGTCACGCGGCCGGAGCGCGTCGTCCTGGTGCGCCGCCGACAACCGGCCGTGCAGCGGGAGAACGTCCACAGTGTCCGATTCGGACAGTCGCAGCAAGCCCGTCGTCCGCGCGATCTCTCCCGCGCCGGGCAGGAAGGCGAGCACGTCACCGTCGCCGTCGGACAACGCCGTCCGCACCGCCCGCGCGACACAGGCCTCGACGCGTTCGCCGCGCCCCGGCGGGACGTAGGAGAACTCCACCGGGTAGGTCCGTGCCGTGGCCGTCACCACCGGGGCGTCGCCGAGCAGGGCCGCGAGCCGCCCGGACGCGACCGTCGCCGACGTCGCCAGCAGCCGCAAGTCCTCGCGCAGCCCGGCGCGGACGTCCAAGAGCAGCGCGAGCAGCAGGTCGGCGTCCAGGTGCCGTTCGTGGCACTCGTCGAGCAGCACCGTCGAGACGCCGGGCAGTTCCGGATCGCCCTGCACGCGCCGTACCAGCAGCCCCGACGTCACGACCTCGATCCGGGTCCGCGCGGACACCTTCCGGTCGCCGCGCACGGCGTAGCCCACCGTCTCGCCGACCGGTTCACCCAGCAGCGCCGCCATCCGCGCCGCCGCCGCGCGGGCCGCCAGCCGCCGTGGCTCGGCGACCACGACCCGGCCCTCGGCCGCCGCCGCCAGGGCGAGCGGGACCAGCGTCGTCTTCCCCGTGCCGGGCGGCGCCACGAGCACCGCGGTGCCGCGTTCGCCGAGCGCGGCGACGACGTCGGGCAGCACGGCACGCACCGGCAGGTCGGGGAGCTTCACTTCGACGCGACCTCGGGGGGCGGGGGCAGCTGGTATCCGGACGGGCCGATGTTCGCGTTGAGCGAGCGCAGCCATTCGCCGGAGGAGATCATCTTCCGGATGGCGTCGTCGACCGCGGTCACCCCCTGGGTGTCGTCCTTGCGCAGGCCGACGCCGTAGCTCTCCTTCGAGAACGGCTTCCCGACGATCTTCAGCAGCTCCGGGTCGCGCGCGACGTAGCCGGCCAGGATCACCGCGTCCGTGGTCACCGCGTCGATCTGCCCGGCGAGCAGCGCGGTCACGCAGTCGGAGTACCGCGGGTACTCGACCAGCTGGACGGCCTGGGCGTACTTGTCCTTCACCTGCTGCGCCGGCGTCGACCCGGTGACCGAGCACAGCCGGCGCCCGTTCAGCGCCTCGGGCCCGGCGATGTCGGCCGACGTCCGCCGCACCAGCAGGTCCTGGCCGGTGGTGAAGTACGGGCCGGCGAACGACACGACCTGCTTGCGCTTGTCGGTGATCGAGTAGCTCGCCACGACCAGGTCGACGGCGCCGGAGGTGAGGTCCGTTTCCCGCGTCGCCGACGTCGTCTCGCGCCACGTGATGTCCTTCGCGGGCACGCCGAGCTCGCTCGCGACGAAAGTCGCGACGTCGACGTCGAACCCGACGAACCGGCCGTCGATGGTGTGCTCGGAAAGCCCCGGGGCGTCGAACCGGATGCCGATGGTCAGATGATCCGCGGCACTCGCCCGGGTGACGAGCGAGTCCGCAGGCGAGACCTTCGCCGGGCCGCACGCCGACACGGTGACCAGCAGCAACGCCGAGCCGAGGAGCGTGCGCCACCGCATCCGGCCGCTCCCTCCGCCTCACGTTGTTCTCAGGTCCCCCCGTTAGCCTAAGCGCGTGGTGCGACCGTCCCAACCCGTGCTGAACACCGTCGGCACGCTCGCCCGGCTCGGGCTGGCGGCCGTCTGGCTCGTTTCCGGTGCGCTCAAGCTGGCGGACCCCGGCCAGACGCTGATCGCCGTGCAGGCGTACGAGGTGCTGCCGGACGCGCTCGAAGACGTGGTGGCCATCGCGCTGCCGCTCGTGGAACTCGTGCTCGGGCTGCTGCTGCTCGCCGGCCTGGCGACCCGGTGGACCGCCGCGGCCGCGCTGGGGCTGCTGCTCGTGCTCATCGCCGGTATCGCCCAATCGTGGGCGCGCGGCCTGAGCATCGACTGCGGGTGCTTCGGCGGCGGCGGCCACGTGGCGGCGGGGCAGACCGAGTACCCGCAGGAGATCCTCCGCGACACGGGGTTCGCGCTGCTCGCCGTCTGGCTGCTGGCGCGCCCGCGCACCTGGCTGTCGCTCGACGGCTGGCTGGCGCGAGGTCGCGGGAACTCGGGCGAGCCCGAACACGACTACTCGGGTATCGCGGAAGGGAATTGATACACAGTGGGTGGAGCTGAGCGGACCGCGCGGAAGCGCCGTCAGGCCGCGCAGGCCGGAGGTGCGCGGGCGGTGGCCCAGGCCAGGGGCGCGTCCGGGGACAAGCGGAAGTGGATCATCGGCATCGGTGCCGTGGTCGTCTTGACCTTGCTGGTGATCGGCGGCGTGATCTGGACGATCGCGGACCGGAACCAGACCGAGGGCCAGGTGATCAACCCCGGCGCGTCGGCGAGCGCGCTGGCGGGCGATGTCACCCAGAAGCGCAACGGCGTGGTCGTCACCGTGGGGAAGGCCGGCGCCAAGGCCTCGATCGACGTCTACGCCGACTTCCTCTGCCCGATCTGCGGCGAGTTCGAGAAGCAGTACAAGAGCCAGGTCGAGCAGGCGATCAACGACGGCAAGCTGCAGGTGCGCTACCACATGGTGCCGCTGCTCAACCAGCGCTCCAGCCCGCCGGGCTACTCGCTCGACTCGGCGAACGCGGCGCTGGCCGCGGCCGACGCCGGCAAGTTCCTCCAGTTCCACGACGCGCTGTTCGCCAACCAGCCCCAAGAGGGCAAGCGCGGCTACGACAAGGCGCAGTTGATCGAGCTCGGCAAGAACGTCGGGATCACCGACCCGGAGTTCGCCCAGACCGTCAACGCCGGCACCTACGACCAGCAGCTGAACGCCGCGTTCCAGCAGATCGAGAACGACCCGAAGCTGGCGCAGGACTTCGGCGGCGGGCAGACCGGGTTCGGCACGCCGACGGTCACCGCGAACGGCTCGATCGTGTCCTGGCAGGACCCGAACTGGCTCAAGAAGGTCACCGGCTGACTCCGGGCAATTCGCCCACCCGGGTACGGACCGTGGACTAGGCTGATTCCCGCACGACATCTCTTCGGGGGTCCGGGTGGCGGAGCCCCCGGCGCGGGCGAAGCCCGGATGTCACAGGAACCGGGGGTGCCTCGCGTACGTCGCATCCCCGGTGACAGGGAGGGCCAGTGGACGGTTCGGGGTTTCACGTCGATGAGGGCGCGTACACGCGGTACGCGCGCGAAGTCGACCCGCTCGGGGAAGACGTCAAAGGGGCTGCCGACAAGCACGTCGGCCCGCACGTGACGCTCGGTGGCCACGGCTTTTCCGAGATGGGCGGCGAGTCCGGCTTCTCCGGCGCCTACAGCGGCCGGATGCGCGCGCTGCAGGAGAAGATGCACCGCGTCGGCGGCGGCTGGGGGCAGGTCGGCGAAGCCGCCCGGCAGACCGATCGCAACTACGCGGCGGTCGAGGGCGAACACGGCGACGTCGTCCGGCGGCTCGGCGGCGACCTCGGGCAGGACCGCGCGTGACCGAGCAACACACCGACCAGCTCGTCCGGCACGGCCTGGACACGACGAACCAGTTCGCGCAGAAGCTGCGCCACGATCCGGCGGCCATCGGCGGCGCGCGGGACGCGCACGTCGCGCTGCAGACGTCGGTGGGCCGCACCCGCGACGTCGCGTCGGAGCAGCGCGTTTCGCTGGCGTCGGCCAGCTCGGGCTCGACGACCGACCGCGCCACGGCGACGTCGCAGAGCCTGGAGAAGGAGGTCCAGGACCTCCTCGACGAGAGCGCCGAGATCGAGAAGGCCGTCGCGGAGGCGGCCGAGACGCTGCACGTCGGCGAGATCAAGAACGACCAGGTCCGCGACCAGATCATCAAGGAGATCGCGGCGTCGATGAAGGCGCTGGAAGCGGTGAAGACCATCCAGCCGCCGGAGAGCCGCGGCGCCGCTTCGCGCGACATCCTGATGAAGCTGCAGACGAAGATCAGCCAGCTCACCGGGCAGGCGGCGACGTTCAGCGAGCAGACGATCAACGATCTGACCGCCATCGGTGGCCGGCTCGGTGGCGGCGAGCAGTCGACGTCGGCTTCGTCGGCCGCTCCCTCGACCAAGGTCGGATCGTCGTTCAACAGCAACAGCGGGTACTCCGGCGGTTCGGACGGCGGTGGCGGCGGGGGAGGTGGCGGCGGCGGTGGTGGCGGTGGCGCCGTCCACAAACCGCGGCTACCGGTGGCGATTCCGCCGCAGCCCGGCAGCGGCGTCGCGATCAACCTGCCCGGCGGCAAGCAGGTCATGGCGCCGAACGAAACCGCGGCGAAGGCCGTGCGCAACGCGCTCTCCCAGCTCGGCGTGCCGTACGTGTGGGGCGGCACGGCCCGCGGTGTCGGCCTCGACTGCAGCGGGCTGACCATGACCTCCTACCAGGACGCCGGCCTGCAGCTGCCGCGGACGGCGGCGCAGCAGACGGTCGGGGCCGAGGTGCCCTCGATCGACCAGCTGCTGCCCGGCGACCTCGTGGTGTGGTCCGGGCACGTGGCGATGGTGATCGGCGACGGCCAGATGGTCGAGGCGGGTGACCCGGTGCAGGTCAGCAAGATCCGTACCACGAACGCGGGACAGTCGTTCATCGGCTTCTACCGGCCTACGGGGTGAGCTGTGGCTGAATTCGACATCGACCTGGCGTCCGCGCGGATCGCCGAACAGGCGGAGCGGGCGGGCGCGGAGGCGTCCGCGCGCCTCGCGCGCTCGGGTCCGGTGGTGGGCAAGGCTTCGTCCGGCGGCATCGAGGTCCAGGTGGCGCCGGGCGGGTTGCTGACCGGCGTGTCGATCCACCGATCGGAGCTGCGGCACGGGTCCGCGGTGCTCGCCGACCGGATCTTCGAGCTGGCCCAGCGCGCGACCCGCCGCGCGGGCGACCGGATGTACCACGCGCTGTCGCCCGTCGTCGATCGCGAGCAGCTGGAAACCCTGGGCTACGAACCGATTCCGGACGACGACCCGGACGCCGAGACCTACTCCTACGGTGGGGGACCGCGGTGATCACGACCCGCCAGCTGATCGCCCAGGCCCGGGCCCGCGAAGAGGCCATGGCCCGCGTGGAGGAACTGCTCGCGTCGGCGTCGGGCACGGCCCACGACCTCGACGGCCAGGTCGAGGTGACGGTCGACGCCCGCGGAAAGCTCCTGCGGCTGTGGTTGGCCCCCTCGGCGGTGGACCTGGGTGAGCGACTGGGGCCGCTGGTGGTCGAGATCGCCCAGGCGGCGATGCGCGAGGCCACCCAGGACGGCTACAACAAGGTGGCCTTGCTGCTCGGCGAGGACATGACGGCCATGGTCGAGCAGATGACCGGGATGCCGGCCCCGGCCCGCGCCGAGGACGACGACCCGGGCATGACGGTCGAGGAGTTCCAGCGGCAGCGGGCCGAGCGGCTGGGGGCGGCACCTTCGTCACCGGAGCCCGCTCCGGCCGCGAGTGTCGAGGACGAGGACGCCTATTGGGAGTCCTTTGACCCGGCTTCGCTGCGCTCGGATCGTTAAGCCAGCTGGGCGGTCGAGTTCGCGCCGTCCAGCGACTCGCGGATGATGTCCGCGTGGCCGGCGTGCTGGGCCGTCTCGTGGATCAAGTGCAGCACGATCCGGCGGGCCGACCAGAACTGGGGTTCCGGGGGTGACCACGGTGTCGTCGGCAGCTGCACCTCGATGTCGAGCGAAGGCAGCGAAGCCACGTACTCGTCCGTCGCGGCGGCGGCCTCTGCGTAAGCCGTGAGCCAGTGGGACAGCGTCTCGCTCATCGCGTACTGGTCCGTGTCCAGCATGCCGTCCGGCAGCGATCCGTCGGCCGTCCGCAGGATCTGCAGCCAGAGGCGCTCGCCCGTGGCCAGGTGGCGGATCAAGCCGCCCAGGGTCAGCTCGCTGACCGTCGTGCGCTTGGCCGCGTCGGCGTCCGAGACGCCGCGGGCCGGGATCAGCAAGCGCTTGCGGACTTCGGCCAGCAGGCCCAGGAGGTCTTCGTGTTCGCGAGTCATGGTGTCACCGTATGGCCGAATCAGGCCAGTTCCCGACCGGAAGTCCCATCCCGCTGAGCGGAAACCGAGTTCATTCAGAGGTCTGGACCAACCCGTAACGGCTATGTATTAATTCAAGGCGTGAATTTTGGTCTCTCGACGAGGAGGACCCGGATGCGCCTCGAACGCAGGCTCGGCATCGGCGCGCTGGCTCTGGCGTTGCTGCTGGCGTCGGAAACACCCGCGACGGCCGGGTACGGCCCGGCCTACCGGGACGCCTGGCGGCCGGTCAAGGTGCGGGTGGCCGACCTGCTGGGCCGGATGTCCCTCGACGACAAGCTCGGCCAGATGATGCAGGCCGAACGGCTCGGAGTCAAAAGCCCGGCGGACGTGACCACCGGACGGCTCGGCTCGCTGCTCTCCGGCGGCAGCTCGCAGCCGGCCCCGAACACCCCCGTCACCTGGGCCGACATGTACGACGGCTTCCAGAAGGCCGCGCTCGCCACGCCGCTGGGCATCCCGCTGATCTACGGGGTCGACGCCGTCCACGGGCACAACGGCCTCTACGGCGCCACCGTCTTCCCGCACAACATCGGCCTCGGCGCGACGCGCGATCCGCGGCTGGTCGAGAAGATCGGCCGCGCCACCGCGGAAGAGGTCTCCGGCACCGGGATCGACTGGGACTTCGCGCCCTGCCTGTGCGTCGCCCGCAACGACCGCTGGGGCCGCACCTACGAGTCCTTCGGCGAGGTCCCGCAGCTCGCCACGCAGATGACGTCGATCATCACCGGCCTGCAGGGGCGCCGGCTGAACCAGCCCGGCTCGGTGCTGGCCACCGCCAAGCACTACGTCGGCGACGGCGGCACCACCGGCGGCGTCAACGAGGGCAACACCGAGATCAGCGAGCAGGAACTGCGCGCGATCCACCTCCCGCCGTTCAAGGCCGCGGTCCAGCGCGGGGTCGGCTCGGTGATGATCTCCTACAGCAGCTGGAACGGCGTCAAGATGCACGCCGGCTCCTACCTGGTCAACGACGTCCTCAAGAAGGAACTCGGGTTCACCGGGATCGTCGTCTCCGACTACAACGGCGTCGACAAGATCGACGGCAAGAGCGGCTTCACCCCGGAAGAGGTCGAGGCGTCGATCAACGCCGGCATCGACATGGTGATGGTGCCCTACGAGTGGCAGAAGTTCATCGACACGCTGCGGTCGCTGGTGGAACAGGGCCGCGTGCCGATGTCCCGGATCGACGACGCCAACCGCCGCATCCTCACCAAGAAGTTCGAGCTCGGCCTGTTCGAGCACCCGCTGACCGACCGCCGGTTCCTGAACACGATCGGCAGCAAGCCGCACCGCGATCTCGCGCGCCAGGCCGTGCGGGAATCCCAGGTGCTGCTGAAGAACGAAGGGAATGTCCTGCCGCTTTCGAAGCGGGGCAAGGTCTTCGTGGCCGGCAAGAACGCCGACGACCTCGGCAACCAGTCCGGCGGCTGGACGGTCGGGTGGCAAGGCACCAGCGGTCCGGTCATCCCGGGCACCACCATCCTGCAGGGCCTCCGGCAGAAGTCCTCGAACGTCACCTTCGCCAAGGACGGCACGGGGATCGACAAGAGCTACGACGTCGCCGTCGCGGTCGTGGGGGAGACGCCGTACGCCGAAGGCAAGGGCGATCGGCCCCAGGGGATGGGGCTGGACGCCACCGACCTCGCCACGCTGCAGAAGCTGAAGGACTCCGGGGTGCCGACGGTGGTCGTGCTCGTGTCCGGACGTCCGCTCGACATCGCCGCGCAGCTGCCGGACTGGGCCGGGCTCCTCGAATCGTGGCTCCCGGGCAGCGAAGGACAGGGCGTCGCCGACGTTCTCTTCGGCGACTACAACCCGACCGGCAAGCTGCCGGTGACCTGGATGCGCAGCGCCGGCCAGCAGCCGATCAACGCCGGCGACGGCCAACCCGCGCTGTTCCCGTTCGGCTTCGGCCTGCGGTACCCGCACCGCCCCTGGTGATCCCCGTCCCCCACCGGAAAGGTCCGCCCATGAGATCCCGCCGTCCGCTGATCCGGATCCTGGCGTTCTTCGCCGCGTGCCTGGGGTTGAGCCTCGGCGCTCCGCCCGTCCAGGCCGCGACCCCGTTCAAGGTGCTGGCTTTCTACAGCGGCAGTTACGACGCCGCGCACATCAGCTTCGAGAAGGAAGCGAACGTCTGGTTCCCGCAGCAGGCGTCGGCCAACGGGTTCACCTACACCGCGACGACCAACTGGAACCAGCTCACGACCATCACTCCGGACCAGTACCAGGTGGTGCTGTTCCTCGACGACCAGCCGCAGTCGCAGGCGCAGTTCCAGGGCTTCCAGCGGTACATGCAGGCGGGTGGCGGGTTCTTCGGCTTCCACGTCACCGCCTACAACGACAGCTCGACGCCGTCGTACGCCAACTGGTTCCACAACGACTTCCTCGGCACCGGCCGGTTCACGTCGAACACGTGGGGCCCCACCCCGGAGACGCTGAAGATCGAGAACCGCACGCACCCGTCGACGGTGAACCTGCCGGCGACGATCCGGTCGTCGACGTCGGAGTGGTACGCCTGGCAGAACGACCTGCGCCAGAACGGCAACATCACCGTCCTGGCGTCGATGGACCAGGGCACCTTCCCGATCGGCACCGACCCGAACCAGACCTGGTACAGCGGTTACTACCCGATCGCGTGGACGAACAAGAACTACAAGATGCTCTACGCCAACTTCGGCCACAACGCGATGAACTACGACACGAACACGGCGCTGTCGTCGACGTTCGAGAGCGCCGACCAGAACCGGTTCGTGCTCGACGGGCTCAAGTGGCTCGGCGGCGGCTCGACCGGGCCGACCGACCCGGGCACGATCGACCCCGCGGCCTTCTACGCGGTGACTAACAAGGCGTCCGGCAAGTGCGTCGACGCCCGCGCGGCCGGCAGCGCCAACGGCACGGTGATCCAGCAGTACACGTGCAACGGCACCGCCGCCCAGCAGTACCAGTTCGCCCCGACGAGCGGCGGCTACGACCGGATCAACAACCGGACGAACGCGGCCGAGGTCATCGACGTCACCGACGTCTCGACCGCGGACAACGCCGGGCTGCAGCTGTGGTCCTACAGCGGCGGCGGCAACCAGCAGTGGCAGCCGGTGCCCGAGGGCGGCGGCTACTACCACTTCGTCGCCCGCCACAGCGGCAAGTGCCTGACCGTGCCGGGCTCGTCCACGGCGGACAGCGTCCAGCTGGTCCAGGCGGCCTGCAGCGGCAGCGCCGCTCAGTCGTTCAAGGTCGCCTAGCGTTCGGCTCGCGGCGCCGTCCGACGGTCGGGGGGCGGTGCCGCGAGCGGATGGCCGTCTGGCACCTCGGCGAGGACTCCGGTGGGCGCTCGGGGGTGTTGTACCCGATCTTGCGCAGGATGCTCGACGACGGCTGGGAGTCGGCGGAAGAAGCGCGGAAGCGGCTGCCGTCCCCGGCTTTGTTCTCCGCATCGCCGTCTTGCTGTACCCGCGAGGTGACGAGCGTCGCCGCGAGCTGTGTTCGGCCCTGAAGACTGGGTTGCCGTGGATGAGGAATCCGTCGGCACTCGCGAGTTCACCGCTGCCGTCTTCGACGACGAGGATCCCGCCGGCGTGGGGGAGCGGGGAGGGGATCCCAGGGCTGCTGTGGAGCTGGCACGAAGGTTGCAGGAGTTTTACCCGGCGTGAAGCTGAGGGGCCACCTCCCGAGGTGGCCCCTCACGGATCAGCCGCGCTCGATGAGGTGGCCCACCACGTCCGGGCCGGGGTGGGCGTGGCCCGAGCCGTCGCGGCGGACGTCGATCTCCGGGAGCTCCACCGGGTCGCCGTTGCGGGCCGCGCCCGCCGGGCGCGGCCCGATCCAGGCCACCCGCAACGCCGTTTCGCCCTTGAGGAACCGCTGGGCGCGGACGCCGCCCGTCGCGCGGCCCTTCGCCGGGTACTCGCTGAACGGCGTCACCTTCACGCTCTGGCCCGTTGCGGTGATCACCATCGGCTCGCCGTGCTCGTCGTCGTCCGTGCGGACCGCGCCGAAGAACACCGCCGTCGCCTCGCCGGGCAGGTTGATCCCGGCCATTCCGCCGCCCTTGAGCCCCTGCGGGCGGACCAGGGACGCCGCGTACTTCAGCAGCGACGCCTCCGACGACACGAACGCCAGCGTCTCCGAGCCGTCCGTCAGCCACGTCGCGCCGACGACCTCGTCGCCGTCCTTCAACGAGATGACCTCGAACTCGTCCGAGCGGACCGGCCACTCCGGCGAACAGATCTTGACGACGCCGGCCCGGGTGCCGAGCGCCAGGCCCGGCGAGCCCGCCGCCTGCTCGCCCAGCGGCGCGATCCCGACGACCGTCTCGCCCTTCTCCAGCGGCACCAGTTCCTTCGCCGCCATGCCGCCGCGCAGCGACACCGTGCCGGCCTGCTCGGGCAGCACCGGCAGCGGCAGCACGTCGGTCTTGAACGCCCGGCCGCGGCTGGTCACCAGCAGGACCTGCCCGCGCGCGGTCGTGTGGACCAGGGCCGCCACCGCGTCGTGCTTCACGCGGCCGTTGCGGCGACGCGTCTCGGTGGCTTCTTCGGACTCGGCGGCGGTGCGCGCCACCAGCCCGGTCGCCGACAGGATCACCTGGCACGGGTCGTCCGTGACCTCCAGGGGCCCGGACGGCTTGGACGCGGCCAGGACCTCCTTCAGGTCGCCGTCGATCAGCGCGGTGCGGCGCTCGGTCGTGAAGTCCTTCGCGACCTTCGCCAGCTCGGCCGAGACGAGCTTCTTCAGCACCGACTCGTCGTCGAGGATCTTGGTCAGCTCCGCGATCTCCTCGCGCAGGCGCTCCTGCTCCGACTTCGAGTTCGAGGCGGTCGTACTTGGTCAGCCGGCGCAGCGGCGTGTCCAGGATGTACGTCGCCTGGATCTCCGACAGCTTGAAGCGCGTCATCAGGCCGTCCTTCGCGGCCTGCGCGTTCTCGCTTTCGCGGATGAGCTTGATCACCTTGTCGATGTTCAGCAGCGCGATCAGCAGGCCGTCGACCAGGTGCAGCCGCTCTTCGCGCTTGCGGCGCCGGTACTTCGTGCGCCGCGTGACGACGTCGTAGCGGTGGCGGAGGAAGACCTCCAGGAGTTCCTTCAGGCCCAGGGTCTGCGGCTGGCCGTCGACGAGGACCAGGTTGTTGATGCCGAACGACTGCTCCAGCGGCGTGAGCCGGTAGAGGTCGGCGAGCAGCGCCTGCGGGTTGACGCCGACTTTGCACTCGATGACCAGCCGCGTGCCGTTCTCGCGGTCGGTGAGGTCCTTGACGTCGGCGATGCCGGTGAGCCGCTTGGACTTGTTGACCTCGTCGGTGATCTTCTCGATCACCTTCTCCGGGCCGACGCCGTAAGGCAGCTCGGTGACGGTGATCGCCTGCCGCCCGCGGCTGCCTTCGAGCGGCCCGGTCTCGACGCTCGCGCGCATCCGGACCACGCCGCGGCCGGTTTCGTAGGCGCGGCGGACCTCGTCGAGGCCCAGCAGCTTGCCGCCGGTCGGCAGGTCGGGGCCCGGCACGAACTCCATCAGCTTGTCGAGCGTCGCGGACGGGTGCGTGATCAGCCACCGCGCCGCGGCGATGACCTCGCCGAGGTTGTGCGGGATCATGTTGGTCGCCATCCCGACCGCGATCCCGGACGTGCCGTTGACCAGCAGGTTCGGGAACGCCGCGGGCAGCACGGACGGCTCCTCGAGCGAACCGTCGTAGTTCGGGCGGAAGTCGACGGTGTCCTCGCCGAGCTCGCCGACCAGCTGCATCGCCTCCGGCGACATCCGCGCCTCGGTGTACCGGCTGGCGGCCGGGCCGTCGTCGGGGGAGCCGAAGTTGCCGTGGCCGTCGATCAGCGGGACGTTCAGCGAGAAGTCCTGCGCCAGCCGCACCATCGCGTCGTAGATCGCGACGTCGCCGTGCGGGTGGTACTTGCCCATCACGTCACCGACCACGCGCGAAGACTTCACGTACGCGTGCGTCGGCCGGTAGCCGTTCTCGTTCATCGAGTACAGGATCCGGCGGTGCACCGGCTTGAGCCCGTCCCGCGCGTCCGGCAGGGCGCGCGAATGGATGACCGAGTACGCGTACTCCAGGTAGGAGTCTTCGATCTCCGTCTTCAGCGGGTTCTCGAAGACCTGCGCCCCGGCGGCGTCGAACGCGCTCGGATCGACCTTGGTGGTGGTGCCCTTGCGGCGTGCCACGGCAGAACTCCTTGGTAGCTACGAAAAACTCAGGCGTCGATGGCTTCGCGGTCGACCCGGTCGGAGGAGGCGACCAGCCAGTTCCGCCGGGGCTCGACCTTCTCGCCCATCAGCAGCTCCAGCGCACCCTCGGCGGCTTCGGCGTCGTCCATGGTGATCCGGCGGACCGAGCGGGTCGCCGGGTTCATCGTGGTCTCCCACAGCTCGTCGGCGTCCATCTCGCCGAGCCCCTTGAACCGCGGCACCGGCGTGACGATGCTCTTGCCCGCCTTCTCCAGCTCGGCGAACTTCTGCTCCATCTCGCGCTGGGTGAAGGTGAAGTGCGTCTCCGGGTTGCGGCCCTTCGTGACCAGCTTGTGCAGCGGCGGCATCGCCGCGTACAGCCGGCCGTCCTCGATCACCGGGCGCATGTACTTCGCGAACAGCGTGATCAGCAGCGTGCGGATGTGCGAGCCGTCGACGTCCGCGTCGGCCATCAGGATCACCCGGCCGTAGCGCATGGTCGTCAGGTCGAACGTGCGCCCGGTGCCCGCGCCCAGGACCTGCACGATCGACGCGATCTCGGCGTTCTTCAGCGTGTCGCCCAGCGACGCCTTCTGGACGTTCAGGATCTTGCCGCGCAGCGGCAGCAGCGCCTGGTACTCCGAGACGCGCGCCATCCGCGCCGACCCCAGCGCGCTGTCGCCCTCGACCAGGAACAGCTCGCTGCGGGCGACGCCGGTGGTGCGGCAGTCGACCAGCTTCGGCGGCATCGCCGCGCCTTCCAGGGCGGTCTTGCGCCGGGCGGCGTCCTTCTGCTGCTTCTGGGTGAGCCGGACGCGGGAGGCGTCGACCACCTTCTGCAGCACGACCTTGGCCTCGGACTTGGTCTTGCGGTCCTCGGTCCAGGCCTTGACGTGCTTGTCGACGATGCCCTGGATGACCCGGGTGATGCCGGCGGTGGACAGCTCGTCCTTCGTCTGCGACGTGAACTGCGGCTCCGGGAGCCGGACGTGCACGACCGCGGTCATGCCCTCGAGGACGTCCTCGATCGTCGGCATGTCCTCCTTGGGCTTGAGCAGCCCGCGGGTCTTGGAGATGGCGTCCTGCAACGCCTTCGCCATCGCGCGGTCGAAGCCTCGGCGGTGCGTGCCGCCGTGGACGTTGCGGATCGTGTTGGTGAAGCACTCCACCGTGCGCTCGTAGCCGGTGCCCCAGCGCAGCGCCACCTCGATCTCGGCGTGCCGCTCCACATTGGACTGCATGACGCCTGCCGCGTCCGCCGCGTTCTCCTTGTACGTGCCCTCGCCGGTGATCAGCAGCGTGCCGCAGACCGGCTTCTCGCCCGACGGCGTGAGGAAGTCGACCATGTCGACCAGGCCGTGCGGGAAGTGGAAGGTCTCCTCGTTGATCGTGTCTTCGATCGCCGTGCGCAGCACGTACGTGACGCCCGGGACGAGGAACGCGGTGTTGCGCATCTTGGTCCGCACGGCCTCGACGTCCAGCGCCGCGCCGGACTCGAAGTAGCGCGCGTCGTACCAGTAGCGGATCGACGTACCGCTGCGCTCGCCGCGCTTCATCTTGCCGACGAGGTTCAGCCCGGAGCGGCGGGTGAACTTGGCTTTGGGGCCGGGCGCGTCGAAGGTGCCGGGGACGCCGTGCTTGAACGACATCTGGTGGACCTTGCCGTCCTGCTTCACCGTGACGTCGAAGCGGTGCGACAGCGCGTTGACCGCCGAAGCGCCGACGCCGTGGAGGCCGCCGGAGGTCTTGTAGCCCGAGCCGCCGAACTTGCCGCCGGCGTGCAGGCGCGTCAGCACCAGCTCGACGCCGGACAAACCGGACTTGGCGTGGGTGCCGGTCGGGATCCCGCGGCCGTCGTCGTCCACCTGGACGCTGCCGTCGGCGTGCAGGGTGACGACGATCTTCGTCGCGTGGCCCGCGACACCCTCGTCCGTCGAGTTGTCCACCACTTCGGAGAAGAGGTGGTTGATGCCCCGGCTGTCGGTGGAGCCGATGTACATCCCGGGTCGTTTGCGGACGGCTTCGAGACCCTCGAGATGCGTCAGGTCGTCGGCCCCGTACAAGGTCTCGGCAGTCACAGGGTCGTTCTCCCGGATCGTGGCTCGCGAAAGTGCTGGTGGTGGTGCGGACTCGCCTGCACCGTAGTGCAGGATATCCGCCGACCCCGACAACTTTCGCGCGCTCCCGTCCCCGGAGTGGCGTACGCCGCGCGTCAGCGGGGGTCGTAGCCCAGGTCGGGCCACAGGCCCAGCAGGGCTTCGATCTTCCGCGGGACCTGGAAGCTGTTCCGGAAGTTCGGCTTCTCGCCGATCGCGGCGAGGGCCTTGCGGAGGTCCCCGAAGGCCGGTTTGGCGGCCGACTGCCGGGTCAGGACGTAGCAGTAGGTACGGCGGGGGTACGCGAACTCGTCGATGTACGCCTGCAGGACGAGACCGGGGGCCTCGATCCGCGACCCGACGAGGGGACGGCCCTGCTTCTGGCTGTAGACGGGGATCACGTGCACGCCCTGGCGGAGCGTCCGCGGCGGGTCCTGCCCCTGGCCGTCGTCGGCCCAGAGCAGCTCGACGCGGAACGGTGACTCGCCGGCTTCGCCCGCGTGGGTGTACTCGCGCTGCAGCTCTTCGAGCCGGTACGCGGCCTCGGCGTTCGGTTCGCCGCCTTCGACGAGGCTGACCAGGTACAGCTCGGCCGGCCGCGGCCAGGACGGCCGGGGCACGTCAGTGGCTTCGGGGGCTTCAGTGGCTTCGGCGGCTTCCGGGGCTTCGGCTTCCGGCTCGGCCGCAACCGGTTCCGCGGTCCCGTTCGGGGAACCGGGCTCGGCGGCGGGCGCGGCAGGCTCCGGCTGTTCCGGCTGCGTGGTGCCCGGCTCGGCGGGGGAGGCGGCCGGCGTGGCCGCGGCGGGCTGTGCGGGGCCCGCGACCTCGGAAGGGGCGGCTCCGTTCGAAACGCCGGGGTGGTCCGCGGCCGGGCCCCCAGGGACGCCGGGGCGGGTCGCGGACGTGGTGGCCGGGGCCGCCGGGACGCCGGGGCGGGTCGTGGTGGCCGGGCCACCGGGGACACCCGGGCGGATCACGCCCGAAGGAGCCGCGCCCGGAACGCCCGGGCGCACCGGGGAAGCGGGCGGAGCCGCCGGGCGCACCGGCGAGGGCGGCGGTGTCGCGGCCGCGGGCCGGACCGGCGTCACCGGGCGGCTGGTCACCACCGGCCGGGCGGCCGCGGCGGACCGGGTCGCCGCGGGGCGGCCCGTGACGAGCTTGCCGGCGCCGTACTGCTCCAGCAGCGGCTCCAGGTCACCGGCGGTCAGCGAGGGGCCCGCGAGGTCGCACCACTCGAGCCAGGCCTCCTGGGCCTCCTCGACGGTGTGCCGCTCGTGGGAGACGGTGACGGCCTCGAACAGCTGCCGCGGGCCGGCGGCGGTGACGTCGGCCGAGCCGACCACGACGAAGGACGGGTCGTCCTCCGCGATCACCAGCTTCGCGTTCAGCCCCCGCAGCGAGTGCACGATCACGCCCGCCTTGACCCAGTGCAGCAGCGCGTGCGGGCTCGTCGCGCCGGACAGCACCGTGTCCAGGCTCGCGTCCGTGATCAGCGTGTCGCCGGGTTGCAAGGGCAGCAAGGCCGCCGCGCCGGGGCCGACGTGGCCGAAGGCGGCCACCAGGTTCCGGCGCGGGGCGAGCAAGGGGGTGATCGAGGCCCAGATGTCGCGACCGGCGAGTAGTCGTACCGAACGTTCTGCCAAACCCAGCCGAGCGAGCTCCGCGTCCATGCCCACGACCTTAGCCGGTGCCCTCGGAGCACCTGACGGCCGGAATATCTCTTGCTTGGAAGTAGTTGAACGCGCATGTAAGATGGTGCTCGCGAAGGGAGCAGGTCATGCAGTTCGGAATCTTCACGGTGGGCGACGTCACGACCGATCCCACCAACGGCACCACGCCGACGGAGCACGAGCGGATCAAGGCGATGGTCCGCATCGCGCTCAAGGCGGAGGAGGTCGGCCTCGACGTCTTCGCGACCGGCGAGCACCACAACCCGCCGTTCGTCCCGTCGTCGCCCACGACGATGCTGGGCCACATCGCGGCGCAGACGTCCAAGCTGATCCTGTCGACGTCGACGACGCTGATCACCACGAACGACCCGGTGAAGATCGCCGAGGACTTCGCGATGCTGCAGCACCTCGCCGACGGCCGCGTCGACCTGATGATGGGCCGCGGCAACACGGGCCCGGTCTACCCGTGGTTCGGCCAGGACATCCGCCAGGGCATCCCGCTGGCGATCGAGAACTACGCGCTGCTGCGCCGGCTCTGGCGCGAGGACGTCGTCGACTGGTCCGGCAAGTTCCGCAGCCCGCTGCAGGGCTTCACGTCGACACCGCGGCCCCTGGACGGCGTCCCGCCGTTCGTCTGGCACGGGTCCATCCGCAGCCCGGAGATCGCCGAGCAGGCGGCGTACTACGGCGACGGTTTCTTCGCCAACCACATCTTCTGGCCGACGTCGCACTTCCAGCAGCTGATCTCGTTCTACCGCCAGCGCTTCGAGCACTACGGCCACGGATCGGCGGACCAGGCGATCGTCGGCTTGGGCGGCCAGGCGTTCATCCGCCCGAAGTCCCAGGACGCGTGGAACGAGTTCCGGCCGTACTTCGACAACGCACCGGTGTACGGGCACGGCCCGTCCCTGGAGGAGTTCACGGAGCAGACGCCGTTGACGGTCGGCAGCCCGCAGGAGGTCATCGACAAGACGCTGACCTTCCGCGAGAACTTCGGTGACTACCAGCGCCAGCTGTTCCTGATGGACCACGCGGGCCTGCCGCTGAAGACGGTGCTGGAGCAGCTCGACCTGCTCGGCGAGCACGTGATCCCGGTGCTGCGCAAGGAACTGGACGCCCGGCGCCCCGCCCACGTCCCGGACGCGCCGACGCACGCGTCGCTGAAGGCGGCCGCTTCGGCTTCGGTGGAGGCAACGGTATGAAGCTCGCAGTGGTGACAGCGGGTCTGTCGGTGCCTTCGTCGACCCGCCTGCTGGCCGACCGCCTGGCCGCGGCGACGGTCGCCGCGGCCGGGGAACCGGTCTCGGTGTCGGTGGTGGAGTTGCGGGACGTGGCGTTGGACATCACGAAGAACCTCCTGACGGGCTTCCCGAGCCCGCAGCTGCGCACGGCGATCGAGACGGTGACCGGCGCGGACGCGCTGATCGCGGTGACGCCGGTGTTCACGGCGGGGTACAGCGGGTTGTTCAAGTCGTTCTTCGACGTACTGGACGCGGATTCGCTGGTGGGCAAGCCGGTGCTGCTCGCGGCCACGGGCGGGACGGAACGGCACTCCCTGGTGCTCGACTACCAGTTGCGGCCGTTGTTCGGGTATTTGAAGGCGGACCCGGTCGCAACGGGCGTGTACGCGGCTTCGTCCGACTGGGGCAGTGGTGAGGCTTCCGGGGCGTTGCAGCGGCGGATCGAGAAGGCGGGGGCGGAGCTGGCTTCGCTCGCCGAGGGCCGGCCTGCCGCGTCGGGGGAGCCGGATTTCGTGCCGTTCGAGCAGTTGCTGGCGGCCGAGTGAGGTCGCCGGCTTCGCTGCCGGTGGTTTGGGCCGGACGGGCGTGTGGTTGTCCACCGCCCGGCCGGCCGGGGCGCGCGGTACGGGGATGAACGTCGGGCTGCCGCCGCGCTGCCCGGCGGTCGGCAACGGTTTCTGATCCGGCTCGCAGCTCGGATGCAACTTCGTGGCCACCCGCCTCGCGACCGGCCCACCAAGTGATCGCCTGCAACGACGGCCGCTCCGATCTCGACGGGCAGGCGGCAAGATGGCCACCGCGGCAATGACGACACGGTCACGGCGGCGAGTGCGGCAGTCGCGATGGTGGCGGTAATCGCCGCACCGGGATGGCAGTCCGAGGCGCATCTTTGAGGTGAGACCCAGCGAGTTCAGCGGGGCTTCCGGCGACGGTCCACTTCGAGCGCGGCTGTTGTCGGCCATCGACTTTCGCTGACCGCCGCCAGCGACCGGTCGCCCATTGGGCGGGCGTGGGTGTGGGCCCGTAGCCGTATGGCTGCGGGCCTTTCCCGTGTCCGGTTGGCTCAGGCTGCGAATGGCAGTGGTTCGTGGAGGTTGTTGCGCCTGGGTTTTCGGCGCCTGTCGATGAACACCGGTGGGAGGAATTCGGGGAGGCCGTCGGGGGCGATGCGGACTTCCCAGCCGGAGCGGTGCAGGAGCCGGTGGTGGTGGGCGCACATCAGGACGAGGTTGGTGAGGTTGGTGGGTCCGCCGTCGGCCCAGTGACGGATGTGGTGACCTTGGCAGTGGCGTGGTGGTCGGTGGCAGCCGGGGAAGGCGCAGCCGCGGTCGCGCAGGTACAGGGCGCGGCGGAGTCCGGCAGAGATCAAGCGGCGGAGGCGACCGAGGTTGAGCGGTTCGCTCCTGTCACCGAGGACGGCGGGGATGAGCATGCTGTCGCAGGCGTGCACCCGGGCTTCGGCAGCGGTCATCTCACCGGTGTCGCCGAGAGTGGCTGTCCCCACGCCGGTCTTCAGGTCGGCTAGCGATACCGCGACCGTCACGTGGGCTCGTTCTCCGGCTTGCATGGGTAGGTCTGGGGAGTTGAGGGCGAGGTCGACCGCGTCGGAGAAGGCGTCGCCGTAGCGCTGGGGCAGGGTGCGGTGGTCGGGGCCGTCGTCGCTGGTGCGGCGTTCGGCGAGCGAGTCGAGTAGGGCGCTGGCGCGGGTGCCGGTCTCGTCGTCGAACCTGCCGTTCAACTCCCAGACCCCGGAGCGCTTGCGACGCAGGAATAGTTCGCGGGTGGGGGTGGCGGGTTCGGTGTCGTCGGGTTTGGTGCTGTCGGGGTTCAGGTGGGCGAGGATGCGGGCGCCGAGGGCGGCAACCTGCTTGTGTCCGGCATCGGCGGCGAAAGTCAGAAGGTCGGCCTCGACGTTCGCGTGATGCTCGGGCGGGACTTGGGTGAGCACCCCGGTGATCACGTCGATCATCGGGTTGCTCAACCGCCCCGCCAGCGCGGCAACACCAGTCGCGGGCGCCAAAGCGGGAATCGGGCTGCCGTCGAGATTCCGGCCCGGATTGAGAGCGCGAGCGCGTTTCACCATCCGTTCGCCGGCCTGCTTGGGAACATCGCCGAGATGCTCCAAAAGCCGAGCGGCAGAGCGGTAGCCGAACAGCTCCATCACCCCGCGCTGTTCGATTTCCACCAGCAGTGCACCAAGTTCGGCTTCGGCAGAGCGCATGCACGCGAGCAGCTCACCGATGCGGTCGGCGATGGCCACCGCGTCGGAGGAGAGAGTCGCGTTGTCGGACATAGCTCAAGATTACCGAGCATCGAACATGAGTTCATCACACGATCAGGGTAACTGTTCAGGCTATTTCGATGTTCGTTGGCAGCCAGGGGTTTCCGGTGACAGCGTCGCGGAGCGCGGTGATGATGTGGAGGCCGTTCTTGCGGGCAGTGGAGAGGTAACCGCGGACGCGTAGCCATGCGTGGGCGCCGTGCCGGGTGCGCCAGCCGCCGGAGATCTTCAGCTGGGCCTTGATCATCCGCAGGTCGCGTTCGGCCTGGTTGTTGGTGAACGGGACAGTCAAGTCGCGGGCAAATAGCAGCACCTGGTGCTGGTAGTCGCGCAAGCGCACCAGCAGGTTCCGGGTCTTGCTTTGCTTGCGATCCCGACTCGGTGGGTGCAGCAGTAAGCCGAGGTGGAGAGTGCGGGCGAACCTCGAGATCAGCGGATCGCGGATGTGGGCGGGGATGGCGTCCTGGCCGGCGTCTCGTGCGGTATGGGCGGCGGTGTTGAGTTCTTTGAGCGTCTTGAACGCGATCGTGGGCCAGGTGTGCTCGGGGTGGGCTTCGCCGGCCGCGACCAGTTCGCGCAGGTGGTGGGCGTTGCAGCGGGCATGTTTGCGCCCGAAGTCCTGATACGACATCAGCCCGTCGTGGACGGCGACACCGCGGAAGTAGTTGAGGATCCCGAACTCGTCCATCGCCTCGCCACCACGCTGCCGGTGCGGCAGGTAGGCGGTCAGATGTGGGGTGCAGGCGACGTGCAGCCACCAGTTCCTGCCTGCGACCCGGATGCCGGTCTCGTCGAAGTGCGCCACCGGCGCTACCCGCAATGCCTGCTCGACCCGCTGGGCGAACTCGTCGAGATTGGCGGCGACCGGAGTGAGGACACCGGCGACCCAGCCGGTCGAGACCGGCAGCCCCATGAGGTCTTCCAGCAGCTGCGCGGTTCGCGCGACCGGGATGTGCTGGTAGGTCAGCAGATACGCCGCCAGCGCGGTCACGTTCGGCCCGTAACAGGCGGGTGCGGTCGCCTCGGCCGGCGCGGGCGCGGTGGTGACGTGGCGGCATCCGCGGCACCGCAGCCGGTGCAGGCGATGCTCGGTCACCGACGGACGCACCTCGGGCAGGTCCACCACCTGCCGGCGGGTCACCCCGACCTCGTCGTGCCGGCGAAGCTCGGTGCCGCATCCCGAGCACGACGACGGCTCATGATCCACGACCCTGTCGGGGTCCTCAACCAGCGACAGACTCGCCCCCGGCGCTCCCGGCTGCTTACCCCGCTTACGGTTGGTCTTGCCACGCAACGACTTCGGCGCCGGTTTGCTGAACCGGTCCGACGACGGCGGCATCGACGAATTACCCGAATTCATCCCGAGGCGGCGTTTCAGCTGGGCGACCTCGTCCCGTAGCCGGCCGATCTCCTCCCGCGCACGCGTGAGCTCCACCGCCTGCGCTGCGACCAGCGCGGCCAGCTCGTCATACGACGGACGAACACCTTCCCCCACAACAAGATCATCCCACAGGCCCACTCACAGCCCGACAACGACCTGAACAGTTACCGATCAGGTGGTGTCCAACCGGGATCAGCGGTAGTGAACCCGATACCGCAAATGCGTAACCCCTTGCCCCGCAACGACTTCCACCTGCTCCAGCTCGGCGTTCCCGGTGCCGGAGTCCTCGAAGTACCGCACGCCGGTACCGAGCAGCACCGGAACCAGGTCGATCCGCACCTCGTCGAGCAGGCCGAGGTTCAAGCACTGCTGGGCGATCGACGGCCCGGAAACGCCCACCGTTCCGTCGCCGGCCGCCTTGGCCTGTTCGATCGCGCTCGCGATGTCCGCGCAAAACATGAAGGGCGCCAAGTGGTCCGCGGGCCAGCCGGCCGGTGGGGGCCGGTGTGTCACGACGAACGCCGCGCCGCCGCCCGGGGGCCGGCCGGCCCAGCCGTGGGTGTGCTCGAACACCCGGCGGCCGCAGACGAAGGCGCTGTGGCGCACCGAATCGAGGAACGTGCTCAGGTACTGCGCGCTGGCGGGTGCGACGCGGAACGTCATCGGGTAGCCGACCATCGGCACCTCGACGTCTCCGGCCTGGTACCAGTCGAAGAGCGGTCCGACGCTGTCGTCGGGCCGTGCCACGAACCCGTCGAGCGACATGCAGAAGCTCGCCACCACGCCCGGCATGAGCCGCACCTCCTGATCAACCAGATGGTTTATCAACTGATGAGTTGAAGATAGGCGAGCCGTGGCAGCCCGTCAAGGAGCTGCCGAAAGTAGGGGGTCGCCCCGGCCGTCCGGCAGCAGCGACAGCCACCCCGCGCTGCCTACCTTCACAGCCATGACACGGCTCCTCCTCGTGCTGGCGGCCCTCCTGCTGGCCACGGCCACCCCGGCGGACGCGGCTCCGCCCCGGGACATCGACAGCTACGTCCGCGCCTACCTGGACCACACCGGCCTGCCCGGCGTCACGGTCGCGGTCACCCACGGCCAGGACGTCGTCCGCGTCGCCGGGTACGGGCACGACGCCGCGGGCACACCTCTCACGGCGTCGACCCGGCTGCCGATCGCGTCGGTGAGCAAGTCCATGACGGCCTTCGCGGTCCTGCAGCTCGCCGAAGCGGGCCGGCTGGGGCTGGACGAGCCGGTGACGCGGTACCTGGCGGACTTCCGGCTCGCCGACCCGCGCGGCGCGAAGATCACCGTCCGGATGCTGCTGGACCAGACGTCCGGGATGGCCGACTCGGCGTTCCCCGATCTGGCGCTGCCGCAGCCGCACACCCTCGCCGAGGCCGTCACCCGGCTGAAGGACGCCGAACTCGCCGACGAGCCGGGCACGCGGTTCCACTACCACAACCCGAACTACGAGGTCGCCGCCCGGATCGTCGAGGTCGTCGCCGGACAGCCGTTCGACACCTACCTGCGGACGCGCCTGTTCCAGCCGCTCGGGATGACGTCGAGCACGACCGTGGACGAGCCGCCCGCGGACCTCTCACCGGGGTACGTGCGGGCGTTCGGGTTCGAGGTGCCGGTGACCGAACCGGATTGGTTCACCGGTGGCAGCCACGGCGTGGTGACCACCGCGCAGGACCTGGCGCGGTGGCTGATCGCGCAGCGTGACGGTGGCGGTGTCCTGTCGCCGTCCTCGGTCGCGCTCGCGCACACCCCGGCACCCGGGCGCGACTACGCCTTGGGCTGGCGTGCCGATCCGTCGGGACGGCTGTCCCACACCGGCGAGTGGTTCAGCCACACCGCCGCGCAGCTCCTGCTGCCGGACGGCTACGGCATCGCCGTGCTCGCCACCACCGGCATGGCGCTGGACAACGACGCGGACACGCTGGCGCAGGGCCTGGCCACCCTGGTCCAGGGCGGTACGCCGGAGCTCGCGCTGCCCGCCGGGGTGGTCGCGGACCGGGTGCTCGCCGGGCTGATCCTGCTTTCGGTGCTGCTCGCCGCCCTCGGCGTCGTCCACGCGCGCCGGTGGGCCGCGCGGCGGAAGAGCCCGTGGCGCGCGGGGCTCCGGCTGCTGCCCTGCCTGGTGCCCGGCGTGGTCCTGGTGCTGCTGCCGGACCTGATGGGGGCCGTCTTCGCCGGGCGGCGGGGCACGTTCGGGCAGATCCTGTACGTCTGGCCGGGCCTCGTCGGCTGGCTGGGTTCGGCGACGCTCTGCGCGTTAGTCGTGGCCGCCGCGCGGGTATGGGCTCTCGTGAGTGGCAGACAGCGGCCGGGACGGGAAGAATCGGTCCAAACGACAGGAGTGGTCGCGTGGGGCTCGGAAAGCGGATGAGGCGGGGCCTGAAGGTGGTGGCCGGTGCCGTCCTGCTGGTGGTCGGGGTGCTGCTGCTCGTGTTGCCCGGCCCCGGGCTGCTGCTGGTGCTGGCCGGGTTGCTGCTGCTCGCCTCGGAGTTCCCGGCGCTCGAACGGTACGTCGACCCGGTGCGCGACCGCGCGATGAAGGCGGCGGAAGACAGCGTGTCGTCGCCGCTGCGCATCGCCGGCTCGGTGCTGGCCGGGCTGGCGCTGCTGGCGGCGGGGATCGTCTGGGGCACGGTGAAGTCGCTGCCGTTCAGCGGCTGGAGCACCGGGTCGAGCCTGATCCTGTCGTCGGTGATCCTGTTCGCGCTGCTGGGCTGGAGCTACCGCCGGGTCAAGTCGCGCCGGGAAACCGGAACGAAGGCTTCGACCGATCGGTAGCCTCGGCGCCATGAGCGCCGGATTCCAGCGCGCCCGCCGTCCCGAGCAGATCGAGGCGCGCCGGCGGGCCATCCTCGCCGCCGCGAGGGAGCTGCTCGCCGAGCGCCCGGTCGCCGACATCAGCCTGCGGGAGCTCAGCTGCCGCGTCGGGCTGGCGAAGTCCAACGTGATCCGGTACTTCGACAGCCGCGAGGCGATCTTCCTGGAGATCCTCGACAGCGCGTGGACGGCTTGGCTCGGCGACCTCGAAGCCGCGCTCGGCGAACCGGGGCCGGCGGAGCCCGGCTTCGCGCGTGAGGAGCGGATCGCCGGGACGATCGCGGCGACGCTCACCGGGCAGCCGGTGCTGTGCGAGCTGCTGAGTTCGATGGCGCCGGTGCTGGAGCGCAACATCCCGGTGGAGTTCGCCCGCAGCTTCAAACGCCGGGCCGCCGCGAACACCGAGCGGCTGGGCGAGCTGGTGCGGATCCGGGTGCCGGAGCTGCCGGCGGAGGCGGCCCGGCACTTCGCCCGCGGGGTGGTGGTCCTGCTGTCGGGCTCGTGGCCCGCGGCCAACCCGACGGCGGCCGTGGCGGCGGCCGAGCCGGAGGAGCCGCCCGCGTTCGGGCTGGCGGAGGGACTCTCGAACCTGCTGGCCGGGCTGCTCGCGCGGCAGGGGTGAGGGCCGCCGACCGCGGCCGGAAGCCGCGGAATGGCCGCACCGGAGAACCCGATGCGGCCATTCCGGCGAATCGCTACTTGCCGCTGCTGTACAACGCGCTCACGTCCGCGTCGGACAGCGCCCGGTCGTAGACGTGGACCTGGTCGACCGCCCCGTTGAGGTAGTCGACCGGGCCGCCGCCGTACTTGCCGCGGCCGATCACCGTGTGGCCCGTCGATGCTTCGCCGAGGCAGACGCTCTTCGTCGCCGCCAATTGGCCGTCGACGTAGAGCTTCAGCGTGCCCGATGCCGCGTCGCGGACGCCGACGACGTGGTACCAGCGGTTCGGCTCCGGCGCGGTGGGCGCCAGGGCCCGCGTGCCCACGAAGCTCATCGCCAGCCGGTGGTCCGCGCCCGAGTACTGCAGGAAGAACGCGCTGTTGCTGTCGCCGTCCTGGCTCACGATCGTCTGGAAGCCGTCACCGACGGCGTTGAACTTCACCCACGCCGCCGCGCTGTAGCTGCCTTCGGTGTTCACCAGCGCGGCACCCGTGTCGGCGTACTGGCCCGACCCGTTCACCGCCAGCGCCGAGCCGTTCTTGCCCGCGGTCCAGGACGCGCCGCCGACGAGCGTGGCGTCGTGGCTGCCCACGACGTCCTCCGCCACCGTGCCGGTGTTCTCGTCGAAGGGGTACGCGGCGATGCCGTCGATCCCGGGCGTTCCGGCCGGCACCGAGGGACCGGACACGGGTGCGCCGGTGGCGCCCTTGATCACCGCGAGGTTCGCCGCGCGGACCGCCGCGAAGTCCATCTTCTTCACCTGCCGGTCGTAGGTGAAGAAGCCGTTGACCTCCTTCTCGACGTCGGTGGTCTGCGTGTAGACACCCGCGGACACCCCGCACCGCCGGGCGACCAGCAGCAGGCGCTGCTGGAGTTCGCCGTACCGCCGGGTCAGCGTCGCGCTGTCGGGCTCCATTTCGTAGGCGAAGCTGCCCGCCGCGTCGAACTCGTGCCCGGCGACCTTGAGGCCGAGGCCGCCGTACTCGCCGTCGACCGCCGCGCGCGGGCCGGTCTGCACCGGCGTGCCCGGGCCGGTGTAGGTGTGGTCGTCGTAGATGTCACCCTTGCCGCTGTCCGGTTCGGACCGGCAGCAGTTGACGCCGGACTCGGCGTTCACCAGCCGCGTCGGGTCCCAGGACTTGACGAGATCGGCGATGCGGCCGACTTCGTAGTCGCCCCAGCCTTCGTTGAACGGCACCCAGCTCACGATCGACGGGAAGCTGCGGTGCTGGTCGATCATCCGCTTCATCTCGGACTCGAAGTTGACCCGCGAAGCCGCGGACGGCTCGACGTCGTCCTTCATCGCCGGCATGTCCTGCCACACCATGAGGCCCAGCTTGTCGGCGTAGTAGTACCAGCGGTCCGGCTCGACCTTGATGTGCTTGCGCACCATGTTGAAGCCGAGCGTCTTCTCCTGCTCCAGGTCGAACTTCAGCGCGGCGTCGGTCGGTGCGGTGTAGATGCCGTCCGGCCAGAAGCCCTGGTCGAGCGGGCCGACCTGCATGACGAACTTGCCGTTGAGCAGCATCCGCTGCTTGCCGTCGGCGGTCTTGCCGAGGCCGATCGTGCGCAGCCCGAAGTACGAGCCGACCTCGTCGCCCGAGGGGACGAGCTTCACCCGCAGGTCGTAGAGGAACGGGTCGTCCGGGGACCACAGGTGCGGCCGGTCCACCTTGAGCTTCAACGGCTTGTTCGCGTCGCCCGTGACGCGCCCGACCGGGCGGCCGTGGTCGTAGGCCACCGCTTCGACGCGCTGCTTCACCGGCCCGCCGACGACGGCGTTCACCGTCACGGAACCGAGGTCCGGCGTGACGTCCAGGCGGTCGATGCGCGCGGCCGCCACCGGCTCCATCCAGACGGTCTGCCAGATGCCCGAAGACGGCGTGTAGAAGATGCCGTCACCGGGCTGGCGCTGCTTGCCGATCGGCTGACCGCCCTGGTCGTTCGGATCGGCGACGCCGACGATCAGCTCCTGGTCGCGTGCGGTGGTCAGTGCGTCGGTGACGTCGACCGAGAAGGCGTCGTAGCCACCGGTGTGGCGGCTGACGGTCTTGCCGTTGACGATGACCGTGGTGTCGTAGTCGACGGCCTGGAAGTGCAGCAGGATCCGCTGCCCCCGCCAGTCGCGCGGCAGCTGGAACGTCCGCCGGTACCACATGTTCGTCTCGTGGCGCATGATCCCGGACAGCGCGGACTCGACCGGGTACGGCACGAGAATGCGCTCTCCGAGGGACCGGCCGACGGGGGCGGCCTCGCCGGGCTTGGCCGACGAGAACTCCCAGACGCCGTTGAGGTTCTGCCACTTGTCACGGGTCAGCTGGGGCCGGGGGTAGTCGGGGAGGGCGTTGGCGGGGGAGACGTCCTTCGTCCACGGGGTGGACAGCGGCGGGGTGAGCCGTTGCCACTGCGGTGGGGACTCGGCGTGCGCGGCGGGGACCGCGAGTCCGGTGAGGACCAGTGCCAGCACGGCAGCCAGTCGGGCGGGGCGGAACATCGTTGAACCTCCTGGTAGGGGACAGGGGTCAGCGGGTACGGGAGCGCGCGAGCAGGCGCTGGATCACCACGACGACGAGCAGGAAGGCGCCGCTCACCACGGTCTGGTAGTTGGAGTCGAGGGTGCCGATCTGGTTGATGACGTTCTGGATCAGCGTGCGCAGCAGCACGCCGACGAGCGTGCCGATGATCGTCCCGGCGCCGCCGGTGAGCAGCGTGCCGCCGATGACGACGACGGAGATCGCGTCGAGTTCGGTGCCGACGCCGATCACCGTGACGCCGGACTGCAGGTACGCGGCGGTGAGGATGCCCGCGACGCCGGCGAGCGCGCCGCTGAGCGTGTAGAGGCTGATCTTGGTGCGGGCGACCGGAAGCCCCATCAGCAGCGCCGACTGCTCGGCGCCGCCGATGGCGAACACCGACTGGCCGAACCGCGTGCGGCGCAGCAGCAGCCCGCCGAGGGCGAACAGGACGAGCGTCAGGTAGACCGGGACGCCGATGCCGAAGACCGTGCCCTGGCCGAGCCAGAGGAACGCCGAGCCGGCGTCCACTTTGTACGTCGTCGCGCCCTCGGAGGTCAGGGCCAGCAGGAGCCCCCTGGCGAACAGCAGCGACGCCAGCGTCACGATGAACGGCGCCATCCCGGTGCGGGCGATGAGCAGGCCGTTGACGAACCCGATCAGCGAACACACCGCCAGCGGCAACAGGATCGCCACGACCAGCCCGTACTGCGCGCCGTACGCGGCGAGCACGCCACCGAGGGCGTAGTTCGAGCCGACCGAGAGGTCGATGCCGCCGGAGATGATCACGAACGTCATGCCGAGCGCGATCACCGCGAGGAACGAGCTCTGCAGCGCCAGGTCGCGCAGGTTGTCCGCGGATCCGAAGCGCGGGAAGGCGAACCACGCGGCGGCGATGCCGAGCACGAGCACGACGGCCGCGCCCTGCCGCTGCAGGACTCCGGCGAACGCGGCGTTGCGCGCGGCGGGTTCGGTGGTGGTGGCGGTCATCTGCTGCTCCGCTCGCGCGCGACGTAGACCGCGACGACGATGATGGCCGCCTGGACCATCTGCGCGGTCGAGTCCGGCAGGTTGTGCTTGATCAGGGTGGCGTGCACGAGCTGCATGAGCAGCGCGCCGAACACGGTGCCGAGCACGCGGACCCGGCCGCCGGTCAGCGGCGTGCCGCCGACGACGACCGCGGTGATCGCGGACAGCTCCATCAAGAGCCCGAGGTCGTTCGGGTCGCTGGCGCCCAGCCTCGACGTCGCCAGCACGCCGGCCACCGCGGCCAGTGCCCCCGAGATGACGTAGACGCCGACGAGCACGCGTTTCACCGGCAGCCCGGCCAGGGAGCTCGCCGCGCGGTTGCCGCCGACGGCGACCAGGTGCCGCCCGAACGTCGTGCGCTGCACGACCAGCCCGGCCAGCACGGACAGCACGCCCGCGACGATGACCATGACCGGGATGCCGAGGACGTCCCCGGTGCCCAGCTGCAGGAAGTCGCGGTTGTGCAGCTGGACGAGCTGGCCGTGGGCGATGACCAGGGCGAGCCCGCGGCCGCCGACCAGCAGCGCCAGCGTGGCGATGATCGGCTGGATGCCCAGGTAGGCCACCAGGTAGCCGCTGAACAGGCCGGACACGATCCCGGCGAGGACGGCCACGATGATCGCCGTCATCGGTCCCGCCCCCAGGTAGAGGGGGATGAGCGCGGCGGCGATCGACATCACCGAGCCGACCGAGAGGTCGATGCCCTCGGTGCCGATCACCAGCGCCATGCCGAGCGCGACGATGCAGACCGGCGCCGCCTGCACCAGCTGGGTGCGGAAGTTGGCCGCGGACAGGAAGTTCTCGGTGAACACCACGTTGAACAGCAGCAGCACGACGACGGCCAGGTAGACGCCGTAGTCCTGCAGCCACGCGGTGACCTTCGCGCGCTCAAGGGTGGCGGTGGACATCGTTGTCACCCTCCGCTGCGATGGCCGTCAGGACGTTTTCCTCGGTGATGCGGTCGCCGGTCAGCTCCCCGACGGCCGAGCCGTCGCGCAGCACGACCACGCGGTCGGAGCCGTCGATCAGTTCCTCCAGTTCGGACGAGATGAGCAGGACGCCCAGCCCTTCCTGCGCGAGTTCGTCGATCAGCGCCTGGACCTCGGCCTTGGCGCCGACGTCGATGCCGCGGGTCGGCTCGTCGAGCAGGAGGATCTTCGGGCCGGTGGCGAGCCAGCGGGCGAGGAGCACCTTCTGCTGGTTGCCGCCGGACAGCTCCGACACCTTCTGCTCGGGACTGGCGGCCTTGATCCGCAGGCGGTCCATGAAGATCTTGACGATCCGGTCCTGCCTGGCCCTGCTGACCAGGCCGAACGGCGAGAGGCCCGGCAGTGCGGCGAGCACGATGTTCTCGCGCACGGACAGGTTCGGGATGATGCCGTCGGTCTTGCGGTCCTCGGCCAGCAGCGCGATCCCGGCTCGCACGGCTTGGGCGATCTTGCCCCTCTTCAGCGGTTTCCCGGCCAGCAGCACGCTGCCGCCGTCGAGGGGGAACGCGCCGACGATGGCCCGGGCCGTCTCGCTGCGGCCGGAGCCGAGCAGGCCGGCCAAGCCGACGACCTCACCGGGCCGGATGCTCACCGAGACGTCGTGCAGCTTCCGCAGCCCGGAGAGGCCTTCGGCCTTGAGCAGCGGCTCGCGCTCGACCTCGTGCTCCTCGCCGAACGCCGTGACGCCCTCTTCGCGGATCTGGCGGATCTCGCGGCCGAGCATCAGCGACACGAGCTCGATGCGCGGCAGCGGCTTCAGCGGTCCGCTGTGGACGACCCGGCCGTCGCGCAGGACGGTGACGCTGTCACACACCCGGTACAGCTCGTCCATCCGGTGGCTGACGTAGACGATCGCGATGCCTTCGGCGTGCAGCCGGTTCAGCACTTCGAAGAGCGTCTCCACCTCGCGCGGCTCGAGCGACGACGTCGGCTCGTCCATGATGACGACCTTCGCGTCGGTCGAGACCGCGCGGGCGAGCGCGACCATCTGCTGCGCGCCGACGCCCAGGGTGTGCAGCGGGCGCTTGACATCGTCGTCGATGCCGTAGCCCTTGAGCAGCTCGCGGCTGTCGGCGTACATCCTGGACCAGTCCACCAGCCCGGTCTTCGTGCGCGGCTCGCGGCCGAGGAAGACGTTGCCGGCGATGCTCATCAGCGGGACGAGGTTGACCTCCTGGTAGATCGTGGAGATCCCGGCGCGCTGCGCGTCGATCGGCCGCTTGAACGTCACCGGCTCGCCGAGGTGGCGGACCTCGCCTTCGTCGGGCTGGTAGACGCCGGTGAGCACCTTGATCAGCGTGGACTTGCCGGCGCCGTTCTCGCCGACCAGCGCGTGCACCTCGCCCGGCCGCAGCGCGAAGCTGACGTCGTCGAGCGCGAGGGTGCCGGGGAACCGCTTGGTCACCCCGGCCACCTCGAGCACCGGTGCGGTCGTCATGGCGACGTCCTCGTCGGTGGCTGCCGTCATTTGTAGGAGTTCCCGACCTTCTGCGCGGCGTTGGTCTCGTCGTACTGGTCGTCGGTGATCACGATGCTCGCCGGGATCGGCTCGCCGCTCTCGAACTTCTGCAGCGTCTGGAAGGCCAGCGGGCCGAAGCGCGGGTTGGACTCGATCACGGCGTTGTAGCTGCCGTCGACGATGAGCTGCACGGCGTTGCGGGTGCCGTCGATGGAGACGATCTTGACGTCCTTGCCCGGGGTCTTGCCGGCCGTCTTGAGCGCGTTGACCGCGCCGACGCCCATTTCGTCGTTCTCGGCGTAGACGGCGGTGATGTCCGGGTGGCTCTGGATGAGCTGCTCCATCACGGCCTGGCCCTTGGAGCGGTCGAACTCGCCGGTCTGCTCGGCGACCACGGACAGGCCGGGCGTCTTCGCGAGCTCGTCCTTGAAGCCCTTGGTGCGGTCGGTGGTGACGTTGTTGCCGGACGAGCCGAGCAGGATCGCCACCTTGCCGGTGCCGCCGGTCGACTTCGCCATCGCCTGGGCGGCGCGCTTGCCCTGCTCGACGAAGTTGGAGCCGATGAAAGTCAGGTAGTCGGTGCACGGCTGCGACGTCACCTTGCGGTCGATGGTGACGACCGGGACCTTCTTGGCCTTCGCCGCGTCGAGGGCCGGCTGGAGGCCGTCGGAGTTCAGCGGCGCGACGACCAGCAGCTGGGCGCCGCGGTCGAGCATCGACTTGATGTCGCTGATCTGCCGGTTCAGGTCGTTCTGGGCGTTGGTGACCAGCAGCTTGTCGCTCGCGATGCCGAGCTTCGCGGCTTCGTCGCGGATGGACTGGGTCTCGGTGATCCGGAAGGGATTGGCCTCCTTTTCGGACTGTGAGAAACCGACCACCGCCGTCTTCAGGTCGACCTTGGGGTAACCGGTCTTGTCGAGCGTGCAGCCGTCGGCGGACGGCGCGGCGGACTGGGCGCTGGCGGCCGGCCCACCGCCGCTCGACGGGGCCGCGGGGGATTCTTCCCTGCTGGTGCAGGAGGTGAGGGTCAGCGCGGCGGCGGCCGCGGTGACCAGAACCAGTCGGGGACGGGAGGACAAGAGCACGGCGACTCCTCGGGCAGCGTCGTTGGTGGCCCGCTCGCCGGGGTGATCGGGGTCACCGCGGGAGCCTTGAGGTACTTTTTACATCGTTGGAACAACGTTGTAAACCGGCGGCCGCTCGCTACACTTCGTGCTCACTCTCTGAAGGGACCGCCTGTGACCGTGACGCTCAAGGACGTCGCCACGCTTGCCGGAGTTTCGGTGAAGACGGTGTCGAACGTCGTGAACGGCTACGCCTTCGTCAAGCCGGAGAACCGCCGGCGCGTCGAGGAAGCCCTGGCGGCGACCGGGTACCGGCCGAACGTCGGGGCCCGCAACCTCCGCCGCGGCCGCACCGGGTTCCTGGCGCTGATGGTGCCGGAGCTGTCGATCCCGTACTTCGGCGAGCTGGCCGGCCTGGTGATCACCGCGGCGCAGAAGCGCGGCTGGAGCGTCCTGATCGAACAGACACAGGGGACGCGGTCACGGGAGCGGGAGACGCTTTCGTCGCTGGGGCCCCACCTGGTCGACGGCGCCCTGGTGCACCCGGAAGCACTGGAGGCGCCGGACTTCCCGGCCGATCCGGGCGGAATCCCGCTGGTCATGCTGGGTGAGCACGCGGTGGACGTGCCGATCGACCACGTGGCGATCGACAACGTCCTGGCGGCGCGCACGGCGGTGTCGCACCTGGCCGCACTGGGCCGCAAGCGCATCGCGGCGATCGGGCGGAACCCGGAGCGCGGGACGTCGTCGCAGCGGCTGGCCGGGTACCGGTCGGCGCTCGCGGAGGCCGGTTTGTCCTATTCGGACGCTTTGGTGGCCCCGGCGGAGAAGTGGCACCGGTCGGTGGGCTCGGCGGCGATGAAGTCGTTGCTGGCGCTGCCTTCGCCGCCGGACGCGGTGTTCTGCTTCAACGACCTGCTGGCCGTCGGCGCGCTGCGTGCGGTGGCCGAGCTGGGGCTGCGGGTGCCGGAGGACGTGGCGATCGTGGGGTTCGACAACAACGAAGAGAGCGCATTCTCGCTGCCGTCGCTGACGACGATCGCGCCGGACAAGACGGCACTGGCCGAGGCGGCGGTGGACCTCGTGCACCGGCGGATCACGGGAGACAAGACGTCCCCGCCGCAGGACATCCAGACGCCGTTCGCGCTGGAGATCCGCGAAAGCACCCGCGGCCGCTGACCGGTCAGCGGGCCGGCCAGTGCCACGACGGACGGTCCAGCCGGCCCTGGCCGGCCACCTTCGTCTCGCCGTACTCCTTCTCCAGTTCGACCGTGCCCACGTCGGCCACCTCCGCGAGGGCGCGGATCAGGGGCTGGGCGTGGGACACCACCACGAGCTGAGTCTCCTTCGCCGCCGTCGCGATCAAAACCGCCAGCGCCGGGAGGAGGTCCGGGTGGAGGCTGGTCTCGGGCTCGTTCAGCACCAGCAGTTCCGGTGGGCGCGGGGTCAGCAGGGCCGCCACCCACAGCAGGAACCGCAGCGTGCCGTCCGACAGTTCCGCCGCCGACAGCGGCCGCAACAGGCCGTGCTGGCGGAACTCGACCGACAGCAGGCCGTCCTGGGAGCGCACCTCCAGGGCCGAGCCGGGGAACGCCGCGTCGACCGCTTCCGCGAGGTCCGCTTCGCGGCCCACCTCGATGATCGTCTGCAGGGCCGCCGCGAGGTCAGCGCCGTCGTGGGACAGCACCGGGGTGCGGGTGCCGACGCGGGACTGGCGGGCCGGGGAGTCCGCGTCCGTGCGGAAGTGGTCGTAGAACCGCCACGACCGGATGCGCTCCCGCAGCACCAGCAGCTCCGGACACGCCCGCGGATCCGCGAACTCGCTCAGCATGCTGTCCGTCAGCCGGATCTTGAACCGGTCGTCACCCCACGCCCCGGAAGAAACGCGCGTGCGCACCGACGGCCCCGCCCGGTCCGCCAGCAACGCCGCCGGCCGGAGGTACGGCCCCGACCACACCGCCTCCCGCTTGAACTCCGGGTCGAGGTTGAACAGCGTCCCTCTGCCCGGGACGGGCAGCCCCAAGTCCAGCGCGTAGCCGAACTCGTCGCCCGCGAAGCCGAGCCGCAGCCCGACGGCCTTCGTGTGCACCTTGCCCTGGACCCGCGTCGTCCCCCGTCGCACGCCGTTCTCCGGGCCGGCCCACAGCGTCGACGGCAGTCCGCCTTCTCGCGCCAGCGCCGCCACGGCGCCGTTGCGCGAGGCGTCCGCCAGCAGCCGCAGGGCCCGGTACAGGCTCGACTTGCCGCTGCCGTTCGGCCCGGTGACGACGGTCAGGCCGGACAGCGGCAGCACCAGGTCTCGCAGCGAGCGGTAGTTCTCGACGGCCAGCGTGGTGAGCATGTCCCGAACCTAGCGCTCCAAGGCCGCCTCGGGGCGCCAGGTTCGACGTTGCAGGCCCAGTGCGTGGCCGCTTCCGGGCCGCGATCATCGGGAGGCGACGGCGGCTCCGGGCACTCACGGAATCGCCCGGCGTTGGTGACCCGGCTTTCGTACCGGCTTGGGGCCGTTCGGCTCAGCCGACCGGATCCGCCAGGGGGATCTCGCCCTCGCCGAGCCAAGATCCGCGCCACGCGAGATCGCCCCTGGCCAGGGGTTTCCCGCAAGCGTCGCACTTCGCGCCCGGCCGGGTGAGCTGCCCGCAGCGGGTGTGGACCAGCGTCATCGGGCCCGGGCCGGCTTCCGATGCCGTGTGGGCGTCGCCCCACGCGCCGAGGGCGTGCAGCACCGGCAGGGCGTCCGAGCCGGCCTGGGTGAGGCGGTACTCGTGGCGGGTGCGGCCGCCGTCGCGGTAGGGCAGCTTCGTCAGCAGGCCGCGGTCGACGAGCTTGGCCAGCCGGGTGGTCAGCACGTTGTCGGCGATGCCGAGCTGGGTGCGGAAGTCCTCGAACCGGGTGGTGCCCGCGGTGGCGTTGCGCAGGATCAGCAGCGTCCACGGCTCGCCGAGGACGTCGGCGGCGCGGGCGATCGGGCAGGCGGCGTCCGCCCAGGTGATGCGACGGCTCATCGTGTGATCCCTTCGACCTGACTTGCTGGGAGCAAGTTTACCCCGTAGGGTCGGGGACAGCTAGCTTGCAACGAGCAAGTCAGGTGCGAGAGGAGTTCGTCATGGACATCACGGGTGCGGTGGCGCTGGTCACCGGAGCCAATCGGGGTCTCGGCCGTCGGTTCGCGGCGGCGCTGCTGGAGCGGGGCGCGGCCAAGGTCTACGCCGCGGCGCGGAATCCCGAGTCGATCGACCTGCCGGGGGTGGTCCCGCTGCGCCTCGACGTGACCGATCCGGAGTCCATCCGGGAAGCCGCTGCCGTTGCGGGCGACGTCACGCTGCTGGTGAACAACGCCGGTTCGTCGACCGGGGCGTCCTTGCTGGGCGGGTCCATCGAGGACATCCGGCTGGAGATGGACACGCACTACTTCGGCACGCTGGCCGTGACGCGCGAGTTCGCGCCGGTCCTCGAGCGCAACGGCGGTGGCGCGGTGCTCAACGTGCTGTCGGTGCTTTCCTGGTTCACCGCCCCGCAGGTGGCGGCGTACTCCGCGGCGAAGTCCGCGGCCTGGTCGCTGACCAACGCGCTGCGCCAGGAACTGTCGCCCCAGAAGACGCAGGTGACGGCGCTGCACGTCGGGTACATGGACACCGACATGGCCAAGCACGTCGACGGCCCGAAGATCGACCCGGCGGTCGTGGCGGGGCTCGCTTTGGACGGCGTCGAGGAAGGCCGTTTCGAGGTGCTCGCCGACGACGTCAGCCGGAACGTGCGGGCCGGGCTCTCCGGTGATCTCGCCGGGCTGTACCCCGCACTGGTTTCCTGAAGGCGTTTTCCGGACCCCGGAATACGGCGGTGCCTGCCGCGGGCGTATGAATAGGCGGGTGGCGGAACACGTCGAAGCCGGAATGGGCCGAACGAGAAACCGCTGGGGCGAAGGCGAACGGTTGCGCGGCGAGATCCTGGCCGCGGCCGGCCGGTTGCTCGCCGAGCTCGGCGGCGAGGACGGGCTGACGATCCGCGGCGTCGCCCGGGCCGTCGGCATCGCCCCGGCGAGCATCTACCAGCATTTCTCCGATCGTGCGGAATTGGTCCGCGGATTGCTCGACCACGAATACGCTCGGCTGCGGGATTCGATGCGCGCGGCGGAGGAGTCACTCGGCGAAACCGACGTCGTCGGCCGGGTCCGGGCGCAGATTCACGCGTACTGCGTGTTCGCCATGGAGAATCCGGGCCATTATCGCCTGATGCTGGCCAACGGAGCCTCGCGGCCGGACCCGGACGCCCGCGCGGAGGGCCCGCTGCTGGACGTGATCGACCGGCTGGCCGCGGGCTTCGAGCGCTGCGTCGAGGCCGGTCACCCGCTGCGGGTGACCCCGGGCCGCGCGGCGGCGGTCGTGTTCGTGGGCGCGCACGGGCGGGTGGCGTTGTTCCACAGCGTGCTCAACCGGACGGGGGCGGAGCTGGTGGAGCCGTTCGTGGACGAGCTGGTGTCGCTGGTCTTCGCATGATCGCCTTTCGCATGAGGACGCAGGTGGTCTCGTAGCGGCGGATCGAGCCGTCGGGAGCTTCTTCGTCCCAGAGCGGTGCCGATCCCGCACGACTGCAGCGCCGGGTGCACGGCCAGCTGCCCGATGGTGCCCGCCCCGGCTGCCTTCCGGTAGTCGATCAGTCCTTTGCCGACGGGCAGCCCGGACCGCGCCGCGCACGCGACGAGGTAGTCGGCGTCGTCCCGGCGGAGCTCCCGGGCCACGTGTTCGAGGTGCAGCCGGGAGCCCGACCAGCCGCATTCGGGCAGGTCGGCTTCGGTGAGGTCGCGGATGACCAGCGGGACCACGATTTCGGAGCGCACGGAGGCCACGGTATCGAGTTCACCAGGCCTGCGGCTGCTCCACCGAGAGCGCGTGCTCAGGCCGTCTCGCCGAAAACCATGCGGTGACCGCGGGCGGTGTCCATGTACTCGCGGACGCGGTGGATGAGCCCGTCGCGGAGTTCGAAGACGAAGCAGTAGTCGTTGGCGTAGTGGTTGCCGTTGGCCAGGGTGGCGGTCATCGTTTCTTCCACGATGACGCGCTCGCCGTCCGCGTGGAACCCGGTGAACGTCACCGTGACGTCGCTGACGAAGAAGCGGGGGAAGTCCTCGGCGAGGAACTGCACGATCGCCTGCCGGCCGACGAGGTGCGAGGAGCCGCCCAGGGCGAGCGCGGTGGCGTTGCCCGGCGGCGCCAGCCATTCGGCGTCCTCGGTGAAGACGGCGGAAATCCGGTCCGCGTCATGCGTGGCGAAGGCTTTCCAGGCGTTCTCGACGATGTCGCGGCTCGGCATGCCCGCGACCCTAACCGGGCGCGGGTGGCGCGGGCTGGCAGATATGCGACGTGATCACAACGCCCGCTGGGCCGCGTCCAGGTTCTCCGCCAGCCACGCCGAGACGAATCGCTCCCGGTCGGCGTTCGTGTCCTTCCGCGGCACCATCTCCACCAGCATGATCAAGCCCAGGTACACCCGGTACAACGTCAGCCGCCGGCGAGCCGGTGCGTCGAAGCGGGCCCGGCCGTAGCCCTCCAGCAGGGGTGCGTCCAGGTCGTGGAGCAGCGTCAGCGAAACGAACTCCGCCACCGGGTCGCCCCAGAACGCTCGCTCGGCGTCGATGATGCCCGACACCCGGTCACCGTCGAGCAGGATGTTGCCCTTCCACAGGTCGAAGTGGACCAGCACCGGCGTCGTGACCAGCTCCAGCAGCGGCTCGTGGCGGCGGACGAGGTGGGCGATCTCCGCCGCCGGGCGGGGGAGGTGCACGCCGTACCGGACGGCGTCCGCGAGCACCGCGTCCACCATCGCCGCGAACGCCGCCGGCCACGTCGGGTGCAGCGGGTCCTGGGGGTAGCCGAACCCGTCGCCGGTCACTTCGTGCAGGCCGGCCACGATCGCGCCCAGTTCGGTGCGCAGGTGCGGGCCGGCGCCGGGCACCTGCGACCACGGGACGCCCGGCACCTCCGTCATCAGCAGGAACCCCGGCCCGGCGCCCACCACCGACGGCACCGGGCCCGGAACCCGGCGGTAGTACTCCGCTTCCGTCGCGAGCAGGTCGTGTTCGTAGGTCAGACCGGGGGCCGTCGGCGCGATCTTGAGGACCAGCCGCCGTCCGTCCGCCAGCCGCAACCGGACGGCGCGGTTGTACGTTCCGCCGCCGAGGTCCTCGGCCGACACCACCGAAGCCGGGTCGATGCCCGATGCCGTCAGTTCCCCTTCCACCCGGCCGAGTCTTCCAGCTTTTCCGCCGCGTCGGCCAGGTCCTCCGGGGTCGGGGCGTCGTCCTGGGCCAGGCTGCGCCGCCAGTAGCCGGTGAACTCGATGACGCTCTTGGCCCAGCCGCGCTCGCCGACGAGGTGGCGGCGCAACGCCCGGACCGTCGAAGCCTCGCCGGCCAGCCACGCCGCCACCGAACCGGCGGGGAGCTTCGCGGTGCGCACGGCTTCGACCAGCTTGCTGCCGTGCCCGGCGCCGTCCCGGTGCAGCCAGTGCACCTCGCCGGGCAGCGGCTGCTCCTCCGCCGCGTCCGCGACCTCGACGAACACCACCGCGTTGTCCACTTCGGACAGAATCGAAGCCATGGCGGGGATCGCCGTCTCGTCGCCCGCGCACAGCAGCGTGTCCGCTGTGGACAGTGGGCGGCGGTAGGCCGCGTCCGGGCCGTAGCGGCCGAGGACGTCACCCGGCGCGGCTCGGAGCGCCCACGCCGTGGCCGGTCCCGCCGGACCGGGGTGCAGCACGAAGTCGACGTCGATCGCCGCCCGGCCCGGATCGCGCCCGCGCACGGTGTAGCTGCGCATCACCGGGCGCTCGTCCTCGGGGATCGCCAGGTACGCCTGGTACCAGCGCATGACGTCGTCGTCGGCCGACGGCAGCCGCACCGGGCGGCCCGGTGGCGGGAACAGGAGCTTGAGCTGCTGGTCCGGCCACGGCTCGAGCTCGCCGAGGCCGTCGCCGGTAAACGTGACGCGCACGGTGCGCGGGGTCACGGGCCGCACCGCCGTCACTTCGAGCAGACCGGTGGGCTTCACGGCTTCCCCAGGTATTCGCGCAGGTGCCGGGCGGTGAGGGTGGAGGCGTCGGTCACGAGCGCGGCCGGTGTGCCTTCGAAGACGACCCGGCCGCCGTCGTGGCCGGCGCCGGGGCCGAGGTCGATCAGCCAGTCGGCGTGGGCCATCACGGCCTGGTGGTGCTCGATGACGATCACCGTGTTGCCCGCGTCGACGATCCGGTCGAGCAGCGCGAGCAGCTGGTCGACGTCGGCGAGGTGCAGCCCGGTCGTCGGCTCGTCGAGGATGTACGTCGAGCCCTTCTCCGCCATCCGGATCGCCAGCTTGAGCCGCTGCCGCTCGCCGCCGGAAAGCGTGGTCAGCGGCTGCCCGAGCGTCAGGTAGCCGAGGCCGACGTCGGCGAGCCGGTCGAGGACCGTCCGGGCGTTGCCGGTGGAGAAGAACTCCCGGGCTTCGGCGACGGACATCGCCAGGACCTCGCTGATGTTCTTGCCGCGCAGTTCGAAGGTGAGCACCTTGGGCGTGAACCGCTTGCCCTCGCACTCTTCGCAGACCGACGCGACGCCGGCCATCATCGCCAGGTCCGTGTAGATCACGCCGAGGCCCTTGCACCTCGGGCAGGCGCCCTCGGAGTTGGCGCTGAACAGGCTCGCCTTGACGCCGTTGGCCTTGGCGAACGCCGTCCGGATCGGGTCGAGCAGGCCGGTGTAGGTCGCCGGGTTGGAGCGCCGGGACCCGCGGATCGCCGACTGGTCGACCACGACGACGCCGTCGCGGTTCGCCAAGGAGCCGTGGATCAGCGACGACTTCCCGGACCCGGCCACCCCGGTGACCACGGTCAGCACGCCGAGCGGGACGTCGACGCTGACGTCACGCAGGTTGTGCAGCTTCGCGCCGGTGATCGAGACGTGCCCCGCCGGAGTGCGGGGTTGCGCGCGCAGCGTGACCCGGTGGTCGAGGTGGCGGCCGGTGAGGGTGCCGGACGCGCGCAGGCCGTCGACGCTGCCGGTGTAGCAGAGCCGCCCGCCCGCGGTGCCCGCGCCGGGGCCGAGGTCGACGACGTGGTCGGCGATCCGGATGGTTTCCGGCTTGTGCTCGACGACCAGGATCGTGTTCCCCTTGTCCCGCAGGCAGAGCAGCAGGTTGTTCATCCGCTCGATGTCGTGCGGGTGCAGCCCGACGGTCGGCTCGTCGAAGACGTAGGTGACGTCGGTGAGGCTGGACCCGAGGTGGCGCACCATCTTCACGCGCTGCGCCTCGCCGCCCGAGAGCGTCGCGGACTCGCGGTCGAGGGAGAGGTAGCCGAGGCCGATCTCGACGAGCGAGTCGAGGGTGTCGCGCAGGTTGCCCAGCAGCGGCCGGATCGACGGCGCGTCGAGGCTCCAGACGAACTCGGCGAGGTCGCTGATCTGCATCGCGGCGCAGTCGGCGATGTTCCGGCCCTCGATCTTGGCCGACAGCGCGGCCTGGTTGAGCCGGGCGCCACCGCACTCGCCGCAGGTCTTGAACGTGGCGGCCTTCTCGACGAACGCACGCAGGTGCGACTGCAGCGTCTCGGTGTCCTTCTGCAGGTAGAGCCGCTTGACCTTCACCGCGAGGCCTTCGTAGGTGAGGTTCTGCTTGCCGACCTTCACCTTGCACGGACCCTTGTGCAGCAGGTCGTCGAGCTGCTCGGGCGTGAAGTCGCGGATCCTGGCGTCCGGGTCGAAGAAGCCGGAAGACGCGTAGATCTGCACGTACCAGTTGTCCGGCGTCCAGCCGGGGACGAGCACCGCGCCTTCGTTGAGCGAGCGGTCGAAGTCGAGCAGGGCGTGGACGTCGAGGTCGGACACCCGGCCGAGCCCTTCGCAGGCCGGGCACATGCCCTCGGGCAGGTTGAAGCTGAACGCGCCGGACGTGCCGACGTGGGGTTCGCCGAGCCGCGAGAAAGCGATCCGCAGCATCGCGTAGGCGTCGGTCGCGGTGCCGACCGTGGAGCGCGAGTTGGCCCCCATCCGCTCCTGGTCGACGACGATGGCCGCGCTCAGGTTCTCCAGCAGGTCGACGTCCGGGCGGGACAGGCTCGGCATGAAGGACTGGAGGAAGGCGCTGTAGGTCTCGTTGATCAGCCGCTGGGACTCGGCCGCGATGGTGCCGAAGACCAGGGACGACTTGCCGGAGCCGGAGACGCCGGTGAACACCGTGAGCCGGCGCTTCGGGATGTCGAGGTCGATGCCGGTCAGGTTGTTCTCCCGGGCTCCCCGGACCTCGATCACGTCGTGGGTGTCGGCGGCCCGCCTGGGTGAGGTCATACCGTCCTTCTTGATACTTTAGGCTGTAAAGTGATTGTCCATCGTACATTACTTTATGGTGTAAGGAGTCGGCAAGGTGGTCGTCTTCGCGGGCCAGGGCGACGCCCGCCGGTCCATGGAACTGCTGTGGGGGCCGCGCGTGGTGGCGCCGCGCACCGGCCCGGGGCCCAAGCCGGGCTTGTCCGTCGAGGCGATCGTCGCGGCGGCGATCGAGATCGCGGACGCCGAGGGCATGGCGGCGCTGTCGATGCGCGCGGTCGGGGAGCGCCTCGGCCGCACGGCGATGGCGCTGTACACGTACGTCCCGGGCAAGACCGAGCTGGTCGACCTCATGTACGACCGGACGCTGGGCGAGCTGCCCGCGTCGTTCCCGGTCTCTTCCGGTTGGCGCCCGGCGGCGCTGGCCTTGGCCGGTTCGCTGTGGGACCTGCACCTGCGGCACCCGTGGCTGCTGCAGGTCTCGCCCGCGCGGCCGGTGCTGGGGCCGGGGGAGTTCCACGTCCAGGAGACGCTGCTTTCCGTCCTGGCGTCGACCGGGCTGCCGTTGTCCCGGGTGCGGTGGGTGGTGGCGGCGTTGTTCAACATCGTCCGCGGCTCGGTCCAGGCGGCGGCGGAGTCCCGACAGGCGGCCCACGAGACGGGACAGTCCGAAGAGGACTGGTGGTCCGCGCGGTCGGCGCTGCTGGGGGAGCTGGCGCCGGATCTGTCGGCCCGGTTCCCGACGGTGGCCCGGTTGGGGGAGGAAGGTGAATACGAGGCGTCGGAGTCCGATGAGCCTTACCTCGAGAGGGAGGCGCGGCTGTCGTTCGAGGCGGGGCTGGAGTTGGTGCTGGACGGCGTCGAGGCGGCGATCGTCAAGGCTTCCGGGCCTCGATGAGGAACCGGGTCGTGTGGGCGACGAACGGGCCGTCGCGGTCGATCTTCTCGTGCAGCTGCCGCAGCTTGTCCCGGTACCGCTCCACCGTGAACCCCGGGACCATCCAGATCACCTTGCGCAGGAAGTACACCACCGCGCCGATGTCGAAGAACTCCGTGCGCAGCGATTCCGAGCGCAGGTCGACGACCTCCAGGCCCGCGCGGGTGGCCGCCGCCACGGCGTGGTCCGGGTGGCGGCTGTTGCGGCCTTCGTCAGGCTGCGGGCCGAGGAAGAACTCCACCAGCTCGAACACGCTCGCCGGGCCGACCTGCTGGGAAAAATACGTTCCGCCGGAGCGCAGGACGCGGGCGATTTCGGACCACGAAGTCGTCACGGGGTGGCGGCTGCTGACGAGGTCGAAGACGGCGTCGCGGAAGGGGAAGCCGGCGGTGGCCACGATCCGGACCCCGCGGGGCCGCAGCCGGGCCGATGCCTTCGCGATGTTCGGTGGCCAGGACTCGGTCGCGGCCATCAGCGGCGGCAGGGCGGGGCAGCCGCCGAGGACTTCGCCGCCGCCGGTTTCCAGGTCGAGTGCCGCCTGCGCGACACCGAGACGGGAGCCCAGGAGGCGCTGGTAGCCCCATGAAGGGCGGGCCTCGGTGGCCCGGCCGTCGAGCCAGGAGAAGTCCCAGCCGTCGACGGACACCGCCGAAGCTTCGGCCACGAGATTCTCGAACACGCCTCCGATGGTCACAAAGCCGGCGGCGGACCGCCACCGGGTTTCCGCACCGGCGGCGGGGGCACCGGCTTGGCCAGCGCGACGGCGTCGAACGCCACCACGACCGGCCCGCGCCGGGTCTCCACCGTGCAGGAGTCCTCGTCGCGCGCCACCAAATCGCCGAGCGCGTCGGTGAAGCCGCCCTCGATGCGGTAGCGCACCACGACTCGCGTCCCCAGCGGCAGGTCCCGCAGCAGTTTCACGCCACCACCTCCGAAACCGAGGCCCCGGCACCCGCCGGCTCGGCGTGGCCCAACTCTGCCAGCCAGCCGCGGAACACCCGGTGCAGGGCCTCCGCCCCGACGACCTCGTCCGGGAACCGCAGCTCGCGCGGGTGCACCACGAACCCGCGCTGCTGCGGGCCGCCGAGGCCGCCGTGCGAGCCCACGTGCGTCTCGAACGGGGACGCCTGGTCCGAATCCGGGTCGTACCGGCTGTTGATCATCACGTCCGCGCAGTGCGGGAATGTGTCCACCCGGCGGATCAGGTCCGCCGCGTGCGGGCCGTACGGCGGCAGCGGATCCTCGCCGATGACGACCCCCGTCGCCAGCCGGTGCAGGCCGTCGCGGCCCAGGACCACCGGGCCGAACTCGCGGCTGCGCACCAGCAGGAAGCCGACGCCGGCGTGGTCCACCAGGGACGGCAGCAGGTCCGGGAACTCTCGCTCGATCGTCTCCAGCTCGACGCGGCCTTCGTGCTCGGTGAACGACACCATCGCGAGGTGCCCGGACACGACCACCACCACGCCGGGTGCCACGCGGGTGACCGCGCCGGGCGAGCCGGACGTCGTGCGCGGGCGGTCCTCGGCGCACTCCGCGTCCTCGACTCGGGCGCGCAGCCGGCGCGCGATCAGGCCGCCGCTCGTCGTCGCCTCGGCCAGGGCCGCGTTGATCTGCCAGCTCTCGGCCTGCCGCCGCTTCCCCGAAGACGCCGCGGTCGGCGACGGCGAACCACCGCACAGCCGGCCGACGTACGCCTCGATCGTCTCGCCGAACCGCTGCGAGAACGCCTGGCCCTGGGTCTGGCCGTGGTCCGACAGCGCCACGATGTGGTAGCGGCGCGGCGCCAGCCGGCTCGCCCGGTGCAGCCGCGCGATCTGCTGGTCGATCGAGCGCAGCACCGACAGCGTGTCGAACCGCTCGATGCCGGAGTGGTGCGCGACCTCGTCGTAGCCGAGGAAGTCCGCGTACACGACCGGCCGCCCGGCGAGCATGTCGCCGAGGATCGCGGAGACGACGACGTCCCGCGCGATCACCGTCGTGCCCGGGCGGGCCAGCGGGTACCAGCCGCCGCGCGGGATCCGCGGCACCACACCGGCGCGGCGCTGGCGCACCGACGCGCTGATTTCGCGGAAGACGTCGACGAGCGCGACGGCGAACGTGCGCAGCGCGTTGACCGGGTTCGCGAAGTAGGCGTAGTAGCCCGCGCCGAGCCGATCCCGGTGCCGGCGCAGCAGCTTTTTCGGGACCAGCACCGGGATCGAGCTCATCGTGAGGCTGACGTGGGCGGCGTCGCCGGAGAACAGGTTGCCGCGGCTCGCGCCGTCGCCGGACAGGAGGCCGCGCCCGTCGGAGTGCCGCCGCTCGATCTCGGCCGCGTCGGCCGGGTGCGCGCACGCCATCACGTGGTCGCGGTCATTTTCGTACCAGCGGAAGCCGAGGATGTCGTGGTTGGAGCCGTGCAGGATGCCGCAGACGCTCGCCCGGTCTGCGAGCTCCAGTCCGTGTGCCACCGGGTGAACGCGTGGCTGTCCTCGGCGAGCCACGCGGCGAACGTCGGCATGTCGCCGTCGCGGATCGCGCGGCGGACGGTGTCGTACCCGAGGCCGTCGATCTGCAGGAACAGCACCCCGGGCGGCTGGTCCGCGGCCCCGGTGGCGGGGGTGTGCCGGCGGCGGCGCCGGGCGGCGCGGCGGAAGAAGATCTCGTCCTCGTCGACGGCGAGCACGCTCGAGATGAGCGCGCCGACGGCGGCCATGCCGAGCGTGACGATCACCGCGGTCCGGAAGCCCGCGACCTCGACGCCGGGCACGGTCCGGAACACGGCCAGCGTCCCGGCCCCGAGCAGCAGGAACCCGAAGACGCCGAAGGTGAAGAACGCCAGCGGGTAGGCGATCCGCATGACCAGTGGCCAGACCACGGCGGCGAGCAGCCCGAGCAGCAGCGCGCAGACCGTCGGCTGCCACCAGTGCGTCATCCGGAACCCGGGCAGGAGCACGTCGAGCAGGCGCAGCGCGCCGGTCACCGCGATCCAGACGAGCAACGCGCGGGCGACGGCCCGGCCGCCGCGCAGCAGCCTGCCCTTCGGCGCCGCCGTCGTCACACCGGCTCCTTGTCTTGCGCCGCCGCCGGGGTCTTGCGCCGCCACCGGGCGATCAGGCTGGCCAGCACGGTGACCAGCAGGACGAGCACCGTCGCCAGCAGCGTCGCGACGAGGGGCGAGTCGAAGAGGCCGCCGCTGAGGATGCCGAGCAGGGCGTACGCGCTCGCCCAGAGGACGCACGCGCCGAGCGCGGCGGGCAGCAGGCGCCGCCACGGGTAGCCCAACGCGGCCGCGGCGAGCAGCACCGGGATGCGGCCGGCCGGGACGAGCCTGCCGATCACCACGAGCTGCCAGCCACGGCGGGCGAACTGCTCGCGGGCCTTCTCGAGCCGTTCGGCGGGCTGGCGGCGGCTGATCCAGCGGAACGCGGCTTCGCTGCCCAGGCGCGGGATCCCGAACGTCACGACGTCGCCGACGTAGGCGCCGAGGGTGGCGAGGACGATCACCAGCGGCAGGGACAGGTGGCCGGTCGTCGTCGCGACGGCGGCCGCGGCGCCGACGACCGCGCCGGTCGGCACGATCGGGATGATCGACCCGAGCAGCACGCCGCCGAACACGGCCGGGTACCCGATCGCGGCCGGGTCGGTCCAGTTCACGCACGGTCCTTCGGCGAGGGCAGGGCGACGTCGGCGCCGGGCTCGGTGAACAGGACGTCGGTGGCCCCTCCGGCGGCTTTCACTTCGGCGGCGAACACCCGCGGCGGATCGGCGAGCAGGCGCCGCATCCGGGCGGTGCGCCTGACGCCGGGGAGGGCGAGCGTGCCCCAGTGCACGGGGACGGCCGCCCGGGCTTGAACCAGCCCCGCGGCCCGCGCGGCGCGGGCGGGATCGAGGTGCCCGGGGCCGAGGTTCGGTCCCCAGCCCCAGACGGGCAGCAGGGCGACGTCGACCGGGCCGAGGCCGCGCATGCCGTCGAAGAGGTCGGTGTCGCCCGCGTTGTAGATCCGCTTGCCGTCGCTTTCGATCAGGTGCCCGAGCGCGGGGCTCTGCGGTCCGTGGGTCAGGCGCGGCCCCCACCGGTGTCCGGAGTGGACGGCTTCGGTGGCGGTGACGGTCAGGCTGCCGTCGGTGAGCGTCTCCCCGGGCGAGATCTCCTCGACGTGCTCGAAGCCCTTCCTGCGCAGCCACGTCCCGGCGCCGCGGGGGACGACGATCCGGGTGTCTTCGCCGAGCAGCCGCAGCGACGGCAGGTGCAGGTGGTCGCCGTGCAGGTGGGAAAGCAGGACGAGGTCGACGTCGGCGTAGCTTTCGGGCGCCGGCACGGGCACGACCCGGACGAGGCCGCCGACCCGCGCGGTGAGCACCGGATCGGTCAGCACGACCCGGCCGCCGAGGTCCAGGCGGACGGTCGAATGGCCGAGGAATCGCAGGCTGAAGCCGCTCACGCCCCGAGTATCACCTCCGCCGGCGCCGGACGCCCGGCGGAGTGGCCAGGGCAACGCGGCTCAGTGACCCGCGGGGAGCAGGGACGAGATGCGCAGCGAGGACGTGCCGATGCCGGTCGGGCCGCCGAACACCGAAGCCGCCGCCGGGTGGTAGCGCAGCTCCGCCTCGGTGTAGCGGCCCACGTTCTCGTGCCAGTTCAGGATTCCGGCGATCCAGTCGCGGAATTCCTGGACGTAGCCGAGCAGCATCTCCTCGACGGCCGGCTCGATGGCGTAGTCGCGCACCAGCGCCGGCAGCTCGATCGCCGACGCGTGCTCGAACTCCGCCAGCCGGGCGTGCAGCAGGTCGGTCACCACCGTGAACGCGCGCTCCTCGGTGCAGTCCAGGAAGTTCCGCACCACCAGCACCGCGTTGTGCAGCTCGCCTTCGTACTGGATCTCCTTGCGGTAGGAGTACAGGTCGTTGATCAGGCACGCCACATCCGTCGCCGAGTGCTCGATCGCCTGCACCGGCCGCGTGCGGTACAGGGCGGGCGGCACCGAACGGCCGTGCGAGAACCGCGAGAGGCTCATCGTGAGGTCCGAACCGAACGTCCGGCGCCGCATCTCGACGTAGTCGATCGGGTCCGGGATGCGGTTCTGCGCCTGGTTCGCCAGCTCCCAGAGCCAGCTCGACGTCATCGATTCGACCGCGCGGCGCACCGTGCGCCGGTTGTCCGGGGTCATGCCCGCCGTGGTCCGCGGCCAGAGGTCGGCCAGGCCCGCTTCCAGCGCCGTCGCCGGCGTCGGCATCGGCGAATCGTTCACCGGCATGAACGCCGACAGGCGGAGATTGGCCGCCTTCGCACCCGCGAGGTCGCGCGTCGCGCCGAACACCACCGGGTAGTAGTCGTCGGCGTAGGTGCCCCAGGTCAGCCAGTCGCTGGTGACGTCGAGGGCGTCGGCCGTCGCGTCCGGGTGGATGCCCGCCGCGCACAGCGGCAGGTCGGCGGCGCGCAGCTTCCGCTCGTCCCACACCACGCCGTCGAGGAAGCCGGTGCGCCGCGCCCAGTCGACGTTGCGGACCCGGCACGCGGCGAGGTGCGGGCTGAGCCGCAGCGGGAACGGCACGCCGACCGACGGCCGCGGCACGTCCACTGCGCGGAACGGCGTCGAACCGTACGCCCGGAGCCGTTGCGGTGCGGTGGCGAGCACCGACGCGAAGATGCGTGCCGCCGAGGTGCCCAGCCCGTTCGCGCCGCCCAGGTCCGGGCCGCCCCGGTCGGCCAAGGCGCCTTCGTTCATGTACCGGCTGGACCGCAGGTGCCATTCGTGCCCACCGGACTGCCAGTCCTGCAGGCCCTTGACGTAGGCGAACGTCGCCGCCCGCGCGGCCGGGTCGACGCAGTGGTCGTCGAGCAGCTCGGGCACCTCGGTGAGCGCGGTGTGCTCGAACTGGTGCAGCCGGGAGGTGATCAGGTCGTTGACCGCGTCGGCGGCCTCCTGCGTGCCCAGCCCGAGGAACTTCTCGAACACGAGCACGCCGTTGGACAGCTCGCCCTCGTCCTGCACCTCGCGCTGGTAGGAGAACAGGTCGTTGCGCAGGTGGACGCCGTCGGCGAAGCAGTCGCGCAGCACTTCCATCGGCCGGGACGCGGCGATCGCGTCGGGCACCTCGGCGTGCACGGAGTGCTCGACCAGGTTCGCCGACCACGGTGCGCCGCCGACCTTCCGCCGCATCTCGACGTACTCGATCGGGTTGGCCAGCCGGCCCTCGTTGATGTTGGCCAGCTCCCACAGCGACTCGTCCAGCAGCGCCTTCGTGCTGTCGGCGAACCGGCGCCGCCAGCCGGCCGACCGGTGCGGGACCGTCCGGTTCCACAGGTCGGTGAGGCCGCGCTCGACCGGGTTTTCCGGCGTCGCGGTGATGTCCCCCTCGACCGGCATGAACTTCTCGAGCCGGTCGAGGTAGGTGCGTGCGCTGTCGATGTCGCCGGTGCGCTTGTAGAGCTCGAGGAAGTGGTCGTCGAAGTAGAACACCCAGACGTACCAGTCGGTGATGAGGTCGAGCTCGCCGGCGCCGGCGTCGGGGTGGGTGTAGGCGCAGAGCAGCGCGTAGTCGTGGGAGTCGAGGTCGCGCTCGGTCCAGATCACCGTGCCGTGCTGCGGCACGTCGATCATGTCCTGCTCGCGCGCCCACGCCTTGCTGTGCTCGCGCGCCCGGTCCAGGTGCGGGTTCAGCCGCGCCGGGTAGGGCATGTAGAACTCGGGGAGGACGAACGGCTGTTCAGGCACACCGCGAGGCAACCAGCCGGCCGTGGTGTCCGCCAAGGGGAACAGCCGGGAAGCACACGAACGGGACGAGCGCTTCCCCCGGCCGGCCCAGCGGCGTTCCGGCCCGATCGGCGCGCGGTGGCGGGCCGTCGCACGATGGTGGAAGCCCCGAGCGAGGAGAGCAGATGACCGACGAAAACCGGGTGGTCGACAACCCGGACGAGGACCGCTACGAGCTGTGGGCGGGCGAGAAGCTGGCGGGGATCGCCCAGTACGACCGCCGCGGCGACCTCACGGTGTTCACCCACACCGAGATCGACGACACCTTCTCCGGGCAGGGCCTCGGCAAGGTACTGGCGGCGGGCGCGCTCGACGACGTCGTCGCCCACGGCGGGACGATCGTGCCGGTCTGCCCGTTCATCGCCGGCTATCTGAAGAAGAACCCGGGGTACGAAGACCACGTCCGCTGGCGGCGCGAGTAGGCCGGAAGCCCTACGAACGTTGCGCCGTCCGGGTGATCTGAGAGGTATGTCCGAATCCCTTGGTTATTAACCAACCTTCGTCGGTAGTGCGTTGGTTGCCTGGCAACGAAAGTGTCGGCACCGGCTTCGAACGCCCCACCCTGGAGGAAGTTGATGACTCCCCGGAAGACCGCCTTCAAGACCTTCGCCGTCTTGTCGGCCGCCGCGCTGACCAGCGGCGTTTGCACCTCGGCGGCCACCGCGGCCCCGCTGGCCTTCGCTGAGCTGCAGGCCCGCGCGATCACCGGCGCCACCCAGGTGGCGAACGCACTGGGCGCCGCGTCCGGCGGCGTTTACCTCGAAAACGGCAAGGCCGTCGTGAACGTCGTCGACGACGCCGCGATGCAGCAGGTGCAGGCCGCCGGCTTCACCGCGAAGAAGGTCAAGCACACCTTCGCCGCGCTCACCGGCGTCAAGAACCAGCTGGACGCGGTGAAGAACGTGCCGCAGACCGCGTGGGGCATCGACACCAAGACCAACCAGGTCGTGGTGAAGGTCTACGACGCGGCCAGCAAGGAGACCGCCGGCAAGGTCGCCGCGGCCGCCGCTCAGTACGGCGACAGCGTCCGCGTCGAGCACCGCACCGGCAAGCTGGAGCTGTACATCAAGGACGGCGACGCGATCCAGAACAGCCAGGGCCGCTGCTCGCTCGGCTTCAACGTGACGCGCGGCGGCTCGCCGTTCCTGCTCACCGCGGGCCACTGCACCAACCTCGGCGGCACCTGGTCCGGCGGCGACGTCTCGGGCGCGCAGGTCGTCGAAAGCGACTGCCCCGGCGCCGACTCCGGCCTGCTGACCCGCCCGAACGGCACCGGCCCCGGCCAGATCAACACCGGCCAGCAGATCACCAGCGCGGCGACGCCGACCGTCGGCGAGCAGATGCAGAAGCAGGGCTCGACCACCGGCGGCGGCAGCGGTGAGGTGACCTCGGTCGACGAGTCGGTCAACTTCGACGTCGGCGTGCTCAACCACGAGTTCGGCACCACCGCGCACACCGATCACGGCGACTCCGGCGGCCCGGCGTACGACGGCTCGAAGGGCCTCGGCACGCTGTCCGGCGGCGACACCCAGACCAGCTACTTCTACCCGCTCACCCTTCGAGCTGCAGGCCTACGGCCTCGAGCTCGCCTGAGCCGGGGCGCGGGCCCGCTCACTTCCGTCGGGGGAGGTGAGCGGGCCCTCGTTCCGTCACGCTTCGAGCCGCCGCGCGCGGTAGACGGCGTCGGTGTGGTGGCCCTCGCCGCGCGTCTCGCACGTCTCGACCACCCACTGCCACGGGTCGCCGAGGTAGGTCGTGATCTCCTCGGGCTCGAAGTACAGCTCCTCCGGCGGCTTCTGGCCGTCGAACTCCCGCATGGCCTTCGGCGAGTGCCCGACCACCAGCAGCGAACCGCCGGGCCGGATCGCCGCCGCGGCCGCGGTGAAGACGTCGCGGCGCAGGTCCGGCGGGAGGTGCATGTACTGCGCCGAGACCAGGTCGTACTGCGCTTCCGGCCGCCACTCGAGGATGTTGCGGTGCAGCCAGTTCACCGTCACGCCCGCCTCGGCGCCGGCTTCTTCCGCGCGGGCGAGCGCGGTGGTCGAGATGTCGACGCCGTCGACCGTCCAGCCCTGCTTCGCGAGCCAGATCGCGTCGCCGCCTTCGCCGCTGCCGAGGTCGAGGGCGTGCCCGGGTTTCAGGCCCTCGACCTCGGTGCGCAGGTTGACGTTGACGTTCCCGCTCCAGATCCGGTGCTCGTCACGCTGGTACATCGCTTCCCAGAAGTCCTGCTTGAGCATCTCGTCGACGGTCATCGGGTGGTCGTGGGACATGGTTCCTCCTCAAGGACGTCCTCTGAGCATGCGGACAACGTCCCTGAGAAGGCAAACCTCGTTGCCGGAATGGCAACTCAGGCGGTGCCGAACACCTGCAGCTCGTACAGCGAGTAGCCGTACGACGTGCCGCGCGTGACGCCGTTCATCCGCACGTACCGGCCGGTGCCGGCCAGCCCGGTGAGGTCGTCCGTGCCGCCGTTGCCCGTCGTGGTGCTGTAGATCGTCGTCCAGGTCGTGCCGTCGGCCGACGTCTGGATGCTGTACGCCTTCCCGTACGCGGCTTCCCAGCTCAGCTTGACGTGCGTGACGGACTTCGCCGCGCCGAGGTCGACGCGCAGCCACTGCGGGTCGGTGCCCTCCTTGGACGCCCACCGCGTGCTCGTCAGGTTGCCGTCCACGGCGGCGCCCGCCGGGTACGAGGACGATTCGGTGGAGGACGCCGTCGCCGGTTTTCCCTGGGACAGCAGCACTTCCGGGCCGCCGGTCACCGTGACACCCAGCGAAGCCGTCTTCGTCCCGCCGGTGAGGGTGATCGCTGCCGAGCCGGGGGCCGCGCCGGCCGCGGCGGCGATCGTGACGGTCGACGTCCCGCCGGCGGGCACCGAGGTGGGGGAGAAGGAGACGGTCACGCCCGCGGGAGCGCCGCTCGCGGAGAGCGACACGGCGTCGGTGGAGGTCACGGTGGCCGTCGCCGAGCCGCCCGGCGCGACCGTCACCGAGGACGGCGTCACGCTCAGGCCCGAGGTGCCGGCCGCCGTGAACGTCCAGCGGGCGGCGGTGCCGGAGCAGCTGCCCGCGGTCAGCGTGGTGCCCGAGGCGCGGAAGCACTTGCTGCTGGACTGGATGTCCGAGATGGTGCCGTCGGGGTTGATCGACCACTGCTGGGCCGGGCCGCCGGTGCAGGTCTGCAGCACGATCGAGCTGCCGGAGATGCCCGCGCACTTGTCGTCGATCACGAGGAACGCGCCGTGGAAGGTGAACCGCTGGTCGGCGCCGCCGGTGCAGGCCGCCACTTTCAGCGTGGCGCCGCTGCCAGGGGCGGCCAGGCAGGTGCCGGTGGAGTTGTTGCGGTACTGGCCGACCGTGGTGTTCGGCCGCGCGCCGCCCCAGCACGCACCGGTGCTCGTGGTGAAGATCGGTGTGGCGTCGTACGGCTCGTCCGACGGCGGGTCGACGACGACCGGTTCCATGACCGGCGTGTTGTCGGCGTTGTAGTGCGTGAGCGCGTCTTCGCAGTCGATCGCGTCGAAGGCGCTGCCGCCCTTGCCGCCGAGCCAGAGGTCGATGTGGCGCAGGCCGGGTCCGCCGTTCGGGCCGTGGCCGTTCCAGTCGTCGGAACACTCGTCGCAGCCGTCCTCCATGATGAAGTACTTCTTCACCCGCGGCACCCAGACCTTGGTGCCGGGCTTGAGTTCGTCGCTGCTGGTGGCGAAGGTGATCGGGTCGGCGTAGGTGCCTTTGCCGCCCGCGGTGTCGTGGATCTGCGGGTAGGAGATGTCCCCGCCGGGCGGGGTGTTGTCCCACCAGCCGTAGAAGGTGAGGAACGTCGGCTGGGTCGTGGCCGCGCTCGCCGTGCCCGCGCCGGTCAGCGCGGTGGCCAGGGCGAGGAACAGGGTCACGACGAGCACGAGCGCGCGCCGGGTCATGCTGCCTCCGGGGGACGTGGGGCGGACGATGACTGCGGCGTGCGTCCAGGTTCGCCGGGGAGTGATGGCTCGTCAAGACCTATTCGTAAAGTTTCCTAACGAACTGGGGTTCGTGTCCCACTCGGCGGGAAAATCCGGTGGGAAAGGGCTTTCCTCGGCGAAGATGACGCCATGAGCGAACAGCGGGAAATCGTGGTCACCGGCGGCGGCACCGGCATCGGGCTGGCGATCGCCGCCCGGTTCGCGGCGGCCGGCGAGCGGGTGACCGTCACCGGGCGGCGCAAGGACGTCCTCGAAGCGGCGGCGGAGAAGATCGGCGCGCGAGCGGTGGCCTTCGACGCGAGCGACCCGGCGGCGGTGCAGGCCGCACTGGCGGAGCTGCCTTCGCGGGTGGACGTCCTGATCAACAACGCCGGCGGCAACACCGACCGGGTCCGGGAAGCGCCCGCGGCCGGCGACCTGAAGGGCCTCGCCGACGCGTGGCAGGCGAACTTCGAGGCGAACGTCCTCTCCGCCGTGCTCGTCACCGCGGCGCTGAAGCCGCGCTTCGCGGACAACGTGCGCGTTGTGACTCTCGGTTCCATCGCGGCGAAGCAGGGCTCAGGCTCGTACGGCGCGGCGAAGGCGGCGATCGAGGCGTGGAACACCGACCTGGCGCGGCAACTGGGCGCCGGGGGAACGGCCAACGTCGTGGCGCCGGGTGTCGTCCTCGACACGGAGTTCTTCCACGGCACGCTGACCGACGAATGGCTGAGCTCGCGGATCTCCGTGGCGTTCAACCAGCGGGCCGGCCGTCCGGAAGAAATCGCGGACACCGTGCGGTTCCTGGCCGATCCGGGAGCCGCGCACCTCACGGGCCAGGTCGTGCACGTGAACGGCGGCGCGTACGGCGCTCGCTAGGCCATCCGGGTCGCAAGTGGGACGGCCGCCCCACGGCGGCCGCGGTCCTCTCCATGGTGGGAAGAACAGACCACCGGAAGAGAGAGGTGATCCGCCGTGACGGCCGCACCCGCAACCCCGGCCCTCCCGACGACCCGGCCCGCCGGCTGCCCGTTCGACCCGCCCGGGAACTACGCCACTCTCCGGGAAACCGCGCCCACGTCGAAGGTGCGGTGCCCGGCGGGCATGGACGCCTGGCTGGTGACGCGCTACGCCGACGTCCGCGCGGTGCTCGCCGACCGCACGATGAGCTCGCGCGGCGCGTCTTCGGTGCACGCGAACCCGAACGCCGACCTCGACTTCGAAGTCAGCCCGGGTTCGATCATCCAGCTCGACGGCGCGGCCCATTCGCGGCTGCGGAAGAAGGTGATCGCGGAGTTCACGGTGCGGCGCGTGGAGGCGCTGCGCGGGTACGTCAAGGAGCTGGTGGAGAGCCACCTCGACGCGATGCTCGTCAAGCCGGGCCGCGCGGATCTGGTGCAGGACTTCGCGTTGCCGATCCCGTCGCTGGTGATCTGCGAGCTGCTCGGCGTCCCGTACGCCGACCGCGCCCACTTCCAGCGGCAGAGCACGACGCTCGTCAGCACCGACGCGACGCGGGAGGAAGGCGAGCAGGCGTACGACGCGCTTTCCGGCTATTTGGCCGAGTTGTTCACCGCGAAGCAGCGGAATCCGCAGGACGATCTGTTCAGCAGGCTTTCGGTCGCCGGTGCCGGCGACCCGCTGACGATGGAGGAGCTGGTCGTGCTCGGGCTCAGCCTCCTGGTGGCCGGCCACGAGACGACGGCCAACATGATCGCGTTGAGCACGTTGGTGCTGCTGGAACACCCGGAACAGCGCGAAGTGGTGCTCGCCGCACCGGAGCGGGCGGTGGAGGAACTGCTGCGGTACCTGTCGGTGGTGCAGTGGGGTGTGCTGCGGTACGCGACTTCGGACGTCCAGGTCGGCTCCCGGTCGGTTCGGGCGGGCGAGTGGCTCGTGGCCGCGCTGAACTCGGCCAACCGCGACGAGTCGGTGTTCCCGGACGCGGACGAGCTCGACTTCGACCGTGAGTCGCCGCGGACGCACGTGGCGTTCGGGTTCGGGGCGCACCAGTGCGTCGGGCAGCAGCTGGCGCGGGTGGAGCTGCAGGAGGCGTTGACCGGGTTGTTCCGCCGGGTGCCCGACCTGCGGGCGGCGGTGCCGCGGGAGGAGCTGGAGTACAAGCACAACACGCTCGTGTACGGGGTCCGGGAGCTGCCGGTCGCCTGGGGGTGAAAATCGGAAGCGTCTTCCCGGCTCGGCCGTTACCGTGATCGGCAACGCGCTGATGGAGACGAGTAGTCCCGGATCGCACGGGTCCAGAGAGCCGCCGGCAGCTGGGAAGGCGGTCCCGTGCCCGGCGGCGAAGACCCTCCGGAGTGCGGGGAGGAACGGCGCCCGCGCCCCATGCCCCGCCGGCCGGCCCCCGTCACCGGGCCGCGATGAGGCCGCCTTCCGAGTGGTGAAAGTGCGGTGGCACCGCGATTCCCCTAGTCGCCCGCACTCCCGAGGGATCCGAGTTGGGAGTGCGATGAGTTCTCGTGTTCTGGCCGCCGACCTGCCCCGGTACGTCGGCGCCTCAGTTGTTGCCGCCGGGGCAAGAGAGAGAACAGCAGCCCCCACCCTCTCCGGGGGGGGCGTCCCAAGTCCAGTCTATCGGCCCCCACCGACTGAACCTCCGATTCGGCCCGCGCCGCTGGAGGTTTTCCACAAGTGAGTCACCCTGTGAGCAACCCGCCTGTCCGGCGGGGTCGAGCTGACCGAGCCCGTGGTGGAGACGCTGGCGGAGGCGGTGAAACCGCCGTTCGACCTCTGCCGGCCCGCCGTCACGGCGTCGCTGCCGACGATTCTCGACCACGCCCCCGTCGCCCTGCGCCATCCTGCGCTGAAGGAACGTTTCGCCGTCGCCGCGGCGGCCGTCTGCGGCTTCCGGTCCACTTGGACAATCTCGGCTTCATCGAGGTGCACACGCCGAAGATCGTGGCGTCGGCGACCGAATCCGGGGCGAACGTCTTCGGCATCGACTACTTCGGCCGCCGGGCCTACCTCGCGCAGTCGCCGCAGTTGTTCAAGCAGGCGCTCGTCGGCGTCTTCGAACGCGTCTACGAGGTCGGCCCGGTCTTCCGCGCCGAGCCGCACGACACCGCCCGGCACCTCGCGCAGTACACCAGCCTCGACGTCGAACTGGGGTTCATCCGGGACCACCGCGACGTCATGGCCGTGCTGCGCGAAGTCCTCGCCGGGATGGCGGACCCGGCGCTGGTCACCGTCCCCGCCGAAATCCCGGAGATCCACTTCGCGGACGCGGTGACCCTCGTGGCGGCGGACCCGGACGAGCCGGACCTCGCGCCCGCGCACGAGCGGGCGCTGTCGGAGTGGGCGCGGCGCGAGCACGGGTCGGACTTCCTGTTCGTGACCGGCTACCCGATGGCGAAACGCCCGTTCTACACCCACCCGGACCCCACGCGGCCCGGCTACTCGAACAGCTTCGACCTGCTCTTCCGCGGTGTCGAGCTGGTGACCGGCGGCCAGCGCCTCCACCGGTACGCCGACTACCTCGCGGTCCTCGGGGACGCCGCGCCGGACTACGCCGGCTACCTGCAGGCGTTCGCGCACGGCATGCCGCCCCACGGCGGCTTCGCCATCGGTCTGGAACGCTGGACCGCGCGGCTGCTCGGCGCCGCGAACGTCCGGGAGGTCACGCTGTTCCCGCGCGACCTGCACCGGCTGACCCCGTGAGGAGGGCCCATGACAGCTCGTCGCCTCTGGGCGGCCGTGGAACCGTTGCACGCCGTCGTCTACTTCGCGCCCCAGACGGCCGAAGCGGCGAAGGCGGCCGGCTTGCGCGGCTACTGGATGGGGTACTTCGCGGGGCGGCTGGCGCCCCTGGGCCCGATCGGCCCCGAACCGGCGACGGCGATGTTGTTCGGCTTCGCGCCGGCGATGGTGGCCCGGGCGTTGCCCGACGCGTGGTCGTTCGCCTCGCCCGAGGCCGTCGTCGCGTCCCGGATGGAGGCGGTGGCGTCGGCGTTGCGCTCGGTCGCAGACGACGTCCCGGAGCTGAGCGCGCTGCTCTGGCGGGCAGTGGACGCGTGCGAGTTCGGCGGCCGCCCGCTCGCGGCGGCGTGGGCGGGCGTGCCGAAGCCGGCGGATCCGCTGTCGCGGCTGTGGCTGGCGGCGACGATCCTGCGCGAGCACCGCGGCGACGGCCACGTCCTGGCGGCGGTCCACGCGGGGCTGAGCGGCTTGGAGACGACCCTCACCCACATCGGTGACGGAGTGATCGCCCGCGCGGACATCCAGCCCCATCGCGGCTGGTCGGACGCGCAGTGGGACGCGGCGGTGGACCGGCTGCGGGCCCGCGGGCTCCTCGACGAGGACGGCGTCCTGACCGACGCGGGCCGTGACCTGCGCCGCGGGATCGAGGACGACACGGACCGGCTGGCGGCGGCGCCGGTGGCGGCGCTGGGCCCCGACGTCGAGCGGCTGCTGGCGCTGGCGGTGCCGCTGAGCCGGGCGGTGATCGACCGCGGGCTGGTCACCGTGCCGAACCCGGTGGGAGTCCCGCGGCCCTGAGTGTCGATTCCGGGTCCGGCCGTTCGACGCACGGGTGACCGGACATGGGAGGACTTCATGACATTGCTCGCCGGCAAGAACGCGATCGTCTACGGCGGCGCCGGCCGGATCGGCACGGCCGTCGCCACCGCTTTCGCCGAGGAAGGCGCGCGGGTGTTCCTCGCCGGCCGGACCAGGGCCCGGCTCGACGAGGTGGCCGACCGCATCCGCGCGGCCGGCGGCCAGGCCGAGACGGCGGCGGTCGACGCCCTCGACGAGCGAGCGGTGGACGAGCACGCCGCGGCGGTGGCGGCCGAGGGCGGGATCGACGTCTCGGTCAACCTCATCGCCCACGGCGACGTCCAGGGCACGCCGCTGGTGGACATGGCGCTCGCGGACTACGAACGCCCGGTGGTGACGGCCGTGCGCACCCAGTTCCTGACCGCCCGCGCGGCGGCCCGGCACATGATCGCGCGCAGGTCCGGGGCGATCCTGTTCTTCGGGGCGCGGCTGAGCCGGTGCGCGAGTTCGCGGTCGGCGGGCTGCAGGTGGCGTTCCACGCGCTCGAGGCGATGCGCCGCCAGCTCGCGGCCGAGCTGGGCCCGCACGGGATCCGCACGGTGACGCTCCGGACGGGCGGCATCCCGGAGACGCTCCCGGCGGGCTTCCCGGGCCGCGACGCCATCGAGGAGAGCATCGTGGCCAAGACGATGGTGGGCCGCGCGGCGACGCTGGCCGACGTGGGCGCGGTAGCGGCCTTCGTGGCATCGGACCGAGCGGCATCGATGACGGCGGCGACGGTCAACGTCAGCTGCGGAGCGTTGGTCGACTAGGGGTGGTGCGCCGGGCGCAGGCCCACCGGGCACTTCACCGGGACCCCTCGCGCTGTTCGACCACCAACCGGTGATGCCGGGCCGCCCGTACCCGGTCGCCGCAGGTTGTCGAACACCAGCGGCGGCGGGCGTGCTCGCGGACGTAGTACCTGATGCAGCCGTGGGCCTCGCACGGGCGCACCAGCGGCCCCAGCTCGCCGCCGACCACCTCGATCGCGTCCCGCGCCAAGGCCGCCACCGCCGCGTCGGCGCTGCCCGGCCGGGTGCTGTGCCATTCACGCACCGGCCCGTTCCGCCAGGTGAGCCGGGGCGCGGCCGCGTCGGCGCGGGCGGCCGCGTTCACCGTGTCCACGGCGGTGGCCTCCGGTGCGCGGCCGTCCGCGAGCGCGGCCAGCAGTTCGCGGACCGCGGCGCGCAGGTCCGTCAGGCGGCCCAGCTCGTCCGGGCCGGAGACGGCCGCCGCGAGTCCGTGCCGCCGCAGCCAGTCCGTGGCCGCGCCGGGGGAGGCGAGGTCGTCGACCTGGCCGGCGGCGGTCAGCCGCCGGGTGTTGACCAGTGCCAGTGCCGGCGAGCGGTCCTCGCCCGGTGCCGCCGTGACCATGTCCGCCTCCCGAAGTCCGTTCCCGAAGTGTCCCCGACCGTTGACAGCCTACGCCATCTCATGGATAAATAAAAAATAAACATGAGAGGAGACCGCCGTGGTCACCGTTCGCCACCGCTACGCCACCGTCGCCGGGCACCGGCTGTTCTACCGGGAGGCCGGCCCCGCCGGGGCGCCCACGATCGTGCTGCTGCACGGCTTCCCGACGAGCTCGCACATGTTCCGGCACCTCATCCCGGCGCTGGCCGACCGCTACCACGTCATCGCGCCGGACTACCTCGGCGCGGGCGCGTCCGATGCGCCGCCCACCAGCGACTTCACCTACACCTTCGACGCGCTCGCCGAACTCACGCTCGGCCTGCTCGACCAGATCGGCCTCGGCCGCTTCGCGCTCTACATCCAGGACTTCGGTGCGCCGGTGGGCCTCCGGATCGCGGCCGCGCACCCCGATCGGGTGACCGCGATCGTCACGCAGAACGGCAACGCCTACGTCGACGGCCTGGGCGCCGGGCTGCCGCAGAAGCTCGCCGCCGGCACGCTGTCCGAGGACGACCTGCGCGGCATGGTCACCCTCGAGGCCACCCGGGCGCAGTACCTCGACGGCGTGCCCGACCCGTCGCTGGTCAGCCCGGACGTCTGGATCCACGACCAGGCGCTGCTGGACCGCCCCGGCGCCGCGGCGATCCAGCAGGCGCTGCTCGCCGACTACCACCACAACATCGGCTGGTACCCGAAGTTCCACGAGTACTTCCGGACCAGCCGGGTCCCGCTGCTCGCGGTCTGGGGCGGCAACGACGAAATCTTCGTCGCCGACGGCGCCCGCGCGTACGCCCGCGACCTGCCCGACGCCGAAATCCACCTGCTCGACTCCGGGCATTTCGCGCTCGAGACGCACTTGGACGCCATCGCCGGGTACATCCGGGGGTTCCTCGGACGGGTGCTGCCCGTTGACCGGGACGCCAGTTGACCACCGGTCCGGCGCGCTCGTAGGGTCGATTCGCACTCCGCCGTCGTCATCAGCCATGGAGGACGGTATGAGTCGACTGATTCGGGCGGGGGCGATCGCGATCGCGCTCGCCGCCGCGGCGATCACCCCGGCGGCGGCCGCGGATCCCCTGCTCTCCCAAGGTAAGCCGGTGACGGCGTCGTCGTCGGGTGGCTGCTGCCCGGCGGCGAACGCGGTCGACGGCGACAGCGCGACCCGCTGGGCCAGCGCGGCGGGCGTCGATCCACAGTGGATTTACGTCGACCTCGGCGCGGCGGTGCACGTCAGCCGCGTCCGGCTGCAGTGGGACGCTTCCTGCGCCACCGCCTACGAAATCGACACCTCGGCCGACCACGTCGCCTGGACGAAGATCTACTCGACGGACGCGGGCAAGGGCGGCGTCGAGGACCTGACCTCGCTCGACGGCACCGGCCGGTACGTCCGGGTCTACGGCACCAAACGCTGCCGCACCGACGCGTCGAAGGGCTACTCGCTGCAGGAATTCGGCGTCTACGGCTCGGCCGGCGACGTCCGGCCGCCGTCACCGCCCGGCACGCCGACGCTCGCCGGGGTCACGCCGACCAGCGCCACGATCGAGTGGACCGCGGCCACCGACGACGTCGGCGTCACGGGCTACGACGTCTACCGCGACGGCCAGCTCTGCGCGAGCACGACCGGCGCGCTGACGGCGACCTGCGGCAACCTCGGCCCGAACGGCAGCTACGGCTTCTACGTCAACGCCCGGGACGCGGCCGGGAACGTCTCGCAGGCCAGCGGGACGCTGCAGGTGAAGACGCCGCCGTCCGACGACCACACGCCGCCGTCGGCGCCGTCGAACCTGCACACGACCGCGGTCGACAGCACGTCGATCGGCCTCGCGTGGACGGCGTCGACCGACGAAGTGGGGGTCAGCGGCTACCGGATCTACGACGGCGGCACGCAGGTCGGGACGTCCGACACGACGAACACCACGCTCGGCGGCCTGACCCCGAACACGGCGTACCACCTGCAGGTGCGGGCCTTCGACGCGAACGGCAACCTCAGCGAGCCGAGCACGCCGGTCCTGGACGTCACCACCACCGGTGGCTCGAACTGCACGCCGTCGCAGGGTGTCTGCGGCGCCACGCAGGCCGGCACCGACGACGACGTCGTGTGGGGCCTGGTGACCCTGCCGGACGGCACGATCCTCTACAACCAGCGCGACGCGCACGCCGTCGTCCACCTCAACCCGAAGACCGGCGCCAAGAAGACGATCGGAACCGTGCCGAACGTCCAGAGCACCGACGGCGAAGGCGGGCTGACCGGGCTGGAGATCAACCCGGCGTCGTTCGCGTCCGACCACTGGCTGTACATCATGCACACTTCGCCGAACGACAACCGGATCGTGCGGATCAAGTACGACCCGGCCGCCGACTCGCTGACCACGAGCACCGAGCAGATCCTGCTGACCGGCATCGCGCGCAACAAGTTCCACAACGGTGGCCGGCTGCGGTTCAGCCCGGACGGCCGGTACCTGTTCGCGGGCACGGGTGACGCGCAGAACAGCAGCAACGCCCCGAACACCAGCAGCCCCAACGGAAAGGTGCTGCGGATCAACCCGGACGGCACGATCCCGGCGGACAACCCGTTCCACAACGCGGTGTGGAGCTACGGGCACCGGAACGTCCAGGGTCTGGCGTTCGACTCGCAGGGCAGGCTGTGGGAGCAGGAGTTCGGCAACAGCATCATGGACGAGACGAACCTGATCGTGAAGGGCGGCAACTACGGCTGGCCCTCCTGCGAGGGAACGTCGGGTTCGTGCGACGGGTTCATCGCGCCGAAGAAGACGTACCCGGTGGCGCAGGGCTCGTGCAGCGGCATCACGATCATCCGTGACGCGCTTTACGTGGCCTGCCAGCGCGGCGCGCGGCTCTACCGCGCGGTGATCAGCGGCAGCTCGCTGACGAACTTCCGGACGTTCTTCAACGGCACGTACGGGCGGCTCCGCACGGTCGAGCCCGCTCCGGACGGGCAGCTGTGGCTGGCGACCAGTGTGGACGGTGACAAGGACAGCACGCCGCACAACAGCCACAACAAGATCCTGCGGGTGTCGGTGGGGTGAGGCCGCGCTGACCGGGGGCCGACGGAGATCACGGTCCCCGGTCAGCGCCAGCCGTCGTCGCCGAAGCCGAGGGTCACCGGGCCGCGGCGGATCCCCGCCACCGTCTCCGACGGCAGCACTTCGTCCAGGAACGCGTACTCCGGGCTGCGGGTCCGCGCGTGCCACTGGGCGATCTCGTGCCAGCCCGGGGCCGCCAGCGCGCCGCCGAAGTGCTGCACCGACAGGCTCGCCGTCAGGCACGCGAACCGGAGGCGCTCCACCAGGGGCCAGCCCGTCAGCGTCGCGGCCACGAAACCGGCGCCGAACACGTCGCCCGCGCCGGTGGCGTCCAGCACGTCGACCGGGAGCGCCGGGACCGCCGCCGTCTCGCCGGTCGTCCCGTCCACCGCCAGCACGCCCTCGCCGCCGCGGGTGATCACCGCGATCGGGACCAGGTCCGCCAGCCTGGCCAGCGCCGCTTCGGCGGTGTCCGTGCGGGTGTAGCGCAGGGCTTCGACTTCGTTCGGCAGGAAGGCGTGGCAGCACGCCAGCTGCTCCAGCAGCGCCGGCGACCAGGCCTCGGACGGGTCCCAGCCGACGTCGGCGAACACGAGGCTGCCCGACTGGTGTGCGGTGTGGACCCACTCGGCCGTGTCGAGGCCGATGTGCGCCACCGTCGCCCGGCTCGACGGCGGCGAACCGGCGAGTTCCGCGACCGGGACGGGTGGCGGGTGGCCGTGGGTGACCATCGCGCGGTCGCCCGCGTAAGCCAGCGAGACCGTCACCGGCGAGTGCCACTCCGGGAACCGCCGCGACCGCGACAGGTCGATGTGCTCCTGGCGGGCCAGCACGTCCCAGCAGTAGCGCCCGTAGACGTCGGTGCCGAACGCCGCCGCCAAGGACGTGCGCAGGCCGAGGCGGCTCAGCGCGACCGCGAAGTTCGCGATCCCGCCCGGTCCCGAGCCCATGCCGCCCGTCCACACCTCGGTGCCCGGGGCCGGCGGGTGTTCGAGCCCGGTGAAGACCAGGTCGAAGAACAGCAGGCCGGACAGGAAGACATCGATTTCGGGTGCGGGCTCAGCCGGCACGGGCGCCTCCACGGATCACGCAACGGTGGCCCGAGCCTGCGTCAGCGGCGCGAGATTCGCAAGAGGTCGGCCGGTCGAGCCGCGGATTGCGTGCTCCCGGCTGCTATGGTCGCCGGATGCGGCCCGGCTGTCATCCGGAGCTTCGCTCCGGGCCGGGGGCTCCGCCACCCGGACCCCCGGAACACCTGATGCGTCATCCGATCGAGCAAAGCGTCTCGCGATGAGGCTGGCGATCCTCGGCGGCGGCGGTTTCCGCGTGCCGCTGGTGCACGGGGCACTGCTGGCCGGCGGCGAAGTCACCGAGCTCGTCCTGCACGACGTCGACGCCGGTCGCCTCGCGGCGATCGAACGGGTCCTGGCCGAGCAGGCCGACGGCGCGGCGAACGCGCCGCGGGTGCGCACCACCACCGACCTGGCCGCCGCGGTGTCCGATGTGGACTTCGTGTTTTCGGCCATCCGCGTCGGCGGCCTGCGCGGCCGGCGGCTGGACGAGCAGGTCGCGCACGCGGAAGGCGTGCTGGGGCAGGAAACGGCCGGCGCGGGCGGGATCGCCTACGGGCTGCGGACGGTCCCGGTCGCGGTCGCCCTCGCGCGGCTGATCGGCGAGCTGGCGCCGCGTGCGTGGGTCATCAACTTCACCAACCCCGCCGGGATGGTCACCGAAGCGATGGCCGCGCACCTCGGCGGCCGGGTGATCGGCATCTGCGATTCCCCGGCCGGGCTGTGCCGCCGCGTCGCCCGGGCTCTCGGGGTCGACGCGGCGGCGGCGCGGTTCGACTACGCGGGGCTCAACCACCTCGGCTGGCTCCGCTCGGTCCGGGTCGGCGGCGAGGACGTCCTGCCGCGGCTGCTCGCCGACACCGCCGCGTGCGAGTCGTTCGAGGAGGGCAAGCTCTTCGGCGCGGACTGGCTGCGCACGCTGGGCGCGGTGCCCAACGAGTACCTGCACTATTACTACTTCGCCCGCGAGGCCGCCGGCGCGGAGTCGCGCGGGGCGTTCCTCCTCGAGCAGCAACGCGGTTTCTACGCGGAACCTTCGCTGGCGTCGTGGGAACGCACGCGCCTCGAGCGTGAAGCGACGTACATGGCCGAGACGCGCGAAGGGGAGCGTGACGACCTCGAGGGCGGCGGCTACGAGAAGGTCGCACTGGCCTTGATGCGCGCCCTCGCGCACGGCGAACGCGCGACGCTGATCCTCAACGTCCGCAACGGTTCCGCACTTCCGGGCGTGCCGGGTGACGCGATCGTCGAAGTCCCGTGCGCGGTCGGCGCGGACGGCGCCCGCCCGCTCGGCGTGGCGCCGCTGGCGGACCACGCGCTGGGCCTGGTGACGACGGTCAAGGCGGTCGAGCGGGCGACGATCGAGGCGGCGACGACGGGTTCCCGGGCGGCGGCGCTGCGGGCGTTCGCGCTGCACCCGCTGGTCGCCTCGGTGCCGGTGGCCCGGCGGCTGCTCGACGCCTACGTCGCCGCGCACCCGGAACTCGCCTACCTCGCCTAGACCGCCGCCATCGCGTTGAACTCCGCTTCGGCTTCCCGCTCCGTGCGGAGCTCCCACGCCTTCTCGGCGATGTCGTCCGGATCGAGCGTGCCCACGGTGAAGCCGTGGTCCTGCGAGGTGAACACGCGGTGGATGTCGCCGCGCTCGATGAGGCCGCCGATGGTCAGGATTCCGGCGTGGACGCCCTTCTCCCGCAGGGCCGCGTGCAGCGTGAGCACGTACATCCGCAATGCCGCCGACGCCGGGGCGAGGCTGCCGAGCATCGGCATCGGGTACTTGCCGCTCAGGCCGCCGGCGAAGAGCAGCGAACCCGAACCGCGCGCCAGCAGGCCCGGGAGCACCGCTTCGACGAGTTTCGCCGCCGGGACCACGGCGGCGTCGAACGACGCGCGGAGGGTGCCCGCGCCGGCTTCGGGGAGCGGCGTGATGCCCGGCCCGGACGTGGCGTCGGCCGGCCCGAAGTACACCGTGTCGATCTCGCCGGCGTCGGCGGTGATGCGGACGAGCACGTCGCGGAGCTGGGCTTCGTCGGTCACGTCGGCCGTGTAGGTGCGGGCATCGATCCCGGCCAGGGACGCGCGGTACGACGCGTGCCGGGCGTCGGTGCGGGAAACCAGCGCCGTCGTGAAGCCTTCGCGGCCGAAGCGGTGGGCGATCGACAGGCCGAGCCCGGGACCGACGCCCAGGACGGCGAGCACTTTCGGCAAGGGAACCTCCTCCTCGACTAAATTGAGAACTTCCTCAACTTAGTCACAAGCTGAGGGTGCCGTCAACTTTTCCCTGGGGCGGTACTGTCCACAATGGATCACGATTGGCTCCGACCGTGCGGCCGTCCGGGCGGATTCCGGCGTCCGGATCGCGTTCCCGAGTGGCCACGAAGGCTGGCTGGTGACGCGCTACGACGACGTCCGCACGGTCTTCTGCGATTCGCGGTTCAGCCGCAACCTGCTGTACCCGGGCGCGCCGTGCCTGATCGAGCCGGGCGACTTCTCGACCGGCGAGCACAGCATCCTCAACATGGACCCGCCCGGCCACACGCGGCTGCGGCGGCTGTCGGCCCAGGCGTTCACCGTCCGCCGGATCGCCGCGCTGCGGCCCCGGATCCAGGAGATCGCCGACGGGCTGCTGGCGGCGATGGTCGCGCACGGCCCGCCGGTGGACCTGGTCGAGGCGTTCGCCTTCCCGCTGCCGACCGCCGTCATGTGCGAGCTGCTGGGCGTCCCGTTCGCCGGCCGCGAGCGGTTCCGGCAGTGGTCGCGGGTGATCGTGACGCCGATGCAGCACGCACCCGCCGACATCGAGCGGGCGCGGCGTGACGGCGCCGAGGACATGGCCGCGCTGGTGGCGGAGAAGCTGGCACGTCCCGCGGACGACTTCCTGAGCGCCCTCGTGCACGCCCGCGACGAGGACCTGCTGTGCCGGCATCCGGAGCAGCTGGCGGCGTTGCGCGCCGATCCCGCGCTGACCCCGGGGGCGGTCGAGGAGATCATGCGCTACGACGGCCCGGTGGACTCCTCCCTGCTGCGCGTGGCGCTGGAGGACGTGACGCTGGGCGGGGTGCTGGTGCGGCGAGGTGGTCCTGGCCCACGTCGGGGCGGCGAACCGGGACGAGAACGTGTTCCCGGCGGCTGCGGAGTTCGACATCCACCGCAAGGATGCCCCGCAGCTTGGCTTCGGCCACGGCATCCATTTCTGCCTCGGTGCGGCGCTGGCCCGGCTGGAGGGGGAGATCGCGCTGCGGGCGCTGGTGGACCGGCTGCCCGGCCTGGAACTGGCGGACCCGGCGGAGACGATCACCTGGCGGCCGCCGCTGTCGGTGCGCGGCCCCGAGGAGGTGCCGGTGACCTGGGAGGCCTGAGTCGGCGGCCGGACGCCACGAGGTGCCGTGATTTGGGGCGTGAGTCGGCGGCCGGGCGCCGCCGGGTGCCGGTGACCTGGGTCGCCTGAGCGGGCGGCCGGGCGCCGCGAGGCGCCCGCGTCCCGGGCGGCGGATCCGGTGGGCCGGAGGCGTGGCTCGGCCCTCCCGTGCACCTGGGCCGAATGCCGGTTCCCCTTGGCGCCATCGGCCGAGCAGCGCCCGTCGCGACTGCTCCACTCGGGTAGAACCTGTTCCAGTTCCGTCGCGCTCCGGAAATCATGGCCCTCGCCGTTCCCGCGAGCGAGGAGTCGCCATGGATGCCGACCTGACCCGCCGCCAGCTCCTCCGCGGCACGGCCGCGGGCGCAGGCCTCGCCGTGACGGCCGGGCTGGCCGCCCCGGCCGCCGCGGCGCCGTCGGCGGAGTACGACGTCGTCGTGGTCGGCTCCGGGGCGGCGGGCATGACCGCGGCGCTGACCGCCGCCAAACGCGGGCTGAGCGTCGTCGTGCTCGAGAAGGCGCCGACGTTCGGGGGCTCCGCGGCCCGGTCCGGCGCCGGCATCTGGATCCCCAACAACCCGGTCCTGCTCGCCGCCGGGGTGCCGGACACGCCCGCGAAGGCCGCGCAGTACCTCGCCGCCGTCGTCGGCCCGGATGTCCCGGCCGCGCGGCAGGAAGCCTTCCTGCGCAACGGTCCGGCGATGATCGCCTTCGTCTTGGCGAACAGCCCGCTGCGGTTCCGCTTCATGGAGGGCTACAGCGACTACTACCCGGAGCTGCCGGGCGGGTTGCCGAACGGCAGGTCGATCGAGCCGGACCAGTTCGACGGGCACCTGCTGGGGGCCGAGCTGGCCAACCTGAACCCGCCCTACCTCGCCACGCCGCCCGGGCTCGTCGTCTTCAGCGCGGACTACAAGTGGCTGAACCTCGCCTTGGTGAACGCCAAGGGGGCCGCGGTCGCCGCCGAGTGCCTCGCCCGCGGCACGGCCGCCGCGCTGGCCGGGCAGAAGCCGCTCACCATGGGGCAGTCGCTCGCCGCCGGCCTGCGCGTCGGCCTCCAGCGCGCGAACGTCCCGGTGTTGCTCAACACCCCGCTCGTCGACCTGAACGTCGAAGGCGGCGCCGTCACCGGTGTCGTGACGCCGCAGGGGCTGGTGCGGGCGCGGCGCGGCGTGATCGTCGGCTCCGGCGGGTTCGAGCACAACGCGGCGATGCGCGCGCAGTACCAGCGGCAGCCGATCGGCACCGACTGGACGGTCGGCGCGAAGGAGAACACCGGCGACGGCCACCGCGCCGGGCAGCGCGCCGGCGCCGCCCTCGACCTGATGGAGGACGCCTGGTGGGGCCCGGCCATCCCGACGCCGGGCGACCCGTACTTCTGCCTGGCCGAACGGACCCTCCCCGGCGGCCTGATCGTGAACCAGGCCGGGCAGCGGTTCGTCAACGAAGCCGCGCCCTACAGCGACGTCGTGCACACGATGTACGACAAGAACCCGTCGGCGCCGGACATCCCGGCGTGGCTGATCGTCGACCAGAACTACCGCAACCGGTACCTGTTCCGCGACATCGCGCCGCTGCTGCCGTTCCCGGACGCCTGGTACGCCGCGGGCGCGGTCTTCAAGGCGTCGACCGTCCAGGACCTCGGCGCGCAGATCGGCGTGCCGCCGGCCGCGTTGAAGTCCACTGTGGACCGCTTCAACGGCTTCGCCCGGTCCGGCGCCGACCCCGAATTCCGGCGCGGCGCGAGCGCGTACGACCACTACTACACGGATCCCTCGGTGACGCCGAACTCCTGCCTGGCGCCGTTGTGGGCGGCGCCGTACTACGCGTTGCGGCTGGTTCCCGGGGACCTCGGCACGAAGGGCGGCATGCGCACGGACGCCCGGGCGCGGGTGCTGCGCCCGGACGGCTCGGTGATCCGCGGCCTGTACGCGGCCGGCAACGCCAGCGCGGCGGTGATGGGCCACAGCTACGCCGGCGCGGGGTCGACGATCGGCCCCGCGATGACGTTCGGCTACATCGCCGCGAACGACGTCTAGAACTCCTTTTCCACCAGCGGAAGCACCTCGGTGCCGAGGAGTTCGATCGCCCGCATGACCTCGGCGTGCGGGACGCCGGACCAGTCCATCTGCATCGCGTACCGGTCCGCGCCGGTGAGCTTGCCGACTGCGATCAGGCGTTCGGCGATCTCCTGCGGGCTGCCGACGAACAGCGCCTGCGCGTCGCGGGTGTACTCGTCGTACTCGGCACGGGTCGGGACCGCCCAGCCGCGGGCGCGGGCGCCGTACTTCATCGTCTCCAGCCAGTACGGGTAGAACGTTTCCTTGGCGTCCTGGGACTTCTCGGCGATGAAGCCGATCGCGCTCATGGTGACGTGCAGGTCCGCGAGGTCCTGTTCGCCGGCCTCGCCGGCCTGGCGGTAGAGGTCGACCAGCGGGGCGAAGCGCTCGGGCTGCCCGCCGATCACCGCGTACACCACCGGCAGGCCGAGCAGCCCGGCGCGGATCGACGACTCGGGGTTGCCGCCGGTGCCGATCGAGATGCGCAGGCGCTTTCCGTACGGCCGGGGCAGGATCCGCGCGTTCTCCAGCGGCGGGCGGAACCGGCCGGACCAGGTGAGCGGATCTTCGCGGTCGATGCGCAGGAGCAGGGCGAGCTTCTCGTCGAAGAGCTCGTCGTAGTCGCCGAGGTCGTTGCCGAACAGCGGGAACGACTCGGTGAACGACCCGCGCCCGGCGAGCAGCTCGGCGCGGCCGTGGCTCAGCTGGTCGAGCGTGGTGAACTGCTGGTAGACGCGGACCGGGTCCTCGGTGCTCAGCACGGTCACGGCGGAGCTCAAGGTGATCTGGTCGGTGACGCTCGCGGCGGCGGCCAGCACGGTGCCCGGGTTGGAGATCGCGTACTGGTCGAGGTGGTGCTCGCCGAGGCCGTAGAAGCCGAGGCCCAGCTCGTCGGCCAGCTTGATCCGCTCGAGGGTGTTGGCCAGCGTCTGCGCGACGGTGGGTTGTTCGCCGGTGTGCGGGTCCGGCGCGCGGTCGCCGAAGCTGTAGATGCCGAGTTTCATACAACGCTCAACTACTTGCGGGGCGGATTCGTTCCCCCGGCCCCTCGACCGCTCAGCCCTCAGCCGAAGCGGGCTTGGATGGCCTCGAGGTTCTTCTCCGACAGCCGCAGCGCGGCGGCGCGCAGGCTCAGGCCGTCCAGGGTGGCGACCTCGAACATGCTCGTCACCAGCGCGCGCATCCGGGTGCGGACCTTGCCGAAGGCTTCCTCGGCGTCCGCGCCGACGTCGCCGAACAGCGTCCACCACCACCAGGAGTTGGTCGCCGAGTTGGCGACGAAGTCCGGCACCACGCGGATGCCGCGGGCGTCGAGGAGTTCTTCGGCGTCCGGCGTGACCGGCAGGTTCGCGGCCTCGACGATGAGCTTCGCGCCGATCTTGGCCTGGTTGTCGGCGTCGACGCAGTAGGAGATCGCCGCGGGCACCAGCACCTCGGCCGGCACGTCCAGCCAGGCTTCCGGCGGCAGGAGCTCGTCGCCGGGCTTGAGGTTGTCGCGGTCGATGCCGCCGAAGCGGTCTCGGTGCCGGAGCAGGTTTTCGACGTCGAGCCCGGCCGGGTTGGCGACGACCCCGCGGACGTCCGAGACGCCGACCACGCGCAGCCCGGCGTCGGCGAGGAAGCGGGCGGTGGCCCCGCCCATCGCGCCGAAGCCCTGCAGCACGACGCGGTTCGGCTGGTTGTGGAGGCCGAGCATCTCGAGCCCGGTGAGGGTGGCCTGCGCGACGCCGAGGCCGCCGACCAGCTCGTCGAGTCCGAGCCCGCCGACCTCGATCCGGAAGGCCTCCGCCAGCCGGGCGGTCGCCGCGTCGCGGTCTTCGAGCAGCGGGTAGATCGCCTGCACCGGGCTGAGCAGGCCGATTTCGGCGATGACGCCGTCGATGACGTCCCGCCGCAGGCCCAGGTCCTCGCCCATGGTCCAGTACTGCTCGATGAGCGGCCGCATGGCGTGCAGGTACCGGGCGACGACGTCGCGGGCGCGCTCGTCGTAGGGGTCGAAGTCGATGCCGCCCTTGGCCCCGCCGAGGGGGACGTACCGGCCGTCGGGGTCGTAGTTGAGGCCTTCTTTGAGCGTCATGCCCCTGGCCAGGCCGCGGACCTCGAACAGCGAGCAGCCGCGGCGCATCCGCAGGCCCCCGCTGGCCACGCCGCGCACGAGCCGGTCGATCACCAGGTACCCGCGGCACCCGGTGACGGGGTCGGTCCACGCCACTTCGAGCAAGGCTGTTTCGGTCATCGCCCCTCCTGATCCCCCGGTCAACATCCGAGCTCGTGCGCCATCGCCTGCTCGACCCACCGGTCGCAGTCCCCGGTGGTGACCGTGCCCTGCCGGGCGACGACCTGGACGGCGAGCCCGTCGAGCAGCGCGGTCAGCCGCCACGCGGCGCCGTGCGGATCGGCGCACCGGAAGGTCCCGGCCCCGACACCCTCCGCGATCAGCGCCACGACGGCATCCCGCCACCGCAGGTCCAGCCGCTGCAGCACGGCCCGCAGGGCGGCATCCCGCATGGCCGCCGCGCCGGCTTCGATCCACAGCTGCCAGTTGTCGTGGTGCGAGGGCCCGTACAGGGCGAGGACGGCGCGGAGCCGCTTGTCGGCGGGCCCGCTTTTGCCGAGCTCGTCGTTCAGCTTGGTCAGTTCGTGCTCGGCGGCCTGCCGGAAGGCTTCGATGACGAGCGTTTCGAGGGTGCCGAAGTGGTAGAAGATCAGCGCGGTGCTGACGTCGAGGGAGTGAGCGACATCGGCGGCCCGCACACCGGAGATGCCCCGGGAGCGAATCTGCGCGAGCGCGGCCCGCACGATCTCCTCCCGCCGCACGGCAACGGCCTTCCGCATCATGCGGCCACCGTACCGAGGCGACTGGGCCGGCGGGAGGCGCCGAATGTGGGTTCCTCGGCCTGTGCGGACAGTCAGGACCGCAGGTGAGGGGGCTGGTGGGGGCTTCTGTCGTGGTTTGGGGAGCGGCCTGCGGTGATCGCGCGGCAAAGGCAACCCCTCCGCTCGGTTGCCGAAGTCGCGCCGCTGGGCTCCTGCCGTCGGGAGCTGGTCTGGCCGATGCCGCGCCGAAGTGCCGGGGGCCGCCACCGCGGCCCCCGGCACTTCCGCACGATCGCCGCCTCAGGGGGTCCACTGGGGGTTGCGGCCCAGGTAGCGGAGCAGCGTCGCGACCGCGTTGTCGTCCGGTGCCGCCTCCAGGGCCGGGGCGTACGCGAAGCCGCGCAGGGGCTCTGCCAGCTGGTGGGCCACCGGGAGCAACTGGGCGGCCAGCTCCGGGGTCAGCGGGGACTCCTGGCCCGCCGCCCTCGCGATGTCCCATGCGTGGACCGCCGCGTCCAAGGCCGCCGCTCCCACCGCCACCGGGGCCGGGAGGGCTCCCTGCGGCAGGGGCGTCGGGACCGACGGCGCGTCGAGGGCCACCGTGGCGAACGCCGCCGCCGATGCCGCCAGGGTGGGCTCCAGGTACTCCGCCGCCGGGGCCGGGAGCTCGCCCGACGGGGCGAACGGGTTGAAGTCCGGGCCGCCCGAGCCGGTGATCGTCGCCGCGTAGCCCAGCTGGTCGCCCGCCGCGTGCTGGAGGACCTGCGTCACGTTCCACTCCGCGCACGGCGTCGGGGCCGACCAGTCCGTCACGCCCGCGATCGCCGACCGCAGCGCCTCGTGGGCCGCCGCCAGGACCGGCCAGGACGAGCCGCGGTGCAAGCCGGCGAAGAACCGGCGGATGTCGGCCACCAGGACGTCCGTGGCCTCGTGGGCCGCGTAGTGGCCGGCCGCGTCGCGGGGACCGCCGGAGCTCGCCGCGACGTCGTAGCTGTTCCAGCTGACGATGTTCGCGTGGTCGCGCTCGGCGAACCGCCTGATCGACTGGAAGTCACCCGCGAACATCGCCAGGCCCGTCGGGACCGTCGTCGGGCCCTCCGGGTGCGACGTCGTGTGCGCGTCCTCGTAGTAGAAGCGGATCGACGAGCCGCCGGTGCGGGTCAGCCAGTACAGCGCCACGTTCGCCAGGACGAACTCCGGGTCCAGGTGCTCGCCGAACAGCTGCGCGTTCCACGCCAGCAGGCCCAGCGGCGAGTCCGCGAGCGCGAACGCCAGCGTGTGCGGCTGCTGGCTGTGCAACGTGTTGAAGGAGAACATGTTCTCGTAGAACCACTGCAGGTGCGCGAGCGCGGCTTGGTCGGCTTCGCTCAGGTCCGCCATCTCGGCCGGGTCGCCGGACGGGAACGCGAACAGCTGGGTGACGTGCACGCCGACGACCTTCTCCGGCGCGAGCCGGCCGATCTCCGGCGAGACCATCGATCCCGCGTCGTTGCCCACCGCGCCGTACTTCTCGTAACCCAGCCGGCTCATCAGCTCGGTCCACGCCGCCGCCGTGCGCTGCGTGCCCCAGCCCGCCGACCGGGTCGGGCCGGAGAAGCCGAAGCCCGGCAGGGACGGGATGACCAGGTGGAACGCCGGCTCGTCGGCGGACGCCGGCTCGGTCAGCGGGCCGATCACGTCGAGGTACTCCACGATCGAACCCGGCCAGCCGTGCGTCAGCACCAGCGGCGTCGCGTCCTCCCGCGACGAGCGGACGTGCAGGAAGTGGATGGTCTCGCCGTCGATCTCCGTCACGAACTGCGGGTGCGCGTTGAGCCGCGCCTCGAACGCCCGCCAGTCGAACTTCTCCAGCCAGTACTCGGCCAGCGCGCGGACCCGCTCGTTCGTGACGCCGTACTCCGCGGGCAGCTCGTCCGGCCACAGCGCCCCGCGCAGGCGGTTCTGCAGGTCGTCGAGGGCGGGCTGCGGGATCTCGACGCGGAACGGGCGGAGGGCGGGGACCGTCATGACTGGCTCCTTCAGAGTGGAACGGAATGCTTCGTTCCGAACTGTAGCAGACCGGAACGATCCGTTCCAGTGCTAATCTCGGCCCATGCGCGAGACAGCCACGCCCGAGACGGCCACGCCCGAGACCGCCCTGCCCGGCCGCCGCGGCCAGGCCGCCCGCAACAACCTCGTGATCCTCGACGCCGCCCGCCACGTCTTCCTGGCCGACCCGAAGGCGCCGATCGCCCAGGTCGCCGAACGCGCCGGGGTCGGCATCAGTGCGCTCTACCGCCGGTACCCGAGCAAGGAAGCCCTGCTCTGCCGCATCTGCCACGACGGACTCCTCACGTACATCGGCGAAGCCGAAGCCGCCGCGGAGGAGCGAGACGGCTGGGCGGCGCTGACCGGATTCCTCGCCCGGGTCGTCGAACTCGACGTGCACTCCCTGACCGTCCACCTCGCCGGCACGTTCACCCCGACCCCCGAGATGGGCCAGGACGCGCGGCGGGCGGGCGAGCTGACGAAGCGACTGGTCGAGCGGGCGCACGAAAGCGGGCGCCTGCGGCCGGACGCCGTCACCGAAGACATCGGCATGATCCTCGAGTGCTGTGCCGCCATCCGCGCCGACGACGAAGGCCGGACGTCGGAGCTGCGCCACCGGTACCTCGCGCTGCTCATCGAGGGGTTGTCGGCGAAAGGCCCGGATCTGCCGGGGCCGCCGCCGCGTCCCGGTGAGATGAACGGCCGCTGGCGTCCCGCCTGACGGAGGCGCCGAAACGCGTCCGGATGGCGGTAACGAATTCCGGGAGCGCGACGACTGATCAGCGTCGGCTGTCCGAAAAGACCCACGCAAGATCTGTCAGAGCGGCATTCCCCGGACTGGAACAGCGAGATGACGACTATGCAAAGAAGCTGGCGACAGACCACGATCCTGTCTGCGGTGATCGCACTGGCCACGGCGTTCATCGCCATCGCACCGGCCGCACAGGCGGACACGCCCACCAGTTCCGTCGAAGTCAGTCCCACCACCGTGCTGCCGGGACAGACATTCACGGTCACGCAAACCATTCACAATGACCGCGATTTCACGGTGACTTTCGCGAAGGGCGCCATTTACGGTTCGCCGACCTCGATCACCGACGTCGTCGACGTCGTGTCCTGCACCAACACGACGGCGGTCGGCTGCTTCCAGGCCGGGAGCAGTTACCGCGCCGCGTTCGGCGACCTCGAGGCGGGCGGCACGAAGACCACGGTGTGGACCCTGCGCGTCAAGGACACCGCGGCGCCGGGGCAGTTCACGCTGCAGCACCAGTTCGTCGGCGACAACTACGCCTTCGACACCTTCGACGGCCCGGTCATCACGATCGCCAACCCGGCGACCAACGCCGACGTCAAGGTCGCGCTCGCCGCGACCGGACACGGCGGGCTGAACGCGCGCATCGACTACACGCTGACCGTCACGAACAACGGCCCGTCGGCCGCGTCCGGAATCCGGGTCGTGGCAACGTATCCGGCGGGTCTTTCCTTCGCCAGTGGCGCCGGGTGCGTCCGCGTCGGCACCACCCGGACCGTGAACTGCGACATCGCTTCGCTGGCCAGCGGCGCCTCGGCGACGCCGAAGTTCTCGGTGAACGGCGGCCTGCTCGCCATCGGTTCGTACACCACGACCGCCGTGCGGACGGCCAGTTCGCCGTCGGATCCCAACAGCGCCAACGACAGCGCGTCGAAGACGTGCTCGGCGCTCACCGGGCTCATCGTGACCTGCTGAGGGTTCGCGAGAGGTGAACCGGGCTCGTGTCCTCCGCCAGGGACCCGGGCCCGGTTTCGCGTTTCCAGCCGGTGATCTAGCCGGTGACCGACGCGTACAGCTTCGCGATGTCGTCGTCGAAATACGCGCTGTAGGAAACGTCCGGGGTGTCGCCGCCGAGCTGGTAGCCGCCGATCACGCCGATCACCGCGCCGCCGGTCACCCACGGCCCGCCGCTGGTTCCGTCCGGAAAACCGGGGCACGCCACGCGCAGCTGATAAGTGCCGGAACGCGTGGTGTTCCCGTCGCAGACGACCGGGGAATCGGTCGTGTCGGGGTAGCCCGTGAGGGTGATCCGGTGCTCGAATCCACGATTCGTGCCGAGCACGTTCGCGCCGGTGAGGCTTTCCAGCGAGGCCGGGTTGCCGGGCTGCCGGACGGTCAGGAACGCGAAATCCAGATCCGGGTCCGCCGACGACGTCCAGCCGCCGGCGACGGCCACCGACGTCACCGTCCACGTCCCGAACGGCGCGACGCCGTCGTGGTAGCCCGGGGCGAAGGTCATGCCGTTCCGGACGCAGTGCGCGGCGGTCAGGACGAGGTCGCCGGCGGTGGAATGCACGACGCTGGCCGTGCAGAAGTGACTCCCGCCCGCGAACAGCGCCCCGACCGGGGAAGCGGCGGCGGATTTCGCCGGAGCGGGTGAGGCGGCGGACGTGGAGACCGGGGCGGTGACGGGAGTGGGCGCCGCGGTGGTGACCGGCACCGGCGCGCCCGCGGCGTAGGCGTCGTCGGCGGTCGTGCCGGTGCCGAGGACCAGCCCGGTCCCCATGACCAGCAACGCCGACGCGGCCGTCAGTGCGGTGCGAGGAAACTTGATCGCCACCACTTCAGATCACCACAGCACCGCCGCATCCGCAGCGTGTGCGGCCGGATGCACAGCGACCTCATAGCGACCGCACAGCGCCGCACAGACTCACGGCGTGTCCCGGAAGCCCCCGGCCCCGCTCGGCACCGTGAGACCGCGGCGGTGCGCCCACGCCGTCACCTCGGCCCGGTTCGCCAGCCCCAGCTTGGCCAGGACGCTGCGGACGTGGCTTTCCACCGTGCGCTCGGACAGCACCAGCCGGTGGGCGATCTGGCGGTTGCTCAGCGCGCCCGCCACCAGGCCCACGATCTCCCGCTCGCGGCCGGTCAGCGGGTCGGCCTCGGTCCGCACCCGGTCGAGCAGAGCGGTGGCGTCCCGGAGCCAGCCGGGCATGCCGAGCCGCCGGGCTTCGTCGGCGGCCTGGCGGGCCAGGGGCTCCGCGCGGGCCGGCTCGCCCGCGGCGGCGAGCTCGGCCGCCAAGCGAACCCGGTTGTGCACGACGTAGGGCCGGGCGCCGAGCCGGGCGTCCCAGGCGATCGCCGCCTCGAACAGCGGGATGGCCTCGGTGTGCCGGCCCAGGAGCGCGGCCAGGCGGCCGGCCCAGCTGCTGGAGCAGTCGCTGCAGAAGGTGCCCGCCCCGCCCGAGCCGAACGGCGGCTCACCGGCCAACCGGTTCGCGAGCCACTCCGCGGTTTCGAGGTCCTCGAACGCCTCCAGCAGCGGCAGCAGGCTCGGGCCGATGCCCGGTGTGGGCCCGATGAAGTCGGGGTCACGCAGGCGCGGGCGCAGGGCGTCGTACCCGGCGCGCGCCTCGTCGCGGCGGCCGGTGACCAGGGCGCAGAGCGGCCGGGAGACGATCGTGATCGGGATCGGGGGCGCGATCGCCAGCAGCTCGTCGTAGCCGTCGGGCAGCTCGGCCGGGTCGCCGACCACCTCCGCCAGCTGCTGGGAGAAGGCGAAGGACATCGCGAGCGTGGACCGGTCCTCGGCCAGTTCCGCCCCGGCGAGCTCGCCCGCGAGCCGGTTCAGCTCGCGGCTCTCGGCGAACGCGCCGCGGTAGGCGGCCACCGACGCGCGCAGCCGCAGCTCGTGCCAGCGGACGAGCGGCAGCCGCGTCGTCGCCGCGAGCTCGGAGATCGCGGTCAGCTCGGTGTCGACGACCGGGATCGTGCCGACTTCGAACGCCGCGTCGATCCGCCACTTGTGCCCCCACAGCGCCACGAGCGGCCGGGCGGGGCCGCCGAGGGACACGGCGAGCGCGCCGAACCGCAGCCGTTCGGCCAGCGGCAGCTCGCGCGGGCGGGTTTTCAGCCGGGCGCGGACGGCGTCCAGGCGCGCCTCCTGGTCACCCGAGGCCTCCGCGAGGGCCAGGGCTTCGTCGGCGGTCTTCACCGCCTCGCCGGTCTTCCCGCTGTCGGCCGCGACCGAGGCCGACTGGGCCAGCAGCTTCGCCCGCACCGCCGGATCGGCGTCGGGGCCGATCGCGGCCAGCGCGGCCGCCGTGAGCGCGGCCATCTCCGGCAGCAGGCCGGGCGCGGCGGTGTCCCGGACGACGAGCGCCGCGGCCGCGGCGAGCGCCGGATCGGACGTCAGCTCCGCGGCCTCGCGCGCGTGGCCGAAGCTGCGCGCGAACCGGCCCGCCCGGTACTCCGCGGTCGCGAGGTCGACGAGCAGGGCGGCGAGCCCGTCGCGGGTGCCCGCGCGGCGGCGGCAATCGAGCGCCAGGGCGAGGAACCGGGCAGCTTCGGTGAAGGCGAGCGAGCGGGTCGCGTCCCGCGCCGCCGTTTCGGCCCACTCCGCGGCCCGGGCGAGGGCGTCCGGGGTCGCCGTGGCCCGCAGCCAGTGCCCGGCCACCACCCCCGGCTCGGCCCGGTGCTCCAGCGCGGCCGCCGCCCGGGCGTGCAGCTCCTCGCGGACGCCCTGGTCGAGGTCGGCGTAGATCCCGTCGCGCACGACGGCGTGGGCGAACCGCCGCGAGCCGGCGACGGCGGGCCGCAGGACCCCGGCGCGCACCGCGCGGTCGAGCGCCGTGACGACCTCGCCGTCCGGCAACGCGGCCACCTCGGCGACGACGTGCGCGTCGACCTCCTCACCGAGGACCGAGGCGATCGCCAGCAGCTCCCGCGCCCCGGCGTCCAGCCCGGCGACGGTGGTGCGGACGAGGTGCCGCAGCTCGGCTTCGCCGCCACCGGTCGCCGAAGACCGGGCCACCGCCTTGAGGTAGAGCGGGTTCCCGCCCGAGCGCCGCAGCGCGTCGCGCGCGTCGACGCCCACCCGGCCGGCCTCGGCGAGGTAGGCCCGGACGTCGGGCTCGGTCAGCGGCGCCAGCCGCAGGCTTTCCGTTCCCGGCCGGCTCAGCAGCTCCGGCAGGGCCTCGAAGAGCGGGCCGGCCGCGTCGGTGTCCCGGTAGGTCGCGACCACGGCGAGCCGCGACCGGCGGATCTCCCCGGCCAGGTGCCGCAGCAGCCGCAGCGACGCCTCGTCGGCCCAGTGCAGGTCTTCGAGGACCACGACGAGGCCGTCCGGCTCGGCCGCCGCAACCAGCGCGTCGGCGGCCAGCGCGACGAACCGGAACCGGGCCGCGACCAGGTCGGCGCCGGCGCGGTCGTCGAGGTCGGCCAGCGCCCGGTCCACCTCCGCGCCCGCCGCGGGCAGTGCCCGCAGCACCCGCCGCCACGGCCACAGCGGCGGCGCGCCCGGGTCGTCGACGCACCGGCCCCAGACCGCGGCCGGGCCGGTGACCGTCTCGGCCAGGCGGGTCTTGCCGATGCCCGCCGCGCCGCCGACGAGCACCAGCGCGCCGGTGCCGCCGTCCGCCGCCGCGAGCCACGCGCGCAGGTCGGCCACGGCACCGGCCCGCCCGACGAACGGTTCGCTGCGCGTCACCCGAGCAGTATCCCCTCCGCGTCAGGTTTGCGCGTTGTTCTCCGTACTGGCACTGATGCCCGGTACGCCGACCGGGACGAAAGTGACTCCCAACGCGCTGACCTGCGAAAAGGAGCACCCCATGCACGCCACCATCCACCAGTTCCGGAGTCCGCTCGGGACCCACGACCTCGCCGACGGCGCCCTCGGTGCCGCCACGCTCACCCAGCTCGGCGGCCAGGCCGGCGCCGTCGTCACCTTCTGGCCCGACGCCGCGGCCGCGGACGAGGCCGCGGCCCGCCGGCCGGCCGGGACCACCTGGCTCGACACCGGCGTCTACCGGGTTGCCGACGTGCAGTCGGCGTCGGACGCCGCCGCCTACGCCCAGCTCACCTGGTTCGACGGGCCGCGCGGGGCCGACCAGTCGGCCGCCGAGCAGCGCGCGGGGCGCGACCGCATCTGGCCCGCCGTCCGGGGCGTCGAGGGCGTCGGCACGACCTACGCCCTGATCGCCGAAGACCGCTCCCTGGTCGTCGTGGCGTTCACCGCGTCGCTGACGACGATCGAAGCCGTCCAGGAGGCGATCATGGCCACCGAGCTGCTGCCCGGCGAGGACCCCGCGCTGCTGCCCGGCCCGGACCGGGTCGACCTGCACCGCGTCCGGCACGCGGCCCTGCCGGCCCCGGCGGGTGCGCGATGAGCCCGCACACCGCCCCCGCGCTGCGCGCCGGGACCTGGACCGTCCGCAGTGGACGGACGACGGCCGCCTTCGAGGTCCGCAACTTCGGCTTCAACCGGGTGCGCGGCACGATTCCGGTCCGCACGGGCACCGTCGAGGTGCGCGACGGCGCGGTGATCGCCGTCCGGGCGGAGCTGGACCTCGGCGCGCTCGACACGCGGAACGCGCGCCGCGACGCCGACCTGCGCAAGCCGAACCTCCTGGACAGCGGCGCCCAGCCGGCCATGACCTTCACGGCCACCGGTGCCCGGCGGCAGGACACGGGCTGGGAAGTGACCGGCGAGCTGCGGCTGCGCGGGGCGTCGTGCCCGCTGACGCTGACCGTTGTCCCCGAGGGCGCCACCCGGGTCCGCGCCACCGGGACGCTGGACCGCGCCCCGCTCGGCATGCGGGCGCCCCGGCCGATGATCGGCCGGTACGTCCGGATCGTCGTCGAGGCGGAGCTCGAGCCGCCTAGCTGAAGTCCTTGGGGAGCAGGGCGGTCGCCGGGTCGGGGGCGGCGACCGCCTTGGGCCGCCGGTCGCGGAACAGCCAGCCGCCGACGATGCCGCCGGCGAACCCGAAGAGGTGGCCCTGCCAGCTGACCCCTTCCTGGCTCGGCAGCAGGGACGTGAACTGGTAGGCGAAGCACAACGCCATCACCAGCCCGATCACGATGTCGATCAGGTGCCGGTCGAAGAGCCCGCGCACGATGATGTAGCCGAAGTAGCCGAAGACCAGGCCGCTGGCGCCGACGGTGACCGAGTTCGCCGGCGAGATGAACCAGACGCCGAGGCCGCTGGCGAGGATGATCAGCAGGCTGACGCCGAGCCACTTCTTCACCCCGCGGTAGGCGGCGAGGAAGCCGAACACGAACAGGGGCCCGGAGTTGCCTTCGAGGTGGCTCCAGCCGTAGTGCAGGAAGGGCGAGCTGAGGATCTCCGGCAGTGACGCCGGGTCGCGCGCCTCGATGCCGAACTCCCGGCTCAGGTCGTAGCCGGTGGGGGCGTTGACCAGCTGGACCACCCACAGCGCGGCCAGCAGGCCGACCATCACCCACAGGGCTTTCTTGGCCTCGGCGATCATCGCCTCGGCGTCGCTGCGGACCGGGCCCTCGTTCATCGCGTCCCCCTGCTCGGTTGTGCCCGAGGATAACCCGGTGCGCGGCCCGGACGCGGCGTTCCGGACCCAGCCGTGACCTGGCAGGGTTGGGAGCATGACGTCACACCGGCCGGAGATGGTCTTCCGGGGCCGCCGCATGCCCGGCGACCGCGCCCTGGTCATGGCCATCGTCAACCGCACGCCCGACTCGTTCTACGACAAGGGCGCGACCTTCGCCGGCACCGCGGCCCTGGAGGCGGTGGACCGAGCGGTCGCCGCGGGCGCCGACATCGTGGACATCGGCGGGGTCAAGGCGGGCGAGGGCCCCGAGGTCGACGTCGACGAGGAGAGCAGGCGGGTGGTGCCGTTCGTCGCCGAGGTCCGCCGCCGCCACCCGGACCTGGTCATCAGCGTCGACACCTGGCGCCACGAGGTCGGCCGCCAGGTCTGCGAAGCGGGCGCCGACCTGCTCAACGACACCTGGGCGGGCGCCGACCCGAAGCTGGTCGAGGTCGCGGCCGAGTTCGGCACGGGGTACGTCTGCTCCCACGTCGGAGGCATGCCGGTGCGCACCGACCCGTACCCGGCGCCGACCCCCGAGCGGCCGTTCTGGCCCCGTTACGACGACGTCGTCGCGGACGTGATCGCCGAGCTGACGGCGGCGGCCGAGCGCACGGTCGCGGCCGGAGTGCCGCGCGGCGGCGTCCTCATCGACCCGACCTTCGACTTCGGAAAGAGCACCCGCCACGGCCTCGAGCTCCTCCGCCACTTCGACCGCCTGGTGGCGACCGGCTGGCCGGTACTGGTGGCGCTGTCGAACAAGGACCTCATCGGCGAAACCCTGGACGTCGAAGCCCACGACCGCCTATCGGGCACCCTGGCGGCCACGGCGATAGCGGCCCACGCGGGCGCGGCGATCTTCCGCGCGCACAACATCCGCGAGACCCGCGAAGCAGTGGAAGCGGTAGCGGAGCTGACGTCCACAGTGGATTGAGCCCGCACCCCAAACAAAGGAGCGGGTGGTCATCCCGTCGCCTGAGGCCCGAAAATCACTTTGAGCCGGGCCCGCAACCCACAGCGCAGCGTGAGGGGACAGCGGAAGCTTGCGGGCCCGGCTCAAAGTGATAGGCCTCAATCAGGCGACGGGATGACCACCGCGCGGCCCACCTCGAGAAAGTGAGGGGGCAGCGGCGAGGGGTGGCCATCCCGGAGCCTGCCCGTCCGGCGAGGACAGCTTTTGTCTTTTGCCGCGGTAGAGCGGCACCGCGGGTTCTGCCGTGGCTTCTACTGCGGGTTCTGCCGCGGCAGGGCGGGTCCGACCTCCCCCGCCCCTCCGGTGGGAGTTTCAGCCGCCGCCCGGGTTTGTCAAGGCGGGAAAGCGTGCCTTGACAAACCCGATCGTCGACTGAAGAGAAGGCTGGGATGAGGGGCGGGGGAGGCCTGGTGACGTCGTGGTCGTCTTGCGTTGCCGGCCGCAGGTCTCTGGTGACCGGCCGCCTGCCACCCGCCGCGCCCGCCGTGCCCGGCCCGGCGTGCCGCTTTGGGCCGGCTCGCCGAGCCCGCCCGGGCCTGGCTCGCTCCGGCGCCACCCACCCGGACCGGGCTTGCTCCGGGCGCCACCCGCCCCGCCCGGGCCCGGTCGCGTTACCCCCGCCGCCGGGCTGCGTCGAGGAGTTCACCGCCTGTGCAGCCAGCGAGGCTGTATCCGGCCACGACCTCCCGGAGGCCCGGAAACCCCAAGTCCACTATGGACCAAGCCGCCAAAGCGATGTGACTTCGGCGGCGCGAGCCCGGTGCAGCGGGTCGGCGGGGTCGAGCGCGCGCGGATGACGCGGTGTCGCTTCGGTTCGGTCCACGACCCGCAGCCCCGCCGCTGCTATCCAGCCGAGGAGCTCGGCGCGCGTGCGCGAGCCCAAGTGCTCGGCGAGGTCCGAGAGCACCAGCCATGCCTCGCCGTGCGGGGTCAGGTGGCGGCGGGCCCGGTCGAGGAAGCCGCGCAGCATTCGGCTGCCCGGGTCGTACACCGCGTGGTCGAGCGGTCCGCGCGGGCGGCCCGGCAGCCACGGTGGGTTGGCCACCACCAGTGGTGCCCGGCCGCGGGGGAACAGGTCGGCCGGCACCACTTCGGTGCGGCCGGCGAAGCCGAGCCGGGCCAGGTTGTCGGTGGCGCACGCGATGGCACGGGGGTCGGTGTCCGTCGCCACCACCCGCGCCACCCCGCGGTGGGCGAGGACGGCGGTGAGCACGCCGGTGCCCGTGCCGATGTCGAACGCCAGGTCCGTGCCCGGCAACGGCGCCTCCGCGACCAGGTCGACGTACTCCTGCCGCACCGGCGCGAACACGCCGTAGTGGGGGGTGGATCCGCGCCCCGAGCGCCGGGACGGCGACACCGCGGCGGCGCCATTCCGCCGCGCCGAGGACGCCGAGCAGCTCCCGCAGCGGCACCGCCGCGGCGGTGTCCAGGGGGCCGTAGACCGCGGTGCACGCCGCGCGCACGTCCGGCGCCCGGCGCAGCGGGACGACGTGCCCGGGGTCCAGCGGGACGTACAACAGGGAGAGCAGCCGCGCCCGGCGGGCGCGGTCCGCGCGGTAGCGGGGGTAGTCGTCGGGCGGGGGCGGCGGGATCCGCCGGTTCACGGCGTCGAGCAGGCGCCGCGCGGCGGGGTAGCTGCCGCGCCAGAGCAGGGCGGTGCCGGTGGACATCGAGCGGAGGGCGGCGTCGGCGGACAGCCGGTCGTCGGCGGCCGCATGCCGCGTGGGTGGTGAGAAGAGCCGGCGGTCGGGTTCGCCGGGCAGGACGAGACGAGCCACGGTAAGGGGGTTTCCGTTCTTGCTGCGGGCACGACGAAGCACCCGCGAGAGGTGCGGGGTGTGCGAAGGACCGGAGCGGGAACTAGCTCAGGACAGCAGCATGAACGGGAGTCACTCTTCGAGCCTAGGGCCTGGGGGCGATGGCGTACAAAGGATGAAGAGGTGATGCCGGATGACGCCCTCGGTGGTGCGGCACGAGAAGCGGCGCCGGTGGGCGGTCGTCGCCGCCGTGGCCGCTGTGCTCGTTTCCGCGCCGTCGGTCGTCGCCGCGCTTGCCCCGGCCGGCGCTGCGGCCGATCCGGACCGGCTGCGGGCGCTCGTGCTGGATTCCGCCGGACGGCCGTACCAGGGTTACGCCGAAAGCGCCGGTTCGCTCGCGCTGCCGGAGCTGCCGAACCTCGCCGCCGTCACCGCGCTCTTCTCGATGCGGACGCCGATGCGCGCCTGGTACGCCGGGCCCGACCGGTACCGCGTCGACATCCTCGGCACCGCCGGCGAGCACGACGTCTACCGGCTGCCCGACGGCGAATACACCTGGGACTACGGCGACAACACGCTGACCGAGCTGATCGGCGAGCCCGGCCTGCGGCTGCCGCGGGCCGGTGACCTGCTGCCGCCCGAGCTCGCGCGGCGGATCCTGGGCGCGGCGAAGGGCGACCCGGTGAGCGCGCTGCCGGGGCGGAACGTCGCCGGGGTCGCCGCGTCCGGCCTGCGGCTCGTCCCCGCCGATCCGGACACCACCGTCGGGCGGGTCGACGTCTGGGCGGACCCGGCGACCGGGGTGGCGGTGCGCGTCGAGGTGACCGCGCGTGGACAGGAGGCCCCGATCCTGGTGACCGAGTTCCAGCAGCTCGCACAGACGACGCCGGTCGTCGAGGCACCGCGGCCGGCGCTCGGGTCCGGGTTCGGCGTGACGAGCGCGCCGGACGTCGCCGACACGCTCGGCGCGTTCGGCCAGGTTCCGCTGCCGTCCTCGCTGGCCGGGCGCCCGGTGGTGTCGTCGGACTTCGGGGGCGTGCAGGGCGCCGCGCTCTACGGCCGGGGGCTGGCCGCCTTCGCCGTGATCGCCGTGCCGCGCACGGTGGCCAACGCGGCGGGCGACGCCGCCGGGAAGGCCGGTGCGGTGCAGGTCAAGCTGGCCGCGGGGAGCGTCGTGCAGCTGTCGATCACGCCGCTGTCCCTGGGCATCGTGCGGTCGTCGGTGTCCCGGCGCTCCTACCTGCTGGCCGGGACGGTGACACCGGAGGTGCTGAAGTCCGTGGCCGACGAGCTGTCCCGGCTGCGCCGGAGCGGCCCGTGATCGTCACGCGCGCGCTGACCAAGCGCTACGGCCGCACGGTGGCCGTCGACGCGGTCGACCTCGAAGTCCGCGAAGGCGACCGCTACGGCTTCCTCGGCCCGAACGGCTCGGGCAAGACCACCACGGTCCGGATGCTGCTGGGCCTGGTCTACGCGACCGCCGGGGAGATCGAGGTGCTCGGGAAACCGGTGCCGAAGCGGGTCGCCGAGGTGCTGCCGGACGTCGGTGCGCTCGTCGAGGGCCCGGCCGCGTACCCGCACCTGTCCGGGCGCCGGAACCTGGCGCTGCTCGACGCCGCCGGCCGCGGGGGAGGGCGGCGCACACGACGCCGTCGCATCGACGAAGCTCTCGAACAGGTCGGGCTGGCCGGGGTCGACCAGCGGCCGGTGAAGGCGTACTCGCTCGGCATGCGGCAACGGCTCGGGCTCGCCGGCGCGCTGCTGCGGCGGCCCCGGCTGCTGATCCTCGACGAGCCGACCAACGGGCTCGACCCGCAGGGCATCAAGGAGATCCGCGAGCTGCTGGTCGAGCTGAACGCGGGCGGCACCACGGTGTTCCTGTCCAGCCACCTGCTGGCCGAGGTCGAACAGCTGTGCACGCGCGTCGGCGTCGTCGACCGCGGCCGGCTCGTGCTGGAAGAGGACCTGGCCACGCTGCGGGCGGCCACCGGCCGGATCCTGGTCGGCACGCCGGACGCCGCCGCGGCGGCCGCGGTCCTGGACGGCCAGCTCGAAGCCCGTGACGGCGACCGGCTGGTCATCCGGCACGGCGATCCGGCGGCGCTGAACGCGCTGCTCGTCGAGGCGGGGGTGCGCGTGACGTCGATCCACGCCGAACAGCGGACGCTGGAACAGGTCGTCCTCGACGTGACGGGTCCGGGCTCGGACCGGTTCGGGGCGGCGGGGTGATCGGCGTCGAACTGCGGAAGCTCGCGCTGCGGCCGCGGGTGTGGTTCAGCGTGCTGCTGCTGTGCCTGCTGCCCGCGATCGTCGGCGTCTTCCTGGCCACGGCCGACTTCGCGCCGCCGCCGGGGCAGGGCGGGGCGTTCCTCTCGGCGGTGGTGAACGACGGCGCGCTGTACCCGGCCGCCGCGCTCGCGCTGGTGCTGCCGCTGTTCCTGCCGATCGCGGTCGCCGTCACCGCGGGCGACGCGATCGCGGGCGAGGCGGCCACCGGCACCCTGCGCTACCTGCTGGTGCGCCCGGTCGGCCGGACGAGGTTGCTGGGCGCCAAGATGGTCGCGCTGGCCGTGTACGTCACCGCGGCGATCGTCATCGTCGTGCTGACCTCGCTGGTGCTCGGGGTGATCCTGTTCGGCACCGGCGGCAACCCCGGCGTCGCGGGGCCGGGCGGGCAGCCGACCGGCGTGACGTCGTTGTCGGGGCAGTCGCTCAGCTCGTCCGCGCTGGGCCTGCGGCTGCTGGGCGCGGTGACCTACATCGTCGTGTCGATGCTCGGGTTCGCGGCGATCACCGTCTTCCTCTCGACGGTGTCCGACTCGGCGCTGGGGGCCGCGCTGGGCGGGCTGGCCGTGCTCATCACGAGCACGGTGCTGGAGACCCTGGACGCCGCCGCGTCCGTGCGGCCCTACCTGCCGACGCACTACTGGCTGTCCTGGATCGACTTCTTCCGCGATCCGGTGCTGTGGCGCAACATCGACCACGGGCTGCTGCTGCAGGCCGGCTACATCGTGGTGTTCTTCGGGGCCGCGTGGGCGAACTTCGCGACGAAGGACGTCACGAGCTGAGGCAGTCGGTGGGCGCTTCGAGCGGGGTGGTGCCGAGGGCCTGCAGGACGATCTCGGTGACGGCGGGGTCGGTGGGCAGGTCGCCGTGGCCGGCCGGGTTGCCGGGGCAGACCTGCTGCAGCGAAACGTTGACGGCGCCGTCGAGCCGGGCGGAGTCCGGCGGGGTCACCGTCTCGTCGAGGTCGGTCCAGAGCGACAGCCACGGCAGGCCCGGCGGGAGCGGCTGCTTGGCCAGCTCCTGCAGGAGGCTGCTGCCCGGGGCCAGCTGGACGCACGCGGCAGGACACCCGCCCGGGACCAGCGCGCCACCCGCCGTGGCCAGGCCGGTGCCGTGCATCGGCGCGCCGAGCGTCACGACCCGGCGGGCCTGGTGGTCGCCGCCCTCGCGGTCGACCCACAGCCGCGCGACGACCCCGCCGGCGGAGTACCCGACGACGTCGACCGAAGGCGCGCCTTGTTCGTAGGCCTTTTCGACGGCTTCGGCGAGGACGCCGGCCTGTTCGGCGAGGTCGCCGGTGCCGTCGCCGGCCAGGGTGAGCACTTCGGCGGACCGGCCGGTGGCCTGCCGGATCCGCTCGGCGAGGGTCTCCAGCGCACCCCGCCCGCCGCCGTAGCCGGGGACGAGCAGCACCGGGCCGGGCTTGTTCTGGTCCGGTGTCCCGGCCTCGGGCGCGGCTTTCGCCCCCGAGGTGGCGACCACGGTGGCGACGACCACGGCCACCACGGCGACGGCGACACCGCTCAGCATCAGCCGCCGCCGCGGGCTGAGCCCACTCCACCAAGCCGTGATCCGCACCGCTCCATGATGACCCGGCCCGCGCCGGGTGGGCGTGACGGAAGCCGGATCTCGCGTGATCGAGCCCGTAACTCGCGAGTTACGGCTTCGATCACGCGAGTTACGGGCGGGATCACGCGGGATCCGGGTCAGCCGGCGCCGTAGCAGACGTAACTGGCGGCTGCGGGGGAGTCCGGGAGCTCCGACTGGGCCTGGGCCAGGGCGGCCGCCGGGGTGTGGCCCGCCGCGAGGTGGCGGTGGTAGCGGAGCATCAGGGCGCGGCCGGCGTCGTCGGGGATCGGGAGGACCGTGGCCACCAGGCTCGTCGTGCCCAGCGCCAGCAGGGCCGAGGCCAGGCCCAGCAGCTCGTCGCCCGCGTGGATCGCCGAGCGGCCCGAGTCGCAGCCCGACAGCACGACCTGGCGCGGCGGGCGGGCCAGCCGTTCCAGGTCGTACACCGTCAGCGGACCGTCGGCGAGCCGGAGCGACGAAAACAGCGGGTTGTCCGTGCGGAACACCCCGTGCGCCGCGAGGTGGCCGAGCGCGGCGCCGTCGAGCGCGGCGAGCACCGGCTCGACCCGCGCGGTGCGGCCGGTGAACCGCCGGGCGCCCGGGTAGCGGCGGGCCAGCGCGGCGGCCTCCGCGGCGGCGTGCGGCAGCCCGGGACCGGCCACGAGGACGTGGTCCCCGCCCTCGCCGCGCGGGGCGGTCGCCGCGCGGTGCCACAGCGCCGCCGACGGCGCCAGCGACACCGGACGGCCACGGCTGCCCGGCAGCGCCGGCCACGGCAGCTCGTGCAGCCGCCCGGTCGGCACGATCACCAGCGGGCCGTCGCCCAGCGGGAGCGGGGCCAGCAGCAGGTCGTCGAGGCGGCGGGCCGTCCGCTCGGCGAGCCCGGCGAACGAACCGAGGCCGAACGCCCGGCGCCGCAGCGCGAACCGCAGCTCGTCCAGGCGCTCCGCGGCCTCGGCCGCCGAGCCCAGCTCGCACCGCCGCAGCCGGCCGCCGCCGAGGACGAGCGCCGTCAGCCGCCCGTCCAGCTCGACGTACTCCACCAGCGTGGCCGGGCCCAGCGCCGCGGCGAGCTCCGCGCGCGACGGGATGCGACTGTCCGAAGTAGACGCTCCGGAGGCGTGCCGGGCGCGGTCGCGCACCGCCTTCTCGAGCCGGGCCTGCCGGCGCAGCAGGGCCGGCGCCTGGCCGGTGCCCGCGGCGAGGTCGACGGCGGTCTGGCGCAGCGCGGCGAGGTCCGCGGCCAAGCCCTCGTCGTCCGGCGGCCATGCGGGCCGCAGCCGCAACGCACCGGCGTGCCGCTGTTCCGCCCACCGCAGCACGGCCTCCGGGTGGCCCGCTTCGACGGCGAGCCGCAACCCCAGCCCGGTCAGCTCGCTCGCGTGGCCGGACGCGTGGGCGCGCAGCTCGCTCGCCCCCAGTCCGGCCCGGAACCGGCCGATCACCCGGACGCCGGCACGCACCGCCGCGTCCGCGCCCCGGCGGTCGCCGCGGACCAGCCGCAGCAACGCCGTCGCGTGCCAGGCACGGGCCCGCAGCTCGGCCGGGCCGTCGCGCCCGGCCCGGCCGACGACCGTCAACTCGGCCTCCGCGACGGCCGGACGGCCCAGCGCCAGCGCCAGCGACGCGACGATCAGCCGCGCGTCCAGGGCCGGGACCACCCAGCCCGCGTCGGCCAGCGCCGCCACCGTGCGCTGTCCGGACCGGAGCATCGCCGTCGTCCGGTGCCCGCTGTCGCGCCGGGCCCGCAGCGCCAGGTAACCGCCGAGCGCGGCCCAGCCCGGCCGGTGCTGGCGGGCCGCGGACCGCCGCGCCAGCGTGGCTTCACGCAACGCCGTTTCCGGGTCGTCGTCCAGCAGCGCGACCTTCGCCAGCAGCAGCCGCGCCTGGACGAGGTCGACGGCGTTGCGCCGGCGTCGGTAGTCGGCGACGGCAGCCGTGGCGGCTTCGCGCGCTTCGGCGATCAGGCGGACGGAGAGCAGCGTTTCGGCGCGTTCGATCGGCAGCAGGCCCTGGTCGGTTCCGGCTTCTTCGTAGCGTGACGCGGCTTCGTCGTACGCGGCGAGCGCGGCCGGGACGTCGCCGCGGACGGTGGCGGCGAGCCCGCGGTTCTGCCACACCATCGCCGTCCGGCCGAGGTGGCCGGTCGCGGTGAAGCCGTGCTCGGCCCGGCGCAGGTCCTCCTCGGCACCCCGCCAGTCGCCGAGCCGGGCCAGCACGATGCTGCGGTTCGTGCGGACGGTGGCCTCGATCAGGGCGTCCCCGCCCGCCGCCCGCAGCGTCTCGAGCGCGGCCGCGAACTCCGCGGCGGCGGCACCGAACCGGCTGATTTCGGTGAGCACGACGGCCCGCTGCATGCGCAGCCGCGCCGCCGCCGTCCCGGTCAGCTCCGGCATCGCGCGGTCCAGCTCGCGCAGGGCTTCGGCCGTGCGCCCGGTCAGCGTCAGCACGTACCCGAGCACCCCGCGCGTCTGGGCGGCCCGCTCGCGGAGGCCGGCGCCGTCGGCCAGCCGGACGGCTGCTCGCAGCCGGGTCTCGGCGTCGGTGAGGCGGCCGGTGGCCACCCCGGCGAGGCCGAGGGCGTGCTCGGCGACCGCGGCGGTCTCGGCGTGGCCGTCCGCTTCCGCGAGCGCCGCCCCGGCCAGTGCCCGCGCCCGGACCGGCGCGGTGAACGCCAGGTCCGCCGCGGCGACGGCCTTGGCCAGTGCCCCGGTCATCGCCGCTTGTGCCCGCTCCGGCCGGTGTGTATCGATGGGAGGGGTTCGCGGATCGGGTTACCGACCCGTTCACTCATGACCGGTCCCGGAGGGGGACACATGACCCGATATCGCCATCGAGCCGGCGAGCTGCTGGTCCATGCCGACGATTCTGCCGCGATCCACGCCGAACTGGCAGGGTTCGGCTATCACCCGGACGGGGGCGCCGGCCCGCTGTGCCGCTTCACCGGCACCCGCCCGGTCCCGGAGGTGCTCGCCGCCCTGCGCGGCCGCGCCGCGAGCCCGAACCACCTCTTCGGGCTGGACCGCATCATCTGGGCGGAACCCGGCCTGCGCCCGAAGCCGACCACCAGCGAACTGGCTCCGTTGCCCGAATCCGATGCGGACCCGACAGTCGGGGTGATCGACACCGGCATCCTGCTGTACCAGGGCGAGCCGCACTCGTACCTCGGCCACCGGGTGGTGTACGACCAGGAGGACACCGTCCGCCCGGAACGCGACGAAGACGGGAATCCGATCGGCACGGCCGCGCACGGGACGTTCGTCGCCGGGGTGGTGCTGAAGCAGGTGCCGCCCAAGGTCCGCGTCCGCATGAAGGGCGTGGTCGACAAGTCGGACGGTGCGGCCGAAGACCTGGCGGTCGCCAACGCCATCGACGAACTGCGCGAAGAGGGCATCACCCTGATCAACCTGTCCTTCTCCGGCGCGACCTGGGAGGACGAACCGCCGAAGGCCATCGAGGCGGCCCTGCGCAGGTTGCCCGCGGACGCGGTCGTGGTCGCGTCCGCCGGGAACCGGTCCAGCCGGCGCCGGGTCTACCCGGCCGCGATCATGCTCGAGGACACCCCCGGCAGGCCCCGCGACTCCCACGCCCGGGTGATCGCGGTGGGCGCGGCCGACCCGACGAAGGATCCGGCCAGGCCGCGGGTGGCCGACTTCAGCAACTACGGTCCCTGGGTTTCGGTCTACGCCGACGGTGTCGACGTGCTCGGCCCGTACTTCCGGCCCGGGTACCCGACCCAGCCTGCCGGCGCATTGCCGCAGTACAACGGTTTTGCCGCCTGGAGCGGAACCTCGTTCTCGGCGGCGATCGTCACGGGGAGGATCGCGGCGAGGATGGCCGAGGACGTCTCGGCGCGGGCGGCCGCCGATCTGGTGGTCCGCCTGCCGGAGGCCGGCCGCGAAGATTCGCCCGTGGTGCAGCTTTGGGACGTGAACGGTGCTCAGCGTGTCCCGTACGTGCAGGGCCGGCTGATCGAACCCGGCGTGGGTTAGAGGCTCGCCCAGCCGGTGGTGACCGCCGTGCCGTCCGCGGCGGTCACCGTCACCCGGGTCGCTCCGCGTTGGAGCCCCGTCGCCGTGAACCAGCCCTCCGCGCCGATCGGGCTCGTGCGCCGCTCGCCCGCCACCTCGATCACCGCGTCGCCCGTCGCGCCGGTGATCAGGCCGCGCAGCGAAACCCGGCCGCCCGCGTATTCCACCTGCAGCTCCACCGACACGCGCGGCGACTCGAACGACAGCAGCCGGACGTCGTCGCCCGCCGCGCGGACCGCGCCGGCTTCCGCCAGGTCCGAGTCGAAGGCCAGGTCCGCCAGCTCGGCGTCCAGGTCCCGGGTGGTCAGCGCCGCGCGGGCCTGGCGCAGCACGAGGTCCGGCACCGGGTCCGCCTCCGCCGCGGCCGCGCGCAGGAGGTCCATGAGCTCGTCGTCGGTGGTCATGTCCGGTCCTCCGTTCCGAGCCCGGCCTGGCCGGCCCGTTCGCGCAGCCGGCCCAGGCAGCGCTGCCGGGTCGGGCCGATGCTGCCGACCGGCATGTCGAGGGCGTCCGCGACCTCCGCGTACGACGGCGGTGGCGTCGCCATGAGCACGCGCAGCAGCCGACGGCACTGGTCGGACAGCTTGTCGAGCGCGCGCCAGAGCGCGGCGTCGCGCTCGCCCAGCAGCAGGGCCGCGTCGACGGCCGGGCCGGACGCCGGTTCGCTCTGCCAGACCTGCTCGTCGGCCGGGCGCTCCCGGTCGGTGCGGCGGAGCTGGCGCAGGCACTCGTGCCGGGTGGTGGTGGCCAGCCAGCCGGGCAGCCGCTCCGGTTCCTTGATCCGGCCGAGGTTTTCGACGAGCTTCAGCCAGGTCGTCTGGACGACGTCGGCCGCGTCGGCGTCGGAGAGCCGGTGGGCGCGGGCGATCGACCAGAGCAGGCTGGCGAACCGGTCGACCAGGGCGTCCCACGCCGCCTGGTCGCCGCGCGCGGCCGCCTCGAGCAGGGTCGTGGTGTCCACTTCACCTCCGCTTGACCCGCTCAGCCTAGCCAACAGCAGCCCTTCGGACCCGTACGCCATCGGGGGACTCCTTCGCGTCTTCCTCCCGCTCATCCGATCCGGTGAGAGCACCGGAAATACCTGAACCGGCTTCGTGGCGGCCCCCGTGTGCGTGGTGGGAGCGGTGGAGACGGATCGGGGTGAGCCGGTCATGCGCATTCGGGTGTTGCTCGTTGTGCCGGTGCTGGTGGTGGAACTGGTCGCCTGCGGGCAGCCGGTGGTGGAGGTGAAGGGCCGGGCGCAGCCGGTGCCGGCGAGCACCGGCGCACCCCCGTGCGATTTGCTCGGGGACACGCCGGTGGCACCGCTGTTCGCCAGGCTCTAGTCGAACGGATCCAGCGTCAGGTAGGCCGTCGCCGGGTTGCCGTCGTTGACCAGGGATTCGTGGTGGCCGACGTCGTCGAACGCGAAGGCGTACGCCTTGCCGTCGGCCATCTGCGCGTGGATCTTGCGCGCGTAGTGGTTGGTGACGGCGTCCTGGTAGAAGCCCGCCGGGCTCGTGTCCGGCTGGTTGGCGTTGGTCAGCAGCGTCGAGCGGTTGAAGCCCGCGCAGAGCGTGCGCGAGATCCGGCCGCGGACGTCGTTCGGCGCGTCGAGGTTCTTGTAGCAGCCGAAGACGCTGTCGGAATCCGGTTTCTGGAACGCCGTCACGAACCCCCCGGACGTGTTCGTGAAGTTCATGGTGCCGCCGGAAACGCGGCCGTAGTACTTCACGTTCGGCTGGTCCGCCACCGGTGTCACGGTCAGCGTCGACGAGCTGTACTTCGTCCAGACGCGGTTGATGTAGTCCTGCAGCACGGTCGCGGGCAGCGCGCCCGCTTCGATGCCGTGGCTCGGGGCCAGCGCGCGCAGGACCGTGCCGTCGGAGCGGGTCCGGATCAGGTTGGCCCAGCCGCCCGGCTGGCCGCGCAGCGCGGTGTAGAAACCGTGGTAGCCGCCCGGTTTCAGGTGCCCGGTGCTCCTCGTGGTGCCGCCCACGGGCTGCACGCCGACCGCGTACGGCGCGGAGAACATGTCCACCTGGGTGCTGTTGATCCAGAGGCCGCCGTCGTTGAGCGTGTACTCCGACCAGTTGAAGAGGATGTTGACGTTCGGGTCGGACGGGTTCTGGATCGCCGGCTGCACCAAGCCGCCGGTGGCGAGCTTGAAGACCAGCTTCTGCCCGTAGGAGAAGTAGATCCGGCCGGAGAACTTCGGGATCCGGATGGTGATCGACTGGCCGTTCGCGGGGCCGGGGATGGCCGCGTCAGGCGCCGGGATCGGCGGCACCGCGCCGCCGGGCCAGGCGTGGAACGTGCCGTTCGCGTCGGCCCAGCCCTGCTGGCCGGTGGCCAGGTTCGTGCCGAGGTCGTAGAGGTAGACCGGGTCGCCGCGCCCGGAGTTGTTGGTGATCTTCAAGGGGATCGTGGCCGGCACCGCCTCGGCGGCGGGGGCGGTCGCGGTGGCCATCGCGAGTGCCGCGGCCAGCACCACAAGCCGTTGCCGGACGGACGTCTTCGTGCGCACGGGCGCCTCCTCGTCGAGGCCGATGATCGCAAGTTGTTCAGACCATTTCAGCGTCGGTGGCCCGGTGAGCGGTTGTCAAAGGCTGATGGTTATCAGCCCCCGTCCGGAGCAGCGGCCGCCGCTGCGCGGCCACGACGGCGGCCAGCACGATCGCGGCGCCCAGCAGCTGCCACGCCGTCAGCCGCTGGCCGAGCACGAGCCAGCCGAGCAGGGTGGCGACGACCGGGCTCAGCAGCCCGAGGAACGTCACGTGGGTCGCGGACAGTGCGCGGATCCCCCGGAACCACAGGGCGTACGCGAACGCGGCCCCGATCAGCGCGAGGTAGGCGTAGCCGGCCAGGTTCGCGCCGGACAGCGACGCGGGCGGAGCGCCTTCGACGGCCAGCGCGACCGGGACGAGCACCAGGCCGCCCGCGACGAGCTGCCAGCCGGTGGTCGCCAGCAGGGGCGCGGGGGACGTCCAGCGCTTGCTCAGCACGACACCGGTGGCCATCACGACCGCCCCGCCGGCCGCGGCGGCGACGCCGATCGCGTCGAGGCGCGCGCCGGCCTGCAGGACCAGCAGGCTGACGCCGGCGACCCCGGCGAGACCCGCGAGCACGGTGCGCCGGGTCAGGCGTTCGCCGAGCAGGCCGGTCGACAGGCCGGCGACCAGGAGCGGTTGCAGGGCGCCGAGGGTGGCGGCGACCCCGCCGGGCAGCCGGTAGGCGGCGATGAACAGCAGGGCGAGGAACGCGCCGATGTTCAGCGTCCCGAGCACCAGCGAGCGCCACCACCAGTCGCCCTTCGGCAGGCGGCGGGTGAGCGCGACCAGCAGCAGCCCGGCGGGCAGCGCCCGGATGACGGCGGCGAGCAGCGGCCGGTCGGGCGGCAGGAACTCGGTGGTGACGAGGTAGGTGGTGCCCCAGATGGCCGGGGCCAGTGCGGTGACGAGGACCTGTTTGTTTAGCACTAAGCCAGATTACCTCAGCGCTAAGGTAACTCGCTACCCTTTCACTTAAAGCTAAGACATCGGTTACGCTGTGCCCATGGCCGACCACGTGGACCGGGTTCTGGCGCAGTGGCACGCCGAGCGCCCCGACCTCGACGTTTCCCCGATGGCGGTGATCGGCCGGCTGTCTCGGCTGAGCGCACTGGTCGACGCGGAGCTGCGCCGCACGTTCGCCCGCCACGGCCTGGACCGCGCGACCTTCGACGTCCTCGCGACGCTGCGCCGCAGCGGGCCGCCCTACCGGCTGACCCCGACGGAGCTGATGCGGTCGGCGATGGTGACGTCCGGGGCGATCACCCAGCGCTTGGACAAGATGGAGGCGCGGGGCCTGGTGGAGCGCACGCCCAACGAGGCGGACGGCCGGGGGGTGCGCGTGCGGCTGACCGAAGCCGGCGGCGAGCTGATCGACCGCGCGCTGCCCGAGCACGTCGAGACCGAGCACCGGATCCTGGCCGCGTTGGACACCGGCGAGCGCGAAGAGCTGGCCGCGACGCTGCGGACGCTGCTGGAGAGCCTGGGCGGCTCGGGCTCCTAGGAGATCTGCCGGACCGGCTCGCTGCCCAGCAGCAGGTCCAGGTCGATGCGGCCGCCCGCCGCGGCCAGCACGGCGTCGATCGCCAGGTCGACGTCGAGCTTGCGGCCGTGCTGGTCGGCGTAGGCCCGCATCAGGTTCCCGATGTGCCGCTCCGGGTTGCGCCACGACGGCCACCGCATGGACGCCTGCTTCGCCAGCTTCCCGAAGTCGGCCTGGCGCGCGGTCGCCTCCAGCAGCCACTCCAGGTAGACGCGCATGCCGTGGACGGCCGTCTGGCCGGGGTTCGCCACCGGGCCGTGGCCGGGCACCAGGGTGCGCGGGCGGAACGTGTCCTGCAGCCAGTCGAGCGCGTCGAGCCAGCCGGGGATCGAGCCGTGCACCGCCATCGGGGTGTCGCCGATGCCCACCAGGTCGCCGGTGAACAGCGTGCCCGAACGCGGCTCGTGCACCACCAGGTCGCCCGGCGTGTGCGCGACGCCCGGCACGGCCACGACGTCGACGGTCGCGCCGCCCAGGTCCAGCTCGTGCCAGCCGGTCACCGGCCGCACGGCTGCCGGCTCCGGCGGCTCGAGCACGCCCCACTGCGTGTAGGTGAAGACGTTGCCGTAGGTCTGCGGCCCGGCCTTGACCAGTTCCAGGCTGCCGGGGGCGGCCAGCGCGGTACCGCCGTCACGCAGGGCGACGCCGAGTCCGTTGTGGTGTTCGCCGTGCGCGTGCGTGATGACGACCGTGAGCTCCTGGTCGCCGGCGTACTTGCGGACGTCGCGCAGCAGTTCCAGGGTCGCCTGCTCGGTGCCGCAGGTGTCGATCAGCGCGACGCCCTCGGTGCCCTGGATCCAGCCGCTGTTCGCGACGAACCATTCGGCCGGGCTCTTCACGTACGCCACCACTCCCGGCCGCGCGTGCCGGAGCGGGACGATGTTCGATCTGACGGCCGGCATGCTTTCCTCCCCTGGACGGACGATGCGGTTAACGACGGTGACCGGGCCAGGTTGCGCGGATTCTCCCGGAATGTTTCCGGCAATTTCTGTCGGCTGACCGGTCGAGAATTTTTCGGATTCTCCGAGGTGCAAGGTCTTGACAGTCGATCACAACCGTCCATACTGGTATATACCTTTATGGGAGGGTCCGGGAGAAAAACCAGGGGGACTTCGCGCTCGTGGGCCGACGGAAGGTCTGAGGGGTCCTTCCGTCGGCCGCGCGAAGGCCGGTCACCGGCAGTGTTGACACAGATACTGGTACGAACCAGTATGTCTCCTGCCGTCCGGGAGGAGAAACATGACGGGGGCACATCTCCGGATCGACAACCGGCTGATCCACGGTCAGGTCACCGTCGCGTGGACCCGCCGCCTCGGCGTGCGCCGGCTGGTCGTCTGCAACGACGACGTCGCCGCCGACGACCTCCAGCGGATGCTGCTCCCGCAGGCCGCGCGGGGACTGCCCACGGAGGTGCTGTCGGTCGAGGCCACGCTGGCCACCGAAGCCGGCGCGGACGTCATGATCATCGTCAAGCACCCCGGGGACGTCTTCCGCCTCGTCGAGGGCGGGCTGCGGCCCGAGGTCGTCAACGTCGGCAACGTCGCCCCCCGGCCGGGTGATCCCTACACCATGGTCACCCGCTCGATCGCGGTCACCGCGGACGAGGCCGACGCCTACCGCAAGCTCGCCGCCGCGGGCGTCCCGCTGGTCACGCAACTGCTGCCGCAGGACAAGCCCGCCGACTTCATCTCGCTGCTCGACCGGAAAGGGCTTTAGCTCCAGCATGCTCGTCGCGTTGGCCCTGACCCTGTGGGCGATCTACTGCACCTACGACGGGCTCGGCCCGTTCCTCATCTACGCCCAGCGCCCGCTCATCGCCGGCTCGGTGGCCGGGCTGATCACCGGCCACCCGCTGCTCGGCCTGCTGATCGGCGCGACGCTGGAGCTCGCGGCGCTGGGTGTCTACACCTACGGCGGCGCCACCATCCCGGACTACCAGACCGGCGCGATCGTCGGCACCGCGCTCGCCGCGGGTGCCGCCGGCGCTCCGGCCGCGCAGGCCGCGATCGGCATCGGCGTCGGGCTGCCGGCCGCGATCCTGCTCTCGGCGCTGGACCCGGTCGGCAAGATGGTCACCACCGGCCTGGTGCACCGGGCCGACGGCTACGCCGCCGACGGCAACGCCCGCGGCCTGGCGATGATCCACTGGGTCAGCCTGATCCCGTGGGTGGCCGTGCGCGCCGTCCCGACGTTCCTCGCCGCGCTCGCCGCGTCCGGCGGGCTGGTCAAGGACATCACGGCGAGCATCCCCGCCGGTTTCGTGCAGGGCATGACGCTGGCCGGGTCGCTGCTGCCGGCGGTCGGCTTCGCGCTGCTGCTCGGCATGATGGAGCTGTCGCGGTACTGGTACCTGCTGCTCATCGGGTTCGTCGGGTTCGCCTACCTGCACCTGCCGGTGCTGGGGATCGCGCTGATCGGCGTCGCGGTCGCGATGCTGTTCGTGACGCTGAAACGCGACGAGCCGGCGCTCGCCGTCCCCGAACCGGCCGAGGAAGCGGCCCCCGCGGAGTCCACAGTGGATCCAAGGCTGACGAAACAGGACCTGCGGCGGGTGTTCCGCCGGTACTTCTGGTCGAGCCAGATCTCCTGGAACTACGAACGGATGCAGGCGCTCGGGTTCGCGTACTCGATGGAGCCGGTGCTGCGCCGGCTGTACCCGGAGAAGGCCGACTACGTCGCCGGCCTGCAGCGGCACCTGCAGTTCTTCAACACCTCGGTGCTCGTCGGCGGCCCGTTGATCCTCGGCTCCAGCGTCGCACTGGAGGAGGCGGGGACGCCGAAGTCGGCGGCGAGCACGAAGGTCGCGCTGATGGGGCCGATGGCCGGCATCGGCGACACCGTCGTCTTCGCGCTGTACAACAGCATCGTCTTCACCATGGGCGCGTCGTGGGCGCTGCAGGGCAACTGGCTCGGCCCCGCCTTCGCCGCCGTCATGGTGCTCGTGCCGTACGCGCTGGTGCGGCGCTGGCAGTTCGGGTTCGCCTACCGCGAGGGCAAGCGGCTGGCCGGGCACCTCGCCGCCGGTGCGCTCGCGCGCGTCGCCCAGGGGGCGACCGTGCTCGGGTTCGTCGTCCTCGGCGGGTTCATCCCGTCGATCGTCAAGGTCGTCACCACGCTGACCTACCGGCAGACCACCACGGTCCAGGGGCAGCCGGTGACGCAGTCGGTGGCGATCCAGGACCGGCTCGACGAGCTGCTCCCGTTCCTGCTCCCGGTGCTCGTGACCGCCGGGGTGTACCTGCTGACGGTCAAGGCGCGGCTGCGGCCGGTCTGGGTCATCGGCATCGTCGTCGTCGCGGGGGTCGTCCTGGGGTGGCTCGGCTGGTTCGCGCCATCGGCCCCGGCGAAAGGTTAGGAGTCCGCCATGACCGTCCCGATCATCCTCGCCGGCCACGGCCGGCTGCCCTCCGGAGTCGGGGAGGCCGCCGAGATGATCCTCGGCCCGCAGACGCGGCTGAAGGTCTGCGAGCTGAGCCCGCGCGACAGCCCGGAGGAGTTCGGCGCCCGCGTGCTCGCGCTGGCCGGTGACGCCGAGGGTGTGCTGGTGCTCGCCGACCTGCACGGCGGCTCGCCGTTCAACGCCGTCCGCACGCTCGCGGCCGGGCACCCGCGCCTGCAGCTGGTCTCGGGGCTCAACCTGCCGATGCTGCTGGAAGTCCTGCTGCACACGACCGACGACGTCACCGCGCTCGCCGGGGTGGCCCGCGCCGCCGGCCGCGACGGCGTCGTCGACGTCCTGGAATCGACCTGGTGACCGCCGCGCTCCTGCTCGCCGCGCAAGACGTCCGGATCACGCCGGGGCCCGGTCACCCGCTCGGCGGCTACCTGGCCCGGCACGGGGTCGCGACCGGCACGCACGACGACCTCGAGGCGTCACTGATCTGGCTGTCCACCGAGGACGACCCCGGCGTGGTGTGGGTGGCGCTGGACGCCCTCGCGGTCGACGCCGGGCTGACCCGCACCCTGGCCGACGCGGTCGCCGCGGCGGTGGGCATCGACCCGGACCGGGTGCTCGTCTGCGCGTCGCACACGCATTCCGGGCCCGAGGGCTGGACCGGCCCGTTGCACCCCGGCCTGCCGGGTCGGCGCGACGCCGGGCTGGTCGGCGGCATGGCGGAGAAGGTCACCGGTGCGGCGCTGCGGCTGCGCGCCGGCCGCGGCCGGGTCCGAGCCTGCTGGCACGCGGGTTCGACCGAAGCCGTCGGCGGCAACCGCTACCGGCCCGACGGGCCGCACGACACGTCGTTCGGCGTGCTCGAGCTGCGCCGCGACGACGGCACGCCGGCCGCGCTGCTGTTCGACTACGCCAGCCACCCCACCGTGCTCGGCCCCGACAACCTCGCCTGGTCGGCGGACTGGCCGGGCGCGACCCGCCGCGAGCTGGCCACGCTGGCCGGGCAGCCGGTCGCGGCGTTCCTGCAGGGCGCGGCGGGCGACGCCAGCTCCCGGTTCGTCCGCCGTGGCCGCGGCCACGACGAGGTCCGCACGCTCGGCGGCCACCTGGCGACGTCGATCGCGCGCACGCTGGCGGCGGTGTCGCCCCCGCCCGCGACGGCCGGCCCGGTGCGGCTGACGCGGTCGACGCTGCACCTGCCCTACCGCGACATCCCGACCCTCGAGGCCAGCTTGGAGCTGCGGCAGGTGGCGGAGGAGCAGTGGCAGCGCGAGCTGGCCCACCACGGCGAGGACCACCCGGCGGTCCGCATCGCCCAGACCCGCTACGAGGGCTGCGCGATGCTGGCGACGATGGCGGCGGGCGGCCGGCCGACAGGCTGCGCGGAGGTGCCGGTCAGCGTGGTGTCGCTGGGGGAGATCGCCTGGCTGCACACCCCGTTCGAGCTGTTCGCGTCCCTGGGCCTGCGCATCCGCCGCGGCAGCCCGTTCCGCCACACCCGGGTGATCGGCTACACGGACGGGTACCTGGGGTACCTGCCGGACGCGGACGGCCACCGCGACGGCATCTACGAGTCGTACGTGACGCTGTTCGGCCCGGAGGCCGCGGACGAGCTGGTGGAGCACTGCCTGAAGGTGCTGCGGGCGCACCAGGCCGACTGCTGCGCCGGAGGAGAACCGTTGTCCTGAGCGGGGAACCCGGGGGTTGCCTTTTTCAGGAGGACGGGCTGCGCCGGGCCTGGGTGAAGACCGTGTAGCGGTCGGCCCGGTACAGCGACCGGCCCGCCTCGATGACGCCGCCGCTCTGGTCGTGCAGCGTGCCTTCGATGATCAGGCACGGCTGGGTGGCCTCGATGCCGAGCAGGGCGGCGTCGTGGCTGTTCGGCAGGACCGCGGAGATCGCCGTGTCGTTCCACTCCGGGCGCACGCCCCAGCGTTCCTCGATCGTGCGGTGCAGGGACTGGGTCTCCCAGTCGAACAGCTCGATGTCCGGGAAGCGGTCGACGGACAGGTTGGTGCGCTCGACCGCGAACGGCTCGTCTTCGACGTAGCGGAGGCGTTCCAGCCGGAACACCCGCGCGCCCGGCGGCACGTTCAGCCGTCCCGCGATGCGCGGGCCCGCGCTTTCGACTTCGGCGTGCAGCACCTTCGTCTTCGGCACGACGCCGCGGGCCTGCATGTCCTCGGTGAACGAGGTGAGCATGTCGATGTGCGCGGCCTGCCGTTCGGCGGTGAAGGTCGCGGTGCCGTGCTGGCGGTACAGGACGCCGTCCGCGACGAGGCGGTTGACTTCCTGCCGCACGGTGCCGCGGGCGACCTGGAAGTGCTCGGCGAGAAACCGTTCGGACGGCATCAGCCGCCCCGGCCCGGCCTCCGTGGCGACGCTTTCCAGGATTTCGCGCAGCTGATCGCCCTTGGGCCGCCCCGGCTGCAGCGCGTCCGGAAGGCGCAGATCGCTCGCGGCGACGTGTTTCGGACGGGGCATGCCCTCAGTATGTCGCGCGACGCCCGCCGGGGTAACACCCGGCGCGGCTCAGCCGGTGGCCCGGTCCCCGAGCCGGTCGAGGAACTCCGCGGCCAGTGCCTCTCCCGTCACGTGCCCCACCGCGCGGTAAAGCGCTCGGGACTCACGAGCCGTCCCGGCCGCCAGCGTCGATCGGCCCGCTGCGGCCTGGACCGCCGCCAGTCCCAGCAATGCCTCCGCCTCCACCACCCGGAACCCGCCCGCCCGGGCCGCGTCCAGTGCCGTCCGGGCGTGTTCGCCCGCCTCGCCCGCGCGCCCGTCGGCCGCCAGGACCCTCGCCAGCGTGGCTGCCGCCTCGGCCAGCTGGCCTCGCAGGCCCGACTCCGCCGTCAGCGAACGGGCCTCGCGCAGGACCCGCTCCGCCGCGCGGAGATCGCCCCGGCTCTCCTCCGCCCGGCCCAGCGCGATCAGAGCCGCCGCCTCCACCTGGCGGTCGCCGTCGCGGCGGACGCACGCCAAGGCCGCCTCCGCCGTCGTCACGGCCGCGGAGTGGTCGCCGCGGGCCATCTGGAGGGCGCTCAGCACGTTCAGGGCCGTGGCCTCGCCGAAGCTGGACCCCAGGTCGCGGAACGCCTGCAACGCCTGGTCGAGGGTCTCTCCGGACTCCGCCAGCCGCCCGGTGGCCATGAGCACCCAGCCGAGGTCGGCGAGGTTGGCCGCCTCCCAGAACGCCAGGTCCTCCTTGCGCGCCAGCGCGATTGCCTCGACCAAGCAGTCCTCCGCCTGCTCCAGGCGGCCCAGCTGCCGGTAGTGGCAGCTCAGCGAGTTCAGCGCCAGTGCTTCGCCCGACCGGTTGGCCAGCTCGCGGAACAGCTGGATCGCGCGCCGGCTGTGCTCGACGGCCTCCGAGAGCCGCCCCGTCCACTCCAGCATCGCGCCGAGGTTCGCCACCGCCGTGGCCTCGCACTGCCGCCAGCCGCACGCGCGGCTGGCCAGCACCGCCTTCTCCGAGTGCCGGATGCCCGCTTCGTGCTGGCCCTCGCGGAAGTACGCCCCGCCGATGGACAGCTGGACCAGCGCTTCGGCGGGCTGGGCGCCGTGGTCCTGCGCCGCACGCAGCACGATCGGGGCCAGCTCGAGCCACTCCGCCCGGCGGCCGTGGTCGTGGAAGAACCGCCGCAACGCGTCGGCGAGGTACCAGGCGCCCGGGTACGGCCCGCGCGTCGCCGCCTGTCGCAGCGCCGCCGAGAGGTTCGGCACTTCGACGTCCAGCCAGGCCACGGCTTCCGCGGCGCCGGCGAAGACCACCGGGCTCGGCGCCGAGGGCGCGTCCTCGCGGGGGAGGGCCACGATCCGGGCGCCGAGCAGGGCGACGGCGGCGTCCGCGGCCGCGCAGTAGCCGGTGAACAGCCGCTCCCACGCCCGGTCGCGCGCGGGCTCGTCCTCCTCGGCGCGGACGCACTGCTCGGCGTAGCGGCGGGCGAGGTCGTGGAACCGGTAGCGGCGGGGTGCGTGCGCCTCCAGGAGGTTCGCCGCGATCAGCCCGCGCAGCCGCCGGGTCGCCTCCTCGACCGGCACCTCCAGCAGGGCCGCCGCGGCGATCGCCGTGAAATCGGCCCCCGGCACCAGCGCGAGCAGCCGGAACGCCTGCCGCAGCCCCGGCGGCAGCGCCTGGTAGGACACCGAAAACGCCTTGGCGACGGCGCTCTCGCCCGCTCCGTCGAAGCCGAGGTGGGCGAGGGGATCGCCGCGCAGCTCGTCGACCAGCTCGCCGATGCTGGCGACGCCGGTGTTCGCCGCGGCGATCCGCAGGGCCAGCGGGTGGTGGCCGCACAGCCGGGCCAGCTCGGCGGCCGCTTCCGGCTCGGCGGCGGTCCGGTCGCCGAGCAGGGCGGTCAGCAGCGCCCGGGAGTCGGCCTCGCGCAGCTGCGCCAGGCCCAGCGACCGCGCGCCGACGCGGGCGACCAGCTCGTCGAGCCGGTGGCGGCTGGTCACCAGCACCCGCCCCGACGACGGCAGCAGCGGCAGCACCTGGGCGGTGTCGCGGGCGTTGTCCAGCACCACCAGGGCCTGCCGGTCGGCCAGCAGCGACCGGTAGAGCTTGCTCTGGTCGTCGAGGCCCGGCGGCACGTCCCGCAGGTCGACGCCGAGGGTCCGGAGTAGTTGCGCGAGTGCGGCCGCGGGGGTGAGCGGCTCGTCGTCGGCGTCGAAACCGCGCAGGTTCACGTACAGCTGGCCGTCGGGGTAGCGCGTCCGGGCGGTGTGGGCCCAGTGCACGGCCAGCGCCGTCTTGCCGACGCCGGCGGTGCCGGTGATCACCCAGACGTCCCCCGGTTCGTCGAGCGCGGCCAGCTCCGCGGCCCGGCCGGCGAACCCGCGGACGTCCAGCGGCAGCTCGGCGGGCCGCGGGGTGACCGGGACGGCGGGCGGGACGGGTTCGCCCTCGCCGCGCAGGATCCGCATCCGCAGGTCCTGCAGGGCCTGGCCGGGCTCGATGCCCAGTTCGTCGACCAGCAGTTCGTGCGCCCGTGTGTACGTTTCCAGGGCCTCCGGGGTACGGCCGCAGCGGTGCAGCGCGAGCATCAGCGCGGCCCGCAGGCGCTCGCGGAACGGGTGTTCGTCGACGAGCCGCCGCAGTTCCCCGACCACCTCGCCGTGCCGTCCGGCGGCGAGTTCCTGCTCGTACAGCTCCTCCAGCGCGACGAGCCGGCGTTCGGCCAGCGCCGGGCCTTCGTACTCCGCCAGTGCCTCGCTGACCCCGCCGAGCGGGGTGCCCTCCCACAGCGCCAGCGCCGCCCGCAGGTGCGTGACGGCGTCCGCGCCGGAGGTCGCCCTGGCCTTGGCGACCTCTTCGTCGAAGACGTCGAGATCGCGGTCGCCGGGTGCGACTTCGATGAGGTAACCGGGTGCGCGCCGCACGATGACGTCGCGGCCGAGCAGCTTCCGCAGTTCCGAGATGTGCACCTGGAGCCGGCCGCGGACGCTCGGCGGCGCGTTTTCGCCCCAGGTCAGGTCGATGAGGCGGTCCTCGGTGACCACCCGGTTGGGGTTCAGCAGCAGCGCGGCCAGCACGGACGTCTGTTTCTGGCCGCCGGGGCGGACCGGGCCCGTGTCGCCGAGGACCGTGACCGGTCCGAGCAGGCGGTAGCGCACGAGATGCCCCCCGGAAGACGGACCGAAGCGAAACGGAAGTGCCGTGGTCAACCCTAACTGCGGGCAGGAAACGAGGGAGGCCACGGGTGGACCGAGACGACGTGCAGCGTCTGTTGTTCGTCTGCTTCCCGGACGCCGGGGAAGCCGCCGGCCGCTACCGGGCCTGGCGCGATCCGCGGATCGCGGTGCAGGTCGTGGAGCTGCCGGGCCGGGGCGAGCGCCGGGACGAGCACCCCTACCGGGACATGTGGCTGCTGGTCGAGGCCTTGGCCGGGGAACTGGCCGGGGCGCTCGAGAGCCCGCACGTGCTGTTCGGCGCGGGGCTCGGCGCCCTGGTCGCCTACCGGCTGGCCCAGCGCCGGGTGGCCGCGGGACTGGGGGTCTCGCGGGCACTCGTCGTGGCGCACCAGGCGCCGCCGTCCCGGGCCGCGCGGGCGGTGCCGGAGCAGGCGGGGCGCGCCGACGTCAGCCTGCTGGCCAGCGACGCGCACCTGCCGGTGGCGCCGCCGCTGCCGTGCCCGATCCGCGGCTTCGGCGAGCCGCACGTGATGACCGGCTGGGGGGAGCACACGAGCGCCGGGTTCGTGCTGACGCCGGCGCGGGCGCAGGACAGCGCCGCCCTGCTGCGCGACGCTGTCCTGCGGTCCGCCCACCTGATCTCCGCCATGGCGGGGCAGGGGCCGGCGTCGGCGCCGAAGCTGGCCGGGGCGTAGCCGGCCGGCCGCCCGGGATGACCGGCGTGGAAACCATGACGACAGACCCGGTGTCCGACGCCCTGCACTGATCCGCCGCAAAGTACACAAGCGCTGTTATGATTCGGCCGTGATGCGGCCGTGCCCCTGACCCGCGCCCTAGTCGACCTCACCCCGCTCCGCGTGTCGGCGCCGTTCCGGCGGCTCTGGGTGGGGCGCGTCTTCTCCGGCTTCGGCTCCCAGATGACGCTCGTCGCCGTGATGTTCCAGGTCTGGGAACAGACCCGGAGCACCGTGTGGACCGGTGCCGTCGGGCTCGCCCAAGCGCTGCCGATCGTCGCGTTCGGGTTGTTCGCCGGTTCGCTCGTGGATCGGGTCGACCGGCGGAAGTTCGCCCTCGTCGCCACGACCGGGCAGGCCGTTTGCTCGATTTTCCTTGCGGTGCAGGGGTTTCTCGGTGACGTGCCGGTGGTCGCGGTGCTGGGGCTGGTGGCCGTCCAGTCGTGTTTCGTCGCGGGTGGCGGGCCGGCCGCGCGCACCTTCATCCCGCGGCTGCTGCCGCCGGAGCAGCTGTCCGCCGGGCTCGCGCTGAACCGGATCGCCTTCCAGGGCGCGATGCTGCTCGGCCCGGCGCTCGGCGGGCTCGTCCTCGGGTGGTTCGGCGTCGGCGGCTGCTACCTCGTCGACGCGCTCACGTTCGGCATGGGCTTCTACGGCGTCTTCGGCCTCCCGGCGATGCGGCCCGGCGGCGAGCCTTCGCGGCCCGGGCTGCACGGCGTGCTCGACGGGCTGGCCTTCCTCGTGCGGACGCCCGTCGTGCGGGGTGCGCTGCTCACCGACCTCGCCGCCACCGTGCTGTCCATGCCGATCAGCCTGTTCCCGCTGGTCAACGCCGAACGCTTCGCCGGCGACCCGCGCACGCTGGGCCTGTTCCTCTCGGCCGTGGCGGTCGGCGGAGTCGTGGCGTCGGTGTTCTCGGGGACGTTCACGCGGCGGTCGCGGCCGGGCCGGGTGATGCTCGCGGGCTCGGCGCTCTGGGGCGTCGCGCTGACGGGGTTCGGCCTGGTCCCGGACCGGTGGCTCGGCCTGGCCTGCCTGGTCGTGGCGGGGGCGGCGGACACGGTCTCGGTGGTCTCGCGGGGTGCGCTGGTCCAGCTGGCGACCCCGGACGCCCTGCTCGGCCGGGTGGCGGCGGCCGAGCAGATCGTCGGCCAGGCCGGCCCGGACGTCGGGAACGTGCGCGGCGGGCTCGTCGCGGCAGCGACGTCGGGAACGTTCGCGCTGGTCAGCGGCGGGGTGCTGTGCGTCGTGGCGGTGGCACTGGTCGGCGCGGCGACGCCCGGCCTGCGCCGGTTCACCACCCCCGCCGAGACCGCGGCGAGCTGATTCTCCGTGCCGGTCCGCGAATTCGACGAATTCAGGCGGCGGCGGGCCGGCGAAGCCGGAGGAATGCGTTCTGCCCGGTTGGCCGATCCTGGGGAACGCCGTCGGCGGCGACCCGCCATTCGTTGTCCCGCAAGTGGTTTCCGTGGATGAGCCGATCAGCCCGCAGCCGGTACGGCCGTTCGGCCCTGTAGTGCGGGAGCGGTGAATAGGGGTTCTCCGTTCCGGTCTCTCGGCACTTCAATGGGCTCCGTGTCGGAGGTGGCGCGAATCAGGAATAGCCAAGACGCGTTGACCAAGAATTGACCGGAAATCGTTTTTGCGGCCGCTGGGTCGGCGCGGCGCTGGATGCTCCGCGATTCGGCCGACTCTTCCGCCAGGGGCCACGGTTGCTCCGGCGACGCGATCCGGCGGCTCGAACCGTGCCGCGGTGGCTGCTACCTGGGGTGGCAAGATCACGAAAACCGGAAGTCCGGCGTCGGTTTCTTTTCGACGTGTCCGTCGGCCCTGTCAGTGGGTTACCCGTTCCGCGTCTTGTCACTCTTTCGCGTGAACGTGACGTGACGTATTTCTCGGCAACACATTTGCGACCCGGGAAATCGTCATCTACAGTCCGGCTGATCACGGCCGAACGAGCCGTATTCCGTGATCCCGTAATCTTCTCCGAGGAGTGGCATGCTTCATCGCGCCTCGACCCGCCGGCTCGCCGTGCTCGCCCTGGTCGCCGTCCTGCTGACCGGGTGCAGCCAGCTGAAGAGCTCCTCTGCCCCCGGTGCCGTCGAAAAGCCGTCGATCCGGGTGGCGATCCTCACCACCGTCGACCTCGCGCCGCTGTGGCTCGCGCAGGAGGGCGGGTACTTCAAGGCCGAGGGGCTCGAGGTGCAGACCGACGTCGGCACCAGCGGCCAGGAGACGCTGAGCCGGATGACGAGCGGCCAGGACGACATCGCGCTGTCCACCTACACCCTGTTCTTCCTGGCCAAGAGCAGTGGCAGTGCGGACGTGAAGCTGGTGACCGACGGCACGTCGGCGAGCCCGCGCAGCAACGAGGTCGTCACCGTGCCGAACTCGCCGGTGAAGACCGTGCGCGACCTCGAGGGCAAGCGGATCGCCATCAGCTCGAAGAACGCCGCTTCGGACGTGCTGACCCGGTCGGTGATGCGCGACCACGGCGTCGACCCCGCCAAGGTGCAGTGGGTCCCGATGCCGCTGCCGGAAATGAGCGGCGCGCTCGCGCAGGGCCGGATCGACGCGGCCTACCAGCCGGAACCGTTCCTGACCCAGGCCGCGCGGACCGCCGGCGCCTACCCGGTCATCGACGCCGCCAGTGGCAGTACCCAGAACTTCCCCCTCACCGGCTACGGCGCCACCGCCAAGTGGGTCCAGGATCACCCGAAGACGCTGCGGGCGTTCCAGCGCGCGATGCTCAACGCCACCCGCGCCTCGGTCGATCGGGCCCGGATCGAACCCCTCGTCGTCCGCAACGCCAAAGTGGACCAGGACGTCGCCAGCCTGATGGTGATGCCCGCCTTCGGGTCCAGCTTGGACGCCCGCCGCATCCAGCGGGTACCGGACCTGCTGCAGCAGCTGGGCGTGGTCCAGACGAAGATCGACGCCTCCTCGATGATCGCCCCGCAGACCGGCAGTGGCTGAGCCGGCGACCTGATCGCCGAAGGGGGCGGGTGCGCATCGCGCACCCGCCCCTTTTCGCGTCACAGGGTTGCCGCCAGGACTTCTCGCGGCTGCCCGGGATTTCGAAATTTTCGGACCACCCGGGCCCGGTCCGGTTTCGGCGATTCGCACCTTGACACGACCGCCGCCGCAGCCCACCCTCTTCATACCGACCGCGCGGTACGGATTGGTCCACATGGTGGGATAGGAGAGTCATCGATGACGCTTCTCGGTGAGGCACTGCCCGGCGAAGACCTGCTCGTGGTCGACGGCCTCACCGTGCGGTTCGGCGGACTCACCGCCCTGCACGACGTCCACCTGAGCGTCGACGCCGGCACCGTCGTCGGGGTCATCGGGCCCAACGGCGCGGGCAAGACGACGCTGTTCAACGTCGTCTGCGGGTTCGTCCGGCCCCAGGCGGGCCGCGTGCTGTGGCGGGGACGGCCGCTCGTCCGGCACCGCCCCGAACACCTCGCGCGGCTCGGGATCGTCCGGACGCTGCAGGGCCTCGGCCTGTTCCCCGGGCTGACGGTCCTCGAGAACGTGATGGCCGGCGCGGGCCGCCACGCCCGGACCGGTGTGCTCCCGGCTCTCGCCGGCGCCGGCCGGTCGGCGCGCGACGAAGCCGACTTGGCCGTCCGGGCCCGCGAAACCCTCGGCGAGCTGGGAATCGCCGACCTCGCCGGCCGGCTGCCCGGCGTGCTGCCCTACGGCGTGCGGAAACGGGTGGCGCTCGCGCGGGCTTTGGTGGCCGAACCCGACCTGCTGCTGCTCGACGAACCCGCGAGCGGGCTGTCGTCCGCCGAACTCGCCGAGCTGTCGACGTTGATCGTCTCGCTGCGGCGGCACATGGCCGTCGTGCTCGTCGAACACCACATGGACCTGGTCATGGAGGTCTGCGACCGCGTGGTGGTGCTGAACTTCGGCGAGGTGATCGCGGCGGGCAGCCCGGCCGAGATCCAGGCCGACCCCCGCGTGGCCGAGGCCTACCTCGGTGACCCCGCCGAGGAGGCGCCCGGTGCTTGAGATCGAAGAGCTGTCCGTGGCCTACGGCGCCGTCCGCGCGCTCGACGGCGTCGGCATCACCGTCGAACGCGGCGGGATCACCGCCGTGCTCGGGGCGAACGGCGCCGGGAAGACCACGTTGCTGCGCACGATCAGCGGCCTGCAGCCCGCCCGCGGGGGGCGGATCACCTGGGCCGGCAAGGAACTGACCGGGCTGGCACCGGACCGGATCGCGCGCGGCGGCGTCGCGCACGTGCCCGAAGGCGGCGGCGTCATCACCGAGCTGACCGTCGACGAGAACCTCCGGCTGGGCGCGCTGTGGCGGCGGGACCGCGCCGACCGGGCCGCCGCGCGCCGGGAGATGTACGAGCTTTTCCCGGCGCTGGAAGAACGTTCGGCGAAACCCGCCTCCACGCTCTCCGGCGGCGAACGGCAGATGCTCGCCATCGGCCGCGCTCTGATGAGCCGTCCGTCGCTGCTGCTGCTCGACGAACCGTCGCTCGGGCTCGCCCCGCTCATCACCGCCCGGATCATGGGCATCCTGCGCGATCTGCGCGCCACCACCGGGCTCACCGTCGTGCTCGTCGAGCAGAACGCGCACTCCGCGCTGTCCATCGCCGACCGCGGGTACGTCCTCGCGCTCGGCCGGGTCGTGGCCGTCGACGCCGCGGCGGAACTGCTGGCCGACGACGGCCTCCGCCACGCCTACCTCGGTTTCTGAGGCTTCTGACCCACCCACCAGGAGGTGAACGGTCCGGCATGCAGGACTTCTTCGACCTGACCCTCGGCGGGATCTCGGCCGGCGCGGTGTACGCGGCGCTCGGGCTCGCCCTGGTCATCATCTACCGGGCGACCCGGGTGGTGAACTTCGCGCAGCCCGCCCTCGCCCTGATCTCGACCTACCTCGCGTACTCGGTGACGAAGGCGACGGGCAGCTACTGGCTCGGCTTCGCCGTCGCCATCGTCGCCGGGACCGTGCTGGGCGTCGCCACCGAAAGGCTGCTCATCCGGCCGCTGCGGCACCGCTCCGAGCTCAGCTCGATCATCGTCACGCTCGGCCTGCTGCTGGTGCTGCAGGCGGTCGCGGGCATGATCTGGTCCAACGAGCCGCTGGCGTTCCCGTACGCCTTCGACTTCCGCGGCCGGTTCTCCGCCAACGACCTGTTCGTCGTGCTCGTCGTCGTCGCCATCGCCGCGCTGGTACTGGTGGTGTTCAAGTACACGCCGCTGGGCCTGCGGATGCGCGCGGCCGCGTTCGCCCCCGAAGTGGCGCGGACGCTCGGCGTGCGGGTCGGGCTGATGCTCACCGCCGGCTGGGGACTGGCCGCGGCCGTCGGCTCGCTGGCCGGGCTGCTCGCCACGCCGCCGTTCCTCTTCCCGAACGTGCTGGACGGCGTCTTCGTCTACGCGCTCACCGCGGCCGTGCTCGGCGGCCTCGACAACCCGCTGGGCACCATCGCCGGCGGGTTCGTCCTCGGCGTCGGACTGTCCTATGTGTCCGGCTACTTCGGACCGGAGATGGTGACGATCGCCGCGCTGGTCATCCTGGTGGTCGTGCTGACGCTGCGGCCCGCCGGGTTGTTCGGCCGGGCCAAGGTGAGGCGGGTATGAGCGTGCGCACGGAAGTCCCGGAAACCCGCGTGGGAACGCCGAAGCGGCGCCGCACGCTGCCGCCGCTGCTCGTCCACGCGCTGGCCGCGCTGGGTGCGCTCGCCGTGATCGTGCTGCTGACCCTGGTCACCGACGAGTTCACCAACCTGCGCATCGCGACGATCGGCTACTACCTGATCGCGGTGGCCGGGCTGACCCTGCTGACCGGCCTCACCGGCCAGGTTTCGCTGGGGCACGGTGCCTTCATGTTCATCGGCGCGTACACGGTGGCGCTGCTGGTCCGGCGGGTGCCGTCGTTCCCGCTGTGGGCCGACCTGCTGCTCGCGTCGGCCGCCGGCGGCCTGGCCGGGCTGCTGGCCGGCGCGGCGGCGGCCCGGCTGCGCGGCCCGTACCTCGCCGGCGCGACGCTGGCACTGGCCGTCGGCCTGCCCGCGCTCACCCGGAAGTTCCCCGACTTCCTCGGCGGCAGCAACGGGCTGAGCTTCACCGTCCACAGCAGACCGGCCGGCGTCGGCGTCCCGGAACTGCGGTGGCAGACCTGGATCGTCTGGCTCAGCGTGCTGCTCGCGCTGGTGCTGGTGGTCAACATCGTCCGCGGCCGGCTCGGCCGGGACTTCCGCGCGGTCCGCGACGACGAGGTCGCCGCCGCGTTGAGCGGGATCGCCGTCGGACGCACGAAGATCCTCGCCTTCCTGGTCAGCGCGGTGTGCGGCGGCCTCGCCGGTGGCCTGCAGGCGTTCCTGCTCGGCACCGCCGCGCCCGGCTCGTTCACGCCCGCGCTGTCACTGAGCCTGCTGGCCGCGGTGGTGCTGGGCGGGCTCGGCTCGCTGTGGGGCGCGCTGTGGGGCGCGGTCGCGCTCGTGTACTTCCAGGCCTGGTCCGAGGACCTCGCCGACGTCCTGCACCTGAACACCGACGTGGCCAACAACCTCCCGCTCGCGGTGTACGGCGTCATCCTCATCGTCGTCGTGCTCGCCTTCCCCCGGGGCATCCAAGGTGGCTTCCACCGGCTTGGCGTCCTCCTCCGTCGATCCGCGAACCAGAAGGAGAACCATGAGAAGCACTAAGCTCGGCGCGGGTTTCTTCGCCCTCGCCCTGGCGCTGACCGCGTGCGGCGGCGCGGGGGAGAGCGACGGCGGCGGTCAGCAGGCGGCCACCGATTCGGCCGTCGGTGTCACGAAGGACGCCGTCGTCATCGGCAGCCACCAGCCGCTCACCGGCCCGGCCGCGCCCGGGTACAGCAAGATCTCCGTCGGTGCCCGCGCGGTGTACCAGGCGATCAACGACGGCGGCGGGATCAACGGGCGCAAGATCGACTACAAGGTGGAGGACGACGGCTACAACCCGACGAAGACCGTCGAGGTCGTCAAGAAGCTCGTCCTGCAGGACAAGGTGTTCGCGATCGTCGGCGGGCTGGGGACGCCGACGCACTCCAAGGTCGTCGACTACCTGAACACCGAAGGCGTGCCGGACCTGCTGGTGTCCTCGGGCGCGCTCGCCTGGGACAACCCGCAGAAGGCGCCGATGACCTTCGGGTACCAGGTGGACTACACCCGGGAAGGCAAGATCCAGGGCAAGTACGTGAAGGACACCTTCGCCGGCAAGAAGGTCGGCTACTTCACGCAGAACGACGACGTCGGCCGTGACACGCAGGCCGGCCTCGACCAGTTCGTCAAGGACCAGACCGTCGTCCGGCAGGGCTACGACAGCGCCAACACCGACGTCACGCCCCAGTTGTCCGCGCTCAAGGCGGCCGGCGCCGAGGTCGTCGTCTGCGCGTGCATCCCGGCGTTCACCGCGCTGGCCATCCTGGCCGCCGCGAAGATCGGCTACCACCCGCAGTTCGTGGTCAGCAGCATCGGCGCGGACCCGGCGACGCTGTCCGGGCTGCTGCAGGACTTCGCCAAGCGCGGCGGCGCCAGCGTCTCCAGCGGGCAGCTGCTGGCCGGCCTGATCGGCACCGGCTACCTGCCGGACGTCGCCCAGACGTCGGACCCGTGGGTCGCCTACTTCAAGGGCATCCACGACAAGTACATCGCGAAGGAGCCGTTCACCAACACCGTCCTGTTCGGCATGGTGCAGGCCTACACGTTCGGGCAGGCGCTCAAGGCGGCCGGCCCGGATCCGACGCGGCAGAAGATCGTCGACGCGATGAACTCCGGGTCGCTGAAGGGCCCGGGCCTGACGCCGTTCGGCTTCTCGAAGGAGTCGCACGCCGGCTACACGGGCGCGTACGTGTTCAAGATCAACCCGGACACGTCGACGACGGTGATCCAGCCACCGGCCGTCACCGACCGTGGCACGGGCGCGATCACACCGTACTCCGGTGAGCGGGCCACTCCGGAGCAGGTCAACCTGGTGAGCAAGTGACGACGGGCCGGCCCGTGGGCGCCACGGGCCGGCCCGTTCGCTCACATAGGGTGGCGAAATGAGTGTCAGGGACAAGGTCGTGCGGGCGGCGGTGCGGCTGTTCGCCGAGAAGGGCTTCGAGGCGACGTCGGTCCGCGAGATCGTCGAGGAAGCCGGCGTCACCAAGGGCGGGCTGTACCACTACTTCGAGTCCAAGGACGACCTGCTCTTCGAGATCTACGCCGCGATGCTGCGGATGCAGACCCGGCGGATGGTGACGATCGCCGAGTCGGACCTGCCGCTGCCGGAGCGGCTGCACGCGATCATCGCCGACGTCGTGGTCACGAGCATCGCCGACCTCGACGCGGCGACCGTGTTCTTCCAGTCGTTCCCGCTGCTGGAGAAGTCCAAGCAGGTCCAGGTGCGCGCGGAGCGGCGGACCTACCACGAGCGGGTCCGCGACCTGGTCGCCGAAGGCCAGCAGGCGGGCGTCTTCCGCGACGACGTCCCGGCCGACCTGGTGATCAACTACCACTTCGGCGCCATCCACCGGCTGGGCATGTGGTACCACGCCGAGGGCGAGCTGTCGGGGGAGCAGGTGGGGAAGCACTTCGCGGACCTGATGCTGCGCAGCCTGCGTCCTTAGTGGACTCGCGGCTCGTGGCGGGCCCGGCCGGCGGAAACCGCTCGCCGAGCCGCCACCGCGGCCGGTACGGTCGGGGTGTGTCGAGTCCCGAAGCGTCCAGGGCAGGGCTGCCGGTCTTCCCGGCAGCCCGGTGACTTCCCGCATCCCGGAGTTCCCGGGTTCCCGGGGTGACCACGAAATCGTCCATCGATCTCGTGCTCCCTGGAGTTTCGTGTGCCCCTGTACTTACTCGCCCTGGCCGTGTTCGCCATGGGCACGTCCGAATTCATGCTCGCCGGGCTGGTGCCCGGCATCGCCGCCGCGCTCGGGATTTCCCTGGCGCAGGCGGGCTCCCTGACCGCCGCCTTCGCCGCCGGCATGGTCGCCGGCGCGCCGCCGATGGCCGCGCTCGCACGGTCCTGCCGGCGGCGCACCGCGCTGCTGGGCTTCTTGGCGCTCTTCGCGGTGACCCACGTGGCCGGCGGGCTGACGACGTCGTTCGCCGTCCTGCTCGGGACGCGGGTGCTGGCCGCGGTGGCGAACGCGGGGTTCCTCGCGGTCGCGCTGACCGCCGCCACCACGCTCGTGCCGCCCGGTCGCGAAGGCCGGGCACTGGCCGTCCTGCTGGGCGGCACGACGATGGCGTGCGTCGCCGGAGTGCCGGGTGGCGCATTGCTCGACGCGGCTTTCGGCTGGCGGTCGGCGTTCTGGGCGGTCGCCCTGCTCTGCCTGCCCGCCTTCGCCGGGGTGTGGCGGATCGCCGACACCCCGGCCGGGGCGAAGCCGTCGGGACTGCGCGACGAGCTGGCCGCGCTGCGCCCCCTCGCCGGGGTGTTCCTGCTCGCCGCGCTCGTCAACGCGGCCACATTCGGCGTCTTCACCTACCTGGCACCACTGGCCGCCGGCGTCGCACCGGTGCCGCTGGTGCTGGCGGCTTTCGGTGCGGGCTGCTTCGCCGGGGTCACCGCGGCGGGCCGGCTCGCGGACCGGTGGCCCGGCCGGATCATCGCGTTCGGTGGCCCGCTGCTGCTCGCCGGCTGGATCGCGGCGGCACTGATGGCGCACCTCCCGGCGGCGCTACCCGGCCTCGCGTTCGTCCAGGGCGCGTTGTCGTTCGCGGTGGGCAGCACGGTGATCACGCGAATCCTGCACGGGGCAACGGGCGCACCGACGATGGCGGGCGCCTTCGCGACGGCGGCCCTCAACGGCGGCGCCACGGCCGGTCCGGTGCTCGCGGGGGCGCTGCTGGGAGCGGTGAGCCCGTTCTGGGTCGCCGCCGGGCTGGTCGCGGTGGCGATGGTGCTCGCGTCGGTGGTGCGCAGGAAGTTGACGCGGGTGCCTGAGGGGCCTGGTGCTGTGGGCGCCGGGCAAGTCCCGGGCCTGCCGGAGTGAGTCGCGGGGGCCGGTCCGGCGGCGGCAGGTTCCGCTGCGGCGCGGCCTTCGCCCGGACAGGTCTCGCCGCGGCCGGTTCGGCCGCGGCGAGGTCTCAGTGCCGGGCGAGGAGCCCCATCACGGCGTGCCCGCTCGGCTTGGTGCTGCCCAAGGCATTCACACGGACACTCGCCGGTCCTGTCGTAGCGAGTACAGCGCAATCCCCAACCCGCCCAGGGTGAGTGCGGCAGCGACCAGGTAGATCGGCCGCGGGCCCCCGGTGTCGATCACCTCGCCGCCCAGCCATCCGGCAAATGCCGCCGCCAGCTGGTAGCCCGATGCGTTGACCGCCACCGCCAGCGTGGGGGCCGCGCCCGCCGCCGTGATCACCCGGGTCTGCATGCCCGGCACGATCGCAAAGGCGAGCGCGCCCAGCACCACCGTCGACACCACCGTCGCGAGCTGGTTGCCGGCGGCCAGCCAGGCCAGGGCCAGCACGCCGGCCAGCACTGCGAACAGGCCGGCCAGCGACGGCAGCAGCGCCCGGTCCGCCAGGCGGGCGCCGACGGTGTTGCCGAGGACCGCGCCGGCGCCGTAGCCGAGGAGGAGCACCGGGACGGCTCCGGCGGGGAAGCCGCCGACCTCGGTCAGCAGCGGGGCGAGGTACGTGAAGACCGTCAGGACTCCTACGTTGCCGGCCGCGGTCAGCGCGATCGCCAGCTGGACCCGGCGGTCGGCGAAGACGCGCAGCTCACCGGTCACCGGGCCGGTCGTCGATGACGGCCGGTCCGGGACGAACCGCAGCACCGCCAGCAGCGCCAGCGCAGCGGCGGCCGAAACCGACCAGAACGTCGCCCGCCAGCCGAGGTGCTGCCCGACGACCGTGCCCAGCGGCGCGCCGAGGACGATGCCGAGGTTCAAGCCCAGCGCCACCTTCGCCACGGCGGACGCCTGCCTGCCCGGGCGGGCCTCCGCCGCCGCCGTGGCGATCGCGACGGCGAAGAAGGTGGCCACGACCAGGCCGGCGAGCACCCGCGAAACCAGCAGGAGCGGATAGCCCGGGGCCACGGCGGAGGCCGCGTTCGCCAGCACGGCCGCGGTGACCAGCCCGATGATCAGCGGTTTCCGCGAGACCCGCGCGGTCAGCAGCGTGACGATCGGGCCGCCGGCGATCATGCCGATCGCGTAGGCGGTGGTCAGCAGACCGGCGGCCGAAAGCGGGATCGCCAGCCCGCCGGCGACGTCCGGAAGGATGCCCGACACCACGAATTCGCCGGTCGTGAGGCTGAACACGACGAGCATGAGGGAAAAGACGGCCACGGAACCCCCAGTTGGTTCGAGTTGTAATGATTCGAGCTAGAACTATCACAGTTCGAACCATGGGGTCTAGAGTTGCGGGCATGCCGAGCGAGGAGATCGACCGCGACGTCTGCAAGCTGGTCCACGGCCTCGCGCGCACCCTCGACAGCCACGTCCGCCGGGTCGCGGACGCCATGGCGCTCACCCCGAGCCAGGTGGTGGCGCTGCGCGAGCTGTCGGAGCCGATCACCGCGCGCGAGCTGGCCGCGCGCATGGCGTGCGAGGCCTCGAACGCGACGTTCGTGCTCGACCGCCTCGAGGAACGCGGGCTGCTCAACCGGCACCCGCACCCGACGGACCGGCGGGCCAAGCAGATCGTCCTCACCCCGGAAGGCGACCGGCGCCGGGCCGAAGCGTTGAAGCTGCTGGGCGACAGCTCACCGCTGGGATCGCTGCGCGCGGATCAACAGGAGGCGCTGCGGGATCTGTTGCGTGCCTTGGCTTCCGAGGACTGAAGGGGACGCCGCCTGCTGCGTCGAGAAGGCTCGTCGACGATCAGGAAGAGTGGCGCTCCGCCCGGCGGCGCCGGACGTAGTGGGTGACCAGCAGCGCGATCGCCCCGATCGCGATGCCGCCGGCGATCGTCCGCACCGGCAAACCGAGGCCCGCCAACGGACCTGCCGCGTTGACCGCGGAACTGATCACCAGAACCAGCCACAGGAGAACCGGGCTCGGAGTACGCGTGGAAACGTTGTCGTTGTTCATGCCGGCAACGCTAGGGATTCGCGACGACGGCGAGAATGCCGTCCGCACCCGGATGCGGGGTGGTGCCTGCGCTACCCCGCATCCCGGCCGAGGTAGGCCAGCACCGCCAGGACCCGGCGGTGCCCAGCGCCTTCGTCGGACGGCAGGCCGAGCTTCGCGAAGATGTTCCGGATGTGCTTGAGCACCGCGCCGTCGCTGACGACCAGGAGCTCGGCGATCGTGCTGTTGTTGTAGCCCTCGGCCATCAGCCCCAGCACTTCGCGCTCCCGGGCGGTCAACGCGTCCAGGGGGTCCGCCGCGCGGCGGCGGGCCATCAGCTGGCCGATCACCTCGGGGTCCATCGCGGTGCCGCCCTTCGCGACCCGTTGGAGTGCGTCGACGAACCGCTCGACCTTGCCGACGCGCTCCTTGAGCAGGTAGCCGACCCCGCCGACGCCGTCGGCGAGCAGCTCGACCGCGTAACTCGTCTCCACGTGGGCGGACAGCACCAGCACCGGCAGCCCGGGGTGGATCTCGCGGGCGCGGACGGCGGCGCGCAGGCCTTCGTCGCGGTGAGTCGGCGGCATGCGCACGTCCATCACGACCGCGTCGGGGCGCTCGCCCTCGATGAACGCCAGGAAGTCCTCGGCGTTGTCCACCGCGGCGGCCACCTCGATGCCGGCCGTCTTCAGCAGCAGGGAGAGGCCTTCGCGCAGCAACGCGTCGTCCTCGGCGATCACGACCCGCATGGCAGCTCCACTCGCAGCACGGTCGGCCCACCGGGTGGGCTGGTCAGGGTGAGGGTTCCGTCGAAGGCTTCGGCGCGGCGGCGGATGCCGGCCAGCCCGCTGCCCCGCGACTCGTCGGCGCCGCCGCGGCCGTCGTCGCGGATTTCCAGGCGCAGCAAGGACGCCGTGCCGCCGAGCGTGATGTCCACCTGGGACGCGTCGGCGTGCTTGGTCACGTTGGCCAGCACTTCGGCGACGACGAAGTACGCGGCGGCCTCGACTGCGGCCGGGCGGCCCGTCTCGTACTCGACGGTGACGGCGGCCGGCACCGGGCTGCGCTCGGCGAGCGCGCGCACCGCCCCGGCCAGGCCGCGTTCGCTCAGCAGCGGCGGGTAGATGCTGCGGACGACCGTGCGCAGCTCGGCCAGCGCGTCGGTCGCGGTGTCCTGGGCCTTGACCAGCAGATCGCGCGCGGTGGCGGGGTCGCGGTCGTACAGCTGGCCGGCGATGCCCAGTTGCAGCACCACCGCCGCGATCCGCGCCTGCGTGCCGTCGTGCAGGTCACGTTCGATGCGCCGCAGTTCGGCCCCGTGCGCCTCCAGCGCCGCCGCCCGGGTCGCGGTCAGCTCGGCGACCCGGTCCGCCAGCACGACGCCGGGGGCGGGCGCCAGCAGCTTCCGCGCGGTGCGGGCCTGCCACCGGGCGACCCGCGGCAGCTGCAGGGTGGCTGCGACCATGGCGGCGGCCACCAGCAGGTCCAGCCCGGCCCGCGGCCAGGAGTCCACCACGATCCCCAGCGAACCTTCGATCCCGCCGGGCACCAGCGGCCAGACGAAGACCGTGATCACCTGCTGGACCGCGCCGACCGGCAGGCCGAACGCCAGCGCGCCGATGATCATGCCGGTCGCGGCGTGGATCGCGAGCCACGCGAGGTCGCGCCGGGTGGCCGGGTCCTTGAGCGGGGAGCCGTCGCGGTAGGGCTCGGGGATCGGCTCGCCGAGTGCGCGCGCGGCGCGGCGGCGGTCGACCCCCACGGGCCACCGCGCCAGCCGGATCGCCGGGGCCAGCGACGGGATCCCGATGCCGAACGGGCACAGCAGCAGGACGGCGAACAGCCCGGCGATGGCGAACAGCGAGAGCAGCGAGGTGCCGGCGCCGACCACCAGGTAGCGAACCGCCGACCAGCACTCGCGCAGGCGGGTCGTCACCCGGACAGTGTCCCACCCCACCACTGTGGTGGTGCTGGCGCTACCCCCGATCCACCCCTCCACGGGATCGAAGTCCCGGTGCGCGCGACCTAGTTTTCCTTGGGACGCAAAGAACAGTCTTAAGGGGACAGAGATGACCACAGCGAGCGCGTACGCGCTGGAGCTCAGCGGGGTGCGGAAGGTGTACGGCTCCGGCGACGGCGCGGTCACCGCGCTGGACGGGGTGTCGGCGGGGGTGGCGCGGGGGACGTTCACCGCCGTGATGGGCCCGTCCGGCTCGGGCAAGAGCACCTTCCTGCACTGCGCGGCCGGCCTCGACCGGCCGACGTCCGGGCGGGTGCTGCTCGGCGGCACCGAGATCGGCAGGCTCAAGGAACGCGAGCTGACGGAGCTGCGGCGCACCCGGATCGGGTTCGTCTTCCAGGCCTACAACCTGCTCTCGTCGCTGAACGTGCTGCAGAACATCACGCTCCCGCTGCGGCTCGCCGGGCGGAAGCCGGACCCGCAGTGGCTGCGGGAGATCGTCGACGGCGTGGGGATCGCGAACCGGCTGGAGCACCGCCCGGCCGAGCTGTCCGGCGGGCAGCAGCAGCGCGTCGCGATCGCGCGGGCGCTCGTCACCCGGCCCGAGGTGGTGCTGGCCGACGAGCCGACCGGCGCCCTCGACACCCGCACCGGGCGGCAGGTGCTGGACCTGCTCCGCGCGATCGTCGAGCAGATGGGGCAGACCGTGCTGATGGTGACCCACGACCCGGTCGCGGCGTCGGCCGCGCACGGCGTGCTCTTCCTGGCCGACGGCAAGCTGGCCGGCCACCTCTCGCACCCCACCCCCGAGCGGGTGGCGGAGCGGATGACGCACCTCGGGGAGTGGTGACCGTGCTGACCCTCGCCTGGCAGACCATCCGCAGCCGGCTCGGCGGCTTCGCCGGCGCCTTCATCGCGATCCTGTGCGGCACCGCCCTGGTGGCCGCCTGCGGCGTCCTCATGGAATCCGGCCTGCGTGCCGGCGTCCCCACCCAGCGGTACGCCGCCGCGGCCGTCGTCGTGGGCGGGGCGCAGACCGTGCGCCCGCCCGGCGCCGACGCCCTGTCCACCGAGCAGGTCGGCGAGCAGCCGTCGGTCCCGGCGGCGCTGGCCGGGCGGATCGCCGCGGTGCCCGGGGTGCGCGCGGCGGTGGCGGAGCAGAGCTTCCCGGCGCAGGTCGTCACCCGCGACGGGCAGGTGCTCGCCGGCCGGGAATCGCTGGGGCACAACTGGGACGCGGCCGTGCTGGCGCCCTTCACCTTGCGCGGCGGCGACGCGCCCGCGACCGGCGGCGAGGTCGTCCTGGACGCCGACCTGGCGCGCCGGGCCGACGTCGGCATCGGCGGGCAGGTGCGGATCACCACCCGGTCCGGGACAGTGCCTTTCAAGGTGAGCGGCATCATCGACGGCGGCTCGCGCCAGTCGGCGGTGTTCTTCACCCCGGAACGGGCCGCGGAACTGGCCGGACGGCCGGGTCAGGCGCACGCGATCGGCGTCCTCGCCGAGCCCGGGGTCGAGCCGGCGGACCTCGCCGACCGGGTGCGTGCCGTCGCGGACGGCGCCGAAGTGGCCACCGGTGTCGAGCGCAGCAGCATCGAGTTCCTCGACGTCAGCCAGACGCGGCTGCTGCTGCTGGCCATCGCCGGTTCGTTCGGCGGCTTCGCGCTGCTCGTCGCGGTGTTCGTGGTGGCGAGCACGCTGGCCCTCACCATCAACCAGCGCCGCCGGGAGTTCGCGCTGCTGCGTGCGGTCGCGGCGACCCCGCGGCAGATCCGCAAGCTCATCGGCATCGAGACGACGTTGATCGCGCTCGTCGCCGGCGTGCTGGGCAGCGTGCTGGGCCTGGCGGTCGCCGGGGGGCTGCGGGACGCGTTCGCCGCGATCGGGGTGATCCCGGCCGACTTCGGGCTGGCGATCAGCCCGCTCCCGCTGCTGGCCGCGGTCCTGCTCGGCCTGGGCGCGGCCCGGCTGGCCGCCTGGGCGGCGTCGCGGCGGCCGTCGTCGATCCGGCCCGTCGAAGCGCTGGGCGAGGCCGCGGTGGAACGCCGCGAGCTCGGCCGGGGCCGCCTGCTCACCGGCTGGGGCCTGGTGCTGGCCGGCGTCGGCGGCGCGCTCGCCCCCCTGTTCCTGCGCGGTGACCTCGCCGCCGCGACGTCGTCGATGGCGACGCTGGTGATCGTCATCGGCCTGGCCGTGCTCGGGCCGCAGGTGACCGGGCTGGTGATGCGGTTCCTGGTCCCCGTGCTGACGCGGCTCTGGCGGATCAGCGGATACCTGGCGGGAGCGAACGCCCACGCCAACGCCCGGCGCGTCGCCGCGGCGGTGACCCCGCTGATGCTGGCGGTCGCGTTCGCGCTCGTGACGTTCTACGGGCCGATGGCCACCACGACCGCGGCCCAGCAGGAATCGGCGCGGTCGACGACCGCCGACTACGTGCTCACGGCACCGGGCGGGGTCTCGCCGGAGGTGGCCGCGGCGGCCGGCCGGGTGCCCGGGGTCGCGGCGGCGACACCGGTGGTCCGCACGTCCGTGATCACCGCGACACCGGTGGGCGACAGCGTGGAGGTCCAGCGGACACCCGCGCAGGGCCTGGCGGGCGACCAAGCGGGGGCGGCCCTCGAACTGGGCGTCGACGCCGGGCGGCTCACCGACCTGACCGGGGACACCGTCGCGCTCAGCGGTTCGGAAGCCGACTGGCTGGGCAAGAAGCTCGGCGACGAGGTCGAGTTCTACTTCGGCGACGGCGTCCCGGCGAAGCTGCGGCTGGTCGCCACCTACACACACGACCTGGCCTTCGGTGACTTCGTCCTGCCGGTCGCGCTGGCCCGCGAGCACATCGGCGGCCGCCTGGACGATTCGGTGCTGGTCCGGCGGCAGCCCGGCGCCGACGCGGGCGCGGTGGCTTCGGCGCTGAGTGTGTTGCCGTACCCGGGTTTGGTGCTGGCCCCGGCCGCGGTCACCACCGCTCCGGAAGGCGGGGAACGGCAGGCGCAGTTCTACCTGAACCTGGTGGCGGCCGGCGTGATCGTCGGGTACCTGGCGATTTCGGTGGCCAACACGCTGGTCCTGACGACCGCGCAGCGCGGCCGCGAGTTCGCGCTGCTGCGGCTGGTGGGCACGACCCGCCGTCAGGTGACCCGCATGATGCGGCTCGAAGCACTGGCCACGGTCGGGATCGCCGTCGTCCTCGGGACGCTGGTGGCCCTGCTCCCGTTGGTGTTGCTCAACTTCGGGCTCCGGAGCAACCCGCTGCCCGCCGGGCCGCCGTCCGTCTACTTCGGCATCATCGCCGGCGCGGTCCTGCTCGGGATGGTGGCGATCGGGGTGGCGACGTCGGTGGCGCTGCGGGCCCGGCCGATCGACGCGATCGGCCTGCGCGAGTAGGGCCGAAGCGTTCCACCGGGCGCCGAAGTCACGGGTCGAGCCGTGCCGGCCACAGTCCGAGCCTGCTGAACTGGGCGCGGACGTGGTCGTGCACGGGATCGTCGAGCTCCGCCACGAGCGCGATGGTCTGGCGGGACTCGTTCCACGCTTCGGCCTGCCGCCCCGTCGCCGCAAGGGACCGGACCAAGGCCACCAGCGCGCGGACCGCCTGGCTGTGGTCGGTCGGGGAGCGGGAAATGCCCAGCGCCTTCCGGGCGTGCAGCAGGACGTCGCCGTGTGCGCCGGCATCGCAGCCGGCCTCGCTCAACTCGACCAGCGCGGCGAGGGTCTCCTCGTGGTCCGCGGGGTGGCGGTCGTGCATGGTGACCGCCTCGGTCAGGAAGCGGACGGCGTCGTTCACCCGGCCTGTCCGCCGGCTGAGGCGGCCGAGTTCCAGTGCCACGCCGGCGTGGCGCCGATCGTCACCAAGTTCGGCGTAGAGCAGTTTCGCGTGGGAGAGGTGGCCTGATGCCTCCTCGAGCCTCTCCCGGCGGCGAAGGTGCGCACCGAGCGCACCGTGCACCGCCGCGCATTGAGCGGGTTCTTCCAGGCCCGACTGGACTTCCAGCGCCTGACGCAGGCACGATTCGGCGTAAACCCGATCACCGGAGTCCTCGGCATGACCGGCCAGCAGGAGGAGGACCTCGGTCAACGAACGGTTGTCGTGCGTGACGCGGAAGATCGTGGCCGCCAGCTGCAGCGATTCCTCGGCGCGCACCGGATCGCCAAGTGCCCGGTGGATCCGCGCCAGCGCGGTCAGGGCCTGGCCCTCGGCGTCGAGATCGGTTGCGGCGCGAGCGGCCAGCAAGACCGCTTCGGCGGACTCGCGCCATCCGACGCCGGTGAAAGCGAGGTGTGGCCGGAGCAGCCGCAGGAGCGTCGCCGCCCGGGCCAGGTCGCTGCTCGCCGCGCGGTGGATCGCCGCGGACAGCCACGCCTCCTCCGCCGCCAGGAATGTCTTCGCGGCGGCGTAGTCCGGCAAGCGACGGGCCGGTTCGGCGGAGCGCCACCGTGTCGGCGTCAAGGTTTCGGCGGCCTCCGTGACCCGGGCGATGTACCAGTCGAGCAGCCGCGCCTGTGCGCGCAGGCGGTCGGTGCGCGGATCCAGGGTCAGCGCCAGGCGTTCCCCGGCCGCCCGGGTGAGCGGGTCCATCCGGTAGCGGCCGTCTTCCCGGCTGACGAGGTACCGGGAGCCTAGCTCGGCGAGCGCGCCGCGGGTGGTCTCGTCGTCGGTCCCATCGAGGGCGCACACCGCTTCCCCGGCGATGCCCTGGTCGACATGGAGCGCGAGCGACCGGAATAGCCGGGCGGCGTGCGGCCCGAGCGCGTCACAGGACCACAGCAGCGAAGTCAGGATGGTTCCCGAAGCGAGTTCCCCGGCCAGGAGCAGTTCGGCGGGGCCCGGCAGTTCCTCGATTACGGGCAGGAGTTCGGCAAGGGTGCGGACAGCCTGCGGGGTGCCGCCGGTGAGCGCGACGACCGTCGCCGGGTCGGGACGGGCGACCGGGGATTCGCGGAGCAGCCCGGCGAGAAGCTGAGCCACCTCCGTCCCGGTGAACCGCCCGGCCTCCAGCCGGTATGCGCCGCGGCGGGTCACGAGGTCGCTGAGTCGGTGCCGGCTGGTGACGACGACAACGCACTGGGCGCTGCCAGGCAGCAGAGGCTCGACCTGCTCGGAGTCCCGCGCGTTGTCGAGGAAGAACAGCACCCGGCGGTCGTCGAGCAGGGTGCGCAGCATCGCAGTCCGGGCGCTGAGGCTCGCCGGCATCGCCGCCGCCGCGACGCCCAGAGCGTCGAGGAACTCGGCGAGGACGTCGGCCGGATCGCGCGGGGGTCCGCTGCCGTACCCGGAGAGGTCCGCGTGCAGCTGGCCGTGGGGGAACTGTTCGCGGACGCCGTGGGCCCAGTGCAGGCCCAGCTCCGTCTTGCCGACCCCGGCCGGCCCGGTGATGGCGACGATGAGCGTCGCCGGTGAGCCGCCGACGCGCGAGCGCAGGAGCAGCTCGTCCAGCCGGGCGAGATCCGCCGACCGGCCGACGAAGCCGCTGACCCGCGAGGGCAGCTGTGCGGGCGGCAAGGCGCGCAGCGCGGCCTGGGTGCGGTGAAAATCCGCCGGCGCCAGCACATCCCGTGATTGCAGCAGCCGCCGGTGCAGTTCCTGGAGTTCCCGGGCGGGCCCGGTGCCGAACGACCGGGCGGACCGATCGTAGACCTGTTTCCAGTAGGCGTCGAACTCTTCGTAGTGGCCGAGACCGTCGAGCGCGGCGAGCCGCTGCGCGATGTACTCCGTGTCGAATTCGTGCTCGACCATGGCGACGTCGAGGATCTGCAGCACCTCGCGGAAGTGGCCGCGTTCGAGCTCGACGGCGCACAACGCCTGGTATCCCGCGACGCGGTCGTAGAGGTCGAGGTCCTCGCGCGTGCGCTCCATCCAGACGGTGCTGAGGTCTTCGACCGGGAGCCCGTGCCACAGGTCCATCGCTTCGCGCAGGGCGGCCGCGGCGTCGTCGAGCCGTCCGGCCCGCCGCGTGATCCCGCTGTCGCGTACCAAGGCCTTGAACCGCGCGTAGTCGAGTTCGTCGTCCTCAAGCAGGAACAGGTAGCCGGCGCGCTGGGTGACGATTCGCGCCGAGGCACCACAGCGGCGCAGCGCGGCCCGCAGCCGGCTGATATAGGCCTGGAGGTCTTTTTTGGCGTGGGTGGGCGGGTTGTCGTCCCAGAGCGCCTCGATGACTGTGCGGAGGCTGACAACCTTGCCGTGGTTGAGCATCAGCACACCCAGCAGCGCACGCTCTTTCGCGCGCCCGAGCGCGAATTTCCGGTCGCCGAGCCGGAGCTCGACGGGCCCCAGGATCCGGAATTCCATCGGGTTTCCCCGTCCCACCCCCGGCCGGCACGGACTTCCTGAGCAGCACAGTAACCCGCGGACCAGGCCGTTTCAGTGCCGGTCAACCGGCTGTCAAGAATTTGTCCAGCAGCTGGCAACCGAAGCGTCAACCGCTGGCGTTCACGATCATCCCGACACGAGCGGCCCGGCGGGAGGAGGCCAGATGCCGTGGAGGGACTGGACCGGACGGTGGTGGCAGCGCCGGGGCGACCCGTTTCGGGGCTGCCCGGCCGAGCCGGTCACGGATCCGGTGCACCACACCATCTTGGCGCTCACCATCGATGGCTTTTCTGCGCCCGAAAGGACGACGATGCACCGGCTGGCGTTGCGGGCCGGCCTCTACCGCGTGGCCGAGCAGGCGCTGTCGGCCGGCGGAGTGGAGTGGGAGGACTGCTACCGCGCCGACCTCGGCGACGGCGTGCTGATCTTGGCGCCTGCGGGCTACCCGAAGGCGGTGTTCAGCGAGCTGGTCCCGGCCGAGCTCACGGCATCCCTGGCCGTCCACAACGCTTCCCGCAGCCGTCCGGAACGAATCCGGCTTCGCGCGGCCCTCCACGCGGGGGAGGTGAGCTATGACGTGCACGGCACGACGGGGGCGGCGATCGTGCACGCGTTCCGGCTGCTGCGATCGGGTGTACTCGAGGACGCGGTGGCGTGCGCGGGCGGGGAGTTGGCGATGATCGCGTCTGCGTGGTTCTACGACGAGATCATCCGCCACAGCCCGGCCAGCAGGCCGGACAGGTTCCGACAGGTACTGGTCCGGGAGAAGGAAACCGCGGCCCGCGGCTGGGTTCGCCTACTGGGACCGGGAGAGGGAACCCGCGACGGCCGGATGGGCGACCTCGCGCTGGGAGGATGAGGGCGCGCATCGCCGGGCGCCATCATCGGTGTGTCAGATCTTTTCTGTCAATCTTCCACCCGGTTCAGGTGATTCAGGAAGGCCTGCCATGCCACCGGTGAGAAAGTGAGGATTGGTGCGTCGGCTCGGAGGTCCTTGCTGTCCCGGACCATGGCGGCTTCGCCAGGCACCAGGAGAAGTTCGACGCAAAAAGCCCTTTTGTTGGATCGTCCTGCCTTGATCCACTCTCCGTCGGTGGATGCCGCGAAGGATTTATCGTTCTGTTGCAACTGTTTTCCCTTGTTTTCGGGCGGCTGATAGTGTGGAGTTCGCATTCGATTTGTTCGCTGCACATGGGCGTGTTCAGTACTCCTTCTACTTTTAAGTATGCGGAAATTCGCGTGACCACGATAAGAATGGATGGGTGAGTGCCAGAATGAGGGCCTTCCGGCATACCCTCATTCTCGCTTCGCAACACCTGCGTCAGGCGTCGGTCGGTGTCACCGTGTCCAGGAAGCAGGTCCAAGCGGTCGATGACAATGCGATGACCGGCGAGTCGGCCCGGCGATCCTTGCTGTCCCGCACGAAGGCGGCTCCGGAAACGAACCGGGTTTCTACGCAGCTGCCGCCGGCGTTCGAATAGCTGCTCTTGAACCACTCGCTGCGGTCGTGATCTGCGGTGGAGGTAATCTCAGTGGTCAACCCAGTTCCTTGCTGTGATGGTGGATCATTCTGAGGGTTTCTTTCTTACTCAGCGCACGCCGGTATGCGTCTTCATAAGTCGTGGTGAGGTCCCTGACCTGATTTGGGTCGTCGATGACGCCCCAGGCGGTGACCGTTTCCTGCCAGGCCACGGTGGGCAGCTGGGGGTTGTCGAAGTCGATGAGGACGACGGTGGCGCCGCCGAAGAGGCCGCAAGCGGTCGCGGTGAACGGGATCACCCGGACGTCCAGGGTGTCCGGGTGTTGCTCGATCATGCCGGCGAGGTGGCCGAGCTGGGCACGGAGCACTCGTGGCCCGCCGATCTGCTGCCGGAGTGCGGCCTCGCTGATCACGGCGGTGAACGTAAACGGGTTGCGCTCGTCGGTGAGCCGCTCCTGCCTTCGCAGCCTGACCTCCACTCGCTGGTCGACCTCAACCGGGCGCATGGTCACGTCGGGCATCATGATCGCCTCGATGTACTCGGCGGTCTGCAGCAGTCCGGGAATGAGCAGGTTTTCGTAGCTGCGCATGCTCCGGGCGCCTTGTTCCAGCCCGAAAAGACGCTGGATCTCATCGTCGAACAACGCGGGATAGCGCGTCCACCAGCCGCGTTCTTTGGCCGCCGTGCGCAAGGCGAAAAGCTCTTCTTTTTCCTCGTTGTCGAATTCGAACAGTTCGACGATACGGGCGAGGGTCTCCGTAGAAAGAATCTTGCGCTCGTTCTCGATCGCGGACCAGTAGTTGCGGGTGAAGCCGAGTGTCTCCGTGATCGTCCTGACTTCGATGCCGAGCTGCTCACGACGTCGTTTCAGGCGCAGGGCGAGTTCCCATGAGGCAACGACCGGAGACGGCGGCGTGGACACTCCGGGCTCCGCTACTGTCCGATGTGGTCGGACGCGGGCTGCGATGCAGTGCGGACCGGATCACCCATGTTCACGACCTTCTGCACGAGCAGACGCAGCTGCGGGGAACGTTCATTGGTTACGGTAACCGAACGATGGTACCAGTGTGATGCCGGTGTCATCTCCGGTTGCGTACGCTGAGGATAGACATCAGCGCACTGTCCTACACGGCGACGACGCTCGCCCGATCGGCTGATGCTCTTGGCAACGAAGGAACGCGAGATGGCCGATCCTGACGTGACGGAGCCGCGGCCCGGCGGACGGAGCCGCCGCCCGCGGCCCGGACGGGCTCCGGGGACCATCGGGGTCGCACCGTTCCGTGAGGCTGTCGTGGACTGGCAGGGCAGCGTCGGGCTGCGGACCGCCCACTGCACGTTGGTCGTCGTGGATGTCGCCGGCTTTGGCCGGTACGCCCGCACCAATCCCAACAAGCTGCGTGTGCGGCAGGGGATGTATTGCGCGCTCGAGCGGGCCTTCGGCGCGGCCGGGATTCCGTGGGCCGCCTGCCGGCACGCCGATCTCGGTGACGGCGTGCTCGTGCTCGCCTCGGCGGAGATCACCAAGACGCTGTTCGCCGACCTGCTCCTCGGTGCCCTTGCTGATGAACTCGCGGCGCACAACCGGGTTCACCCGCCTCAGGAGTGCATCCGGCTCAGGCTGGCGCTGCACGCCGGGGAAGTGTCCTATGACGAGCACGGCGTGACCGGGACGTCGATCCTGCACGCCCACCACTTGGTGGACGCGCCGGTGCTGAAGCGCGCACTGGCGGACACGTCCGCCGTGCTGGCGGTGATCGCCTCGGACTGGTTCTTCGACGAAGTGGTCCGGCACAGCGAGCGCAGCGAGGCCGGAGCGTACCGGTCCGTCGCCGTCGCGGGTGGCGAAGGGCCCGCCGGGGCATGGATCCGGCTCCTCGGTGCCCCGGCGGCCGTGCGGTCGCGTGGCCTGCTCTGGGCCCAGCGTGACCCCTACGCCTGACCCCTGCGGTCATCGCGGCGAGTGACGCGCGGCGGCCGAAACTTTCCGAAAGTTATTGCCTGACCAGCAGAACCACTCGCATGCTTTGGCCATCCTGGCTCGCTTGCCAGCCTCGACGAGGAGGAAGCATGCTCACCAAGAAACGCGGCCGCAGCAGGGTGTTCGCCGGCGGCGCCGTCCTTGCGCTGATCGCCGCATTCCTGCCCGGCACCGCCTGGGCCGACACGGTCATCACGACCAACCAGACGGGCAACAACAACGGGTACTACTACTCGTTCTGGACCGCCGGTGGCGGCTCGGTCTCCATGACGCTCGGTTCCGGCGGGAACTACCGGACCAACTGGAGCAACGTCAACAACTTCGTCGCCGGCAAGGGCTGGAGCAACGGCAGCCGGCGGAACGTGAACTACTCCGGCAGCTTCAACCCCTCGGGCAACAGCTACCTGGCGCTCTACGGCTGGACGTCCAACCCGCTCGTCGAGTACTACATCGTCGACAACTGGGGCAGCTGGCGGCCGACCGGGACGTACAAGGGCAGCGTGACCAGCGACGGCGGCACGTACGACATCTACCAGACGACCCGCTACAACGCGCCGTCCGTCGAAGGCAACAAGACGTTCAACCAGTACTGGAGCGTTCGCCAGCAGCGGCGGACCGGCGGCACCATCACCACCGGCAACCACTTCGACGCGTGGGGCCGCGCCGGCATGCGGCTGGGCAGCTTCAACTACTACATGATCCTGGCCACCGAGGGCTACCAGAGCAGCGGCAACTCCAACATCACGGTGGGCTGACCATGCGCGTGTGGAGCACCCTCCTGGCCACGGCGGCCATCGCCGTGGCGAGCACGGCCGCCGTCACGCCGGCGCAAGCCGCCGCGTGCAACGGGTACGTCGGCCTGACGTTCGACGACGGGCCGTCGAACGCCCACACCCCGGCCATTCTGAACGCGTTGCGGCAGAACGGGTTGCGGGCCACGATGTTCAACGAGGGCCAGTACGCGGCCGCGTACCCGGCGCAGGTCCGCGCGGAGGTGAGCGCGGGGATGTGGGTGGGCAACCACAGTTACACGCACCCGCACCTGACCCAGCAGAGCCAGGCACAGGTGGATTCCGAGATTTCCCGGACCCAGCAGGCGATTTCGGCCGCGGGCGGCGGTACGCCCCGGCTGTTCCGGCCGCCGTACGGGGAAACGAACGCGACGGTCCAGTCGGTCGAGGCCAGGTACGGCCTCCGCCAGATCATCTGGGACGTCGACTCGGGAGACTGGAACAACGCGAGTGTGGACGCGATCGTCGCGGCCAACGCCCGGCTCACGAACGGCCAGGTCATCCTGATGCACGAATGGCCGGCCAACACGCTGTCCGCGATCCCGCGCATCGCCCAGACGCTCGCCGGTCGCGGGCTCTGCGCCGGGATGATCTCACCGCAGACGGGGCGGGCGGTCGCCCCGGGCTGACGGTGCTGGAGGTGGCGCGGCGGTTGCACCCCGCCGCGCCACCATCCGATCCTCCACAGTGGATTGTGTGATGGCCGACCAAGGGTTGACTCGGACATTTCACCGGCCCGGTGACGGCCGGTCGGGGCCCTGCTCGGCCTGCTGCTGGGCCTGGCCGTCGCCGACGAAGGGCGGCTGGAGATCCTCGGGACGCCGGTGGGCCGGATCGCCCGGACAACGGGCAGTTGCTGCGGCGGGTGGAAGCCCGGATGGGCGACCGCCCGGACCCGGTGGTGGGGAGCTTCACCTCGGCGACGTCCGCGCCGCCGGGCCCGGTGGCGGCGTTCACACGCTGAGCCGGAATCGCGTGCGCTTCAGCGGGCCGGGCGCAGGTGTTCGGTGCGCCAGTGCCGTCCCCGGCGGGGTGTCCGCCAATGCCGTCCCCGCCAGGGGCGCACCGGGCCGCGGGAGGCCACGAAGGCCGGCTGGTGCGCGGCGAAACCCTCGGCCGTGAGGCCCATCAGCACCGGGTACCGGACCTCTCCGCGGCGCAGCTCCGTGTCCCGCGGGCGGCCCTCCTCGCGGAAGCCCAGCTCTCCGTGCAGCGCCAGCGAGGCGAAGTTGCTCCCGTTGATGCTGACCTCGCACTTGCGGTACCGCCGCAGCTCGAACATGTACGCCAGCAGGACCGTGACCGCGTCGGCCGCGTAGCCGCAGCGGCGGTACTGGGGCCCGATGCCGACGCCGTAGCTGAAGTGGCCGCTGGCCGGGTCGGCCTGGATCCAGATCGACCCGACCAGCGTCCGGTTGTGCAGTGTCTCGATCGCGAAGTGGAAGTCGTCACCCGCCGGGCCGCGGTGCGTTGCCCAGTGGCGGTAACCGCCGATCTGCCGGTCCGAATCACGGTCGAACCCGATCAGGGTGCGGTGATCCGCCGGGCGGACCTCCCGCAACCGCACCTTCCACCCCGCCCAGCTCATCGGCAGTGATGGTACAGCCCGATCACCAGTAGCACTGCGTGGTCATGTCGTCGAGCCGGACGAACCTGGACGAGCCGTTCGCCCCGATGATCGCCTTGACGAACACCGGGTTGACGCCGTTGAGGTTCCACCGGGCCGTGTTGACCGCCTGGTACGCGCCGCTGCCGTTGAGCCACGGGTAGGTGCTGGACAGCAGGTGCCCGAAGGCGTCCCAGATCTCGATGCCGACCTGCGCCCCGCCCGCCGTCTGCATGAGGAACTGCGACGCGCACTGGGCATTGCCCGGCACCGAGTTCGTGGGCACCCAGAAGCCCTCGAACGCCCAGCCGTTGGTGGCGAACAGCCAGCCGTTGTTGCGGCCGGAGCGAGCGGTCCCGGCCCCGATGTCGAACCCGGCCGACGCGGAACCCCCGGTCGCGACCAGCCACGACGACTGCGGGTTGACCTCGAACCCGTCCTGGACCTGCGACAGGGAGGCGTGGGCCACCCCGGACGTGACGGCCATCAGTGCGGCGGACAGCGCGGCGGCGACGGTGACGCCACCCAGCTTGCGCAGGAGCCGGTTCCGTCCCCCGGAAAACGTTGCGGACATGTCGATCCCTTCCTCGATTCGTAGCACCCTCGCCTCTCCGAGCACGCGGGGAGGAGCGGTGATACATCCGGGTAACGACGGAACTGCCCGGGGCGAAGGACAAGACACGATGAACCTGATGCCCCTGCCGGGCCGTGCCACCGGCGACGGCTTCCCGCACTGCCTGGCCGAGCTGATCGAGCTGTGCCGGGTCCACCTCCCCGCCCGGACGGCGGCGGCCGGCGAGAGCGAGGAGGACCAGCGCGTCGTCCTGCGTGGCGCGCTGGGCAACCGGTACTCCGGCTACCCCGACCTCCCGGAGCCGTTCTTCGCCGCGCTCGTGCGCGCCGCGGTCCACGACCCGAACCCCAGCTTCAACCGGCAGTTCGTCGAGCCGCTCCGCCGGGCGTTCGGAGCCCGCCGGACGCAGGAAGCGCTCCTCGAAGTCCTCGCCACCGGCACGAACCCGGAACGCGCGGGGGCGGCCCGCGCCTGGTACTGGGCCACGCTTCGAGCCGCTCGACGACCTCCAGGACCGCTGGAACCGCGCCGCCCTGCGCGAGTTCGTCGCCAACGACGACCTCGACGTCCGCCGGTGGGTGCTGCCGGGGCTCACCCTCGACCCGGCCCGCTACCCCGCCGAGCTGCACCCGCTGGTCGCCGAGGCGGTGCACCTCGCGCGGACCCACCCCGACGGCTACCTCCGGCACCGCGTCGAGCTCCAGGTGGCCGACCCGGAGGACTGACTGTCACAAGGTCCGGCCCGCCGGTGTCTTGAGGTCGTTCCCATCCCAGGACACCGGAGGACGAACCCATGGAACCCCGCATCGACCTGTTCACCACCGACACCGGCTCCCGGCTGGCGAAGCGGTTCGCCGGCCTCGGGCAGGTCATCGACCGGTCGCCGCTGCCGAAGCTCACCCGTGAACTGGTCAGCCTGCGGGCCAGCCAGATCAACGGGTGTGGCTGGTGCCTCGACATGCACGCCAAGGAAGCCGCCGCGGCCGGCGAGACGGCGGTCCGGCTCGCGCTCGTCGCCGCCTGGCGGGAGTCGACGGTCTTCAGCGAAGCCGAGCGGGCCGCCCTCGCCCTCGCCGAGGAGGGCACCCGGCTCGCCGACGCCGCCGAAGGCGTGTCCGACGAGACCTGGGCCCGGGTGCGCGAGCACTACGACGACGAGCAGGTCGCCGCGCTGGTCTCGCTGGTCGCCCTGATCAACGCCGCCAACCGGCTCGCCGTGATCGTGCACCAGAAGGGCGGGTCCTACGAGGCCGGGATGTTCGCCGCCGCTGCCGAACGCGGCTGAGAATCCCGCTTCAGCAGCGTGGCGAGGACGGTGCCGAGCACGACCACCGGGGTGATCGCGATCATCGCCGACAAAGGTTACGTCTCCGCCGAACTGGACCGCTTCCTCACCGAGCGCGGAGTCCGGCTGATCCGGCCGTCCTGACTCGAACCGCGCCACCGGCCGACCCGTCCCCCGATCCCTGACCGCCTACGACCACTGACCGAGTTACGCCTCAATCGTCCAGGGGGCGCTGGTGCTCGCCCGGAGCGTTCGTGCCGGTTTCCGAACCCGAAAGCTGCCTGGCCGTGTTGACCAGCCCGACCATGCTGAACGCCTGCGGGGTGTTTCCCACCTGCCGCCCCGAGGCGGTGTCGTACTCCTCCGACAGCAGCCCCACGTCGTTGCGGAGCCCCAGCAGTTGCTCGAACAGCCCGCGGGCCTCGCTCGTGCGGCCGGTCGCGTGGAGGGCGTCGGCGAGCCAGAAGCTGCACGCCAGGAAACTGCCCTCGCCGCCGGGCAGTCCGTCGACGCCGCCGTCCGCGTCGGGGTCGTAGCGCCGGACGAAACCGCCGTGGGCGAGCTCGGCGCGGACCGCGTCCACCGTTCCGCGGACCCGGGCGTCCCCGGCCGGCAGGAAACCGACGCGGGGGATGAGCAGCAGGGCCGCGTCCAGGCCGCGCGAGCCGTAGAACTGGGTGAACGTGTTGCGGTCGGCGTCGTAACCGTGGGCGCAGACGTCCTGGTGGATCTTCTCGCGCAGGGCCCGCCAGTCCTCGACCGGGCCGTCGAGGCCGTGGGCCGCCACCGTGTGCACCGCGCGGTCGACGCCGGCCCAGGCCATCACCTTGGAGTGGACGAAGTGCCGGCGCGGCCCGCGGACCTCCCACAGGCTGTTGTCCGGCTGGTCCCAGTGGCCTTCGAGGAAGTCGAGCAGCCCGCGCTGCAGGTCCCAGGCCGGGTGGGACGTCGGGAGCCCGGCTTCGCGGACGAGGTGGAGCCCGTCGAGGACCTCGCCCCAGACGTCGAGCTGGAACTGGTCCGCTGCGGCGTTGCCGACCCGGACCGGGGCGGCGCCTTCGTAGCCCGACAGCCAGTCCAGCGTCGACTCCGGCAGCCGGCGGGTGCCGTCGAGGCCGTACATGATCTGCAGGTCGGCGGGGTCCCCGGCGACCGCGCGCACGAGCCATTCCCGCCACGCGCGGGCTTCGTCGTGGTAGCCGGTGCCGATCAGGGCCTGCAGGGTGAAGGTCGCGTCGCGCAGCCAGCAGTAGCGGTAGTCCCAGTTGCGCGACCCGCCGAGCTGTTCCGGCAGCGACGTCGTCGCGGCGGCGAGGATGCCGCCGGTCGGGGCGTAGGTGAGGGCCTTGAGCGTGATCAGCGCGCGCCGGACCGCGTCCGGCCACGGCCCCTCGTACCGGCAGCGGCCGATCCACTCCGCCCAGAAGCGTTCCGTGTCGGCGAGCGCGGCTTCGGCGTCGGCGAACCGCGGGCGCGGCCGGTAGGAGGCGTGGTGGGTGAGGACGAACGGGACGCGCTCCCCGGCGGCCACGGTGAACTCGGCGTGCGTGGCCAGGTCCTCGCCGTGCAGCGGCACGGGGGTGCGGACCCGGATCGCGTCGGGCCCGGCGACCGCGACGAACTCGCCGTCCTCGTTGCGCACCCAGGGGGTGACGGCGCCGTAGTCGAGCCGCAGCCGCAGCAGCATGCGCATCGGTACCCGGCCGGACACGCCTTCGACGGTGCGGACGAGGTCCGCGGCTTCCCCGCGCGGCGGCATGAAGTCCAGGACGCGGACCGTGCCGTCGGGGGTGTCCCACTCGGTCGCCATGATCAGCGAGTCGCCGCGGTACGAACGCCGGGTCGCGGGACCGCCGCCGGCCGGGGCGAGCCGCCAGGTGCCGGCGTGCTCGTCGTGCAGGAGCGCGGCGAAACAGGCCGGGGAGTCGAAGCGGGGCAGGCACAGCCAGTCGATCGCGCCGTCGCGCGAGAGCAGCGCCGCCGTGTGCAGGTCGCCCAGCAGGGCGTAGTCCTCGATCGGGGCCACGGCGATCAGCGCTCGCCGTCGAGGTCGATGACGACCTTGACGTCGTCGTCGTGCGCTTCGAAGGCGTCGGCCGCCCGGTCCAGGGGCACCCGCCGGGTGATGAGCCCGCCGAGCCAGTCCAGGTCCGCGCGGCCGAGCGCGTCGGCGGCGGCCCGGTAGTGGCGCAGGTTGGCGTTGACCGACCCGATGACGACGTCGTTTTCGAGGACGAGCTCACGGTTGATGGTCCCCGCGTCCACGGTGAGGCTCCGGCCGGCCGGGGAGACGCCGGTGAGGCAGACGATGCCGTACGAGCCGGTGCCGGCCATCGCGTCGAACACCAGCGAACCGACGCCGGTGGCCTCGAGGACGACATCTGGCTCGAGCGACGGCAGCACCTTTTCGACCGGGTCGTGGTGGTAGGTCGCGCCCAGCGCCTCGGCGAGCCGGGGCTTGGGGCCGCCGGTGACGCGGTCGAGGACGTGGACGTCGAGGCCGCGCTGCACGCCCAGCAGCGCGCCGAGCAGCCCGATCGGGCCCGCGCCGGTGACCAGCACCCGCTGCGGCTCGAACCAGGCGCGTTCCCCGACGCGCTGGATCTGCTCCCACGCCTTAGCGACGACCGTCGTGGGTTCCAGCAGCATGCCGACGTCCCGCAGGCGGGGATCGAGGCGGACCGCGTAATCCGCCTCGACGGTCCACCGTTCGCTGCCGTAGCCGTCGATCTCCTTGATACCGCGCTCGGTGTAGCGGCCGTTGCGGCACATGTCGAACTCCCCGGCCGCGCACGCGCCGCACGGCACCGGGTCGGGGCGCCGGACGACCCCGACGACGAGGTCGCCCTCGGCGAAGCCGGCGGCCGGGGTGATCACCTGGCCGAGTGACTCGTGTCCCAGCACCAAGCGGTCCCGGCCGGGTGGCGCCCAGCCGTACTCGCCGCGGGCGATCTCCTTGTCCGTGCCGCACACGCCGAGGGCGAGCCCCCGCACGAGCAGCTCGCCCGGCCCCGGTTGCGGCTCGGGTACCGTGCCGGTCCGCAGGGACCCCCGCTGTTCCGGCACCACGGTCAGTGCTCGCATCGCTCCGCTCCCTTCCGCGACGGCGGTGTCCGCCGGACGGCTCGGTCACGGTTTGACGCCCTTGCGCTCCGCAAAACATGCGGATGCGAAGCGATGAGCGGGCAAATGCGACGTTGTGGTGCAGAAAGGCCGGACGGGACCGGAACACCGGCCCCGTCCGGGTGACGGGCTCAGCCGGCGGCGACGATGCGCCACCGCTGGTTGGTGCTGCTGCTGTCACCGTATTGACCGAGGTCGGTGCCGCTGGCGGTGCGGCCCATGCCGTCGAGGTACTCGCCGGTGCTGCTGTTCCGGATGCGCACGTTGTTCGCGTCGGTCACCACCGACCACAGCTGGTTGGCGCTGCCGCTCGCGGCGTACTGGCTCACGACGGCGCCGTTGGTGGTGCGGCCCGCGCCGTCCAGGTAGAGGCCGGTGGCGCGGTTCTTGATGCGCACGCGGTTGCCGGCGTTCTCGATGACCCACTGCTGGTCGTAGCGGGCGGGGTCGCCGCTCGCCTGGCCGGTGCCGGAGCCGCTGGAGGAGCGCCCCAGCCCGTCGACGTACAGCCCGGTGGCGGCGTTGACGATCCGGACGTACGTGCCGCCTCCGTCGCCGATGCCCCACGCGTACCGCAGCCGGGTCAGCCCGCTGGCGTTCGACAGCGACAGCTTGATGCCCGGGCCGGTTCCCGCCTTGGTCGTCATGCTGTACCAGTCGCCGTCGCGCAGGCCCGGCCAGTACACGCTGCCCACGCCCAGGCTCCGCAGTTTCCCGCTGACGCCCCGGATGTAGTCGGCGAAGAACGATCCGCTCGGGATGCTGTAGTCGAGGGAGTCGTAGTGCACGCCGTTCTTGCTGCCGGGCGACATCGGGCCGCCCCACTCGGTGACGACGGTCCGGTCCGCGTACGCGCCGATGTAGCCGCCGATGTGGTCGGCCCACTCGGTTTCGCTTTCGTAGCCGGCGAAGAACGAGTAGTCGTGGGCCGCCAGCAGCGTCCCGTCGAGCCGCCGGTCGCCGCCGACCGCGGGCACGTTCTGGGCCAGGCCGGCGCCGTCGAGGATCACCCGGTCGCGGGGCACGCCGGGGTACCGGTTCAGCCAGGCGGTGTAGAAGTTGTTCAGGTCGCCCGCGCTGTAGGCGTACGGCTCGTTGATGACCTCGAAGTAGGCGTTCGGGTTGCTGCCGTACTTGGCGACGACCGTGTCCCACATCTGCTGGAACCGGCCCGTGTCCGTCGGCCTGCCCCCGGTGTAGGCCCAGTACGCCAGGATCACCTTGCCCTTGGTGAGCGCGGTGTCGATCGCCCCGGTGTAGGTGCCCCAGTAGCCGGAGACCGTCGGTTCGTTGATCGGCATCCGGACCGTGCTCGCCCCGGTGATCGAATACAGCTGGCCGACGACCTGGTTCGCCGTGGCGGCGGCCGAGGAGTACGTGTCCGAGGCACCGAGCCCGGAGACGTACAGCACGCCGTTGACGAAGTTGTCCCGCGTGTCGGCCCAGTTGACGCCCTTGAGCCCGGCAGTGGACGCCTGGGCCTGCGCCGGGACGGCGGTCAGCAGCCCGCCGGCGAGCGCGGACAGCGCCAAGAACCGCAACGCCGTGGACAGCGTCCTGCGGAGCGCGGAGTGGGTCGGTCTCATCGGCTCGTTCCTCCCGGATCCTGCGCAGCCGGAAAATGTTCGAGACACTGGTTAACACCCGGCCCCGGCGAGCGGCCAGGCTTTCGAAGCGAAACGCTCAGGATCGGTCAGAAAAGAACACGCCGTGCCGCATTGAACAGAGCGAGCCCTGTTCGATGCGGCACGGCGCACTGTGGTCAGCCGAAGTCCACGTCACTGCACCACATGTACGTCTGGTCCTGGTGCGAAGCCTGCCAGATCGTGAAGACGACGTGGTGTCCGCGGTAACCGCCGGAGGTCTGGACGGTGAAGGTGATGTCCTTCGCCGGGGCGTAGCGGCCGGTCTGCGTGACCTGGTCGAGGTTGCCCCAGCCGAGGCGCTGGGTGGTGGGGTCGTAGCCGTTCTTGCTGACGTAGACCCGGATGAAGTCGGCGCCGTGGCTGGCCTGGTCGTACAGGTGCATCGAGAAGGTGCTGCCGAGGCTGGTGGTGCGCCACTGGCCGGGGGTGTTCAGGGAGTTGTTGCGCGCCAGGCCGTTGCTGCACAGCTGCCCGTCGGGCGTCGCCCCCTGGAAGTTGCCGTGCAGCCCGTCCCGCAGGGCGCTCATCCAGTTCCACATGGTGTCGGCGTTGGCCTGGAAAGCCGCCCAGCACATGGGATCCTGCTGCTGCATGGCGGGGTTCGTGTGCTGGCTGCCCCAGTCCTTCCAGCACTGGTAGGCCCGGGTGGGGGGACTGACGATGGTCCCGTGCGCCGAGGCGGCGGGCACCCCGACGAACAGGCCGGCCAGCCCGGCGATGACCAGGGCGATCAGGCCCCGTCGTCCGGTACCGGACCCGGAGAAGTTGCGCCTACGCATGGATGAGCCTCCATTCTCGGATGATCGAGCGGTGGTGGTTCATGTGGGAGCGCTCCCAGGGTGGCAGCAGCTTATCCCCGATCCGGACAAACTTCAACCAAACGCCGAGCCGGAATCGTGATTATTCCCCGCCGGAGTTCCGTTTTCGAAAAGAACGTATTTCTCGCCGAAACTTTCGGGTCGGTCGCTGAATCGTTTCCGGTGGCGACCCTGAGCCGGAGTCCGGGGCACTTCGGGGAGTTCCCCGATTGTCCGTGTGCGGCAGGCGCGAAGAGACTCTGCTGCATGCGTTCTCCAGCTCTCCCGTTCCTCCTCGCCCCGCTTTGCTTGGGCCTCTACGGCGTCATCAGGATCCTGGACGGCCTGGACGGCAGCCGCGGCCCGGGGCTCGCGTGGACCGCCGGTCACCTGGTTTTCCTCGTGGGTTTGGGATTCTTCGCCCTGGCCTTCCGGACGATGTGGACGATGGCGGGCCGCACCGGCCTCGCCACCGCCGGGTTCGTCGCCGGGATCGCCGGCGAGCTGGCCGTCGGCGTCCAGTTCGGCATCGACCTCGTGGCCGGGTTCCGGTCCGCCGATCGCGGCGGGATGGACGCGTTCTTCGCCCGGATCCAGGACGTGCCGGGCGTCGACGCGGCGTTCTACAGCTACGGGCCGCTGCTGTTCTTCGCCGGCCAGCTCGCCTTGGTCACCCTGCTCGCCGTCGGGCGGCGGGTGAAGCCGTGGGCGCCGGTACTGGTCCTCGCCGAGGTCGTCCTGCCCCTGCTCGACAAGAACTTCATCCCGCTGGGCGCCGCACTCCTGCTCGTCGCCTTCGCCCCGCTCCTCCGGCGCGGCGCCGTACCGCGGTCCACTTCGGACCCGGTCGCCCCGCTCATCGGAGGGTGAACACCACGGCGCGGGAGCCCGCCGGGCCGAGGGCTCCCGCGCCGGCGGTCAGCCCTTGGCGGTCAGCTCGAGCAGCCGGCCGGTGAGGTCGAGGTGCTCCTCGATGCTGCCGGTCAGGTAGGTGAGGTCCACGAAGGTGTGGTCCGGGGCCACCAGCTCGACGATCTTGGTGACCGACTCGGCGATGACCTCCGCGTCCGTGCCGGGGTCGGGGTTCACCCGCAGCGCCACCCCCAGCGCCTGCGGGTCGCGGCCGGCCCGCTCGGCGTCGGCGCGGAGCTTGGCCAGGGTCGAGGTGATCACGTCGGCGGGGAACTGCTCGGGCACCGACCAGACCGGGAGCCAGCCGTCGGCCCGCTCGGCGACCCGGCGCAGTGACTTCTCGCCGAAGCCGGCCAGGTGGACCGGCGGCTTGCGCACCGGCTTCAGGGCGACGTCGGACTCCGCGATCCGGTAGCCGACGCCCTCGTGCGTCACGGTGTCCTTCGTCCACCACGTCTCGAGCAGGTCGAGCAGGTCGTCGAGCCGCTTGCCGCGCTCGGACATCGGCACGCCGACGGCCGCGTACTCGTCGGGGGACCAGCCGATGCCCAGCCCCGGGAGGAGCCGGCCGTTGCTCGCGACGTCGATGCTGGTCAGCATCCGGGCGAAGTTGGCCGGCTGGTACTGCGTCGCGTTGATGGTGCTGGAACCGAGGACCGCGGTTTCGGTCACGGCCGCGGCGACGGCCAGCGCGGTGAACGGGTCCTGCGCGGTGTGGAACTCCTCGGGCATGGTGTCGTAGCCCGGGTACGGCACGACCGGGGCGACCGGCGACAGCAGCCGGTCGCCGACCCAGAGACTGGCCGCCCCGGCCCGTTCCGCCTCGCGCGCGTACCGCGCGATCCCGCCCGGCGTGGCCGCCGCCTTGCCGAACACCGGAAGGCTGAAACCAAGTGGCATTGCTTCTCCCCTGAAGAGTGAACGGACTCGTTCGGTCCTCGTACCACTACTACTCGCATCTAGTTGCGCCTTCAAGCACTTCCCGGTACCCGGTCGCCGTGGCGCCGGATGCTCTGGGCCGCGAGGTCGACGGCCGGCACGCCACCCACCTCGTGGAATCGGCCGGGCGGATACACCTCGCGGAGTTTCAAGCGGTCCGGTGCACCGCGAGCCAGGCGGCGCGGTGGTCCGAATCGAGCCGGCCCGCGGCGGCCGCGGCGGTGCGGCCGACCGGTTCGGCGAGCCAGCCGGTGACGGTCTCCGCCAGCAAATCGGTGAATTCGCGGCCCAGGTCGGTCAGCTCGTCTCCGGCCCGGAGCTCGGCCAGTGCCTCGGCCACCGCTTTCCGCCACCGCGCGAACTCCGTTTCGGCGAACAGCCGGTCGGCCGGCGGTGCCGGGACTCGCCGCTGTTTCCGCCAGAAAGCCGCCACCCCAGCGAACGCGTAGCTGCCGTGCAGCAGGCCGCTCGCCGGCCTCGGATCGGTTCGCCACGGCGCGTAGTACCGGCGATCCGCGCCGGGCGAAATCAGCGGGAACAAATCGGTCAGCCCGATGAGCTTGGTGTGCTGGAGCTCGTGGGTCAGGCTCGCGGCCGCGGTCACCGGATCGGCGGGCGGGGAAAGGAAGACGCACCCGAACGCCGCGTCGGCGGTGCCGCTCACCGGACTGGACTTCCCTCCGCGCAGGGGCGTGACCACCTTGATCGCCCACGGCAGCTCGTCCGCGGTGCCGGGGTGGTGGCGGCTGAGCACCTGCCAGGCCGCGCCGAGCGCCTTCTCCCACACGTCCGGGACCGCGGCGGTGTCCGGGACCATCGCGGGCGGCTCGTCCGCACCGGACCAGTCGTCCAGGAGGAATGTGACGGGCCGGTCCCGGGCGCCGACCGTGACGCGGGGGAGCGGGTACCAGTGGTCGGCCGGCAGGCGCCAGTCGAGGGGAATCGTGACCGGCCCGATTCGCGTGCCGCCCGGAATCGGTGTCACCGTGATTCTGCCCGGCTCGGCGAGCAGGACCGTGCCCATTCCCGGAATCGCGACGTCGCGGCCCGGCACGTCGGCCGTCACCGGAACGCGGGCGTGGACGGCCGCGGCCAGGATGATCCGCTGGAGGCCCGGTACCGCGGTTTCTCCCCGGGTGGCCACCCGCAACGCCCAAGCGCCCACCGACGGGTGACGGAGCACTCGGACGACGGACCCGGGCCGCGCTTTTTCCAAGCGAGCCAGGACGGCGAGGGCGGACGCCGCGGAATTCTGCGTGCCGGCCAGGTGCCTGATCAGGTGGAGGGTGCGGCTGAGCCGGGCGTCGGCGAGCAGGCGCACCACGGACGGGCCCCCGCCGCCCCGGGCGAGCGCGGCGAACTGAGCCCGCCGCAGGGTGAACGGGACCGCTCTCATCGGGTACCGCGCAACGCGCCGAGGTCGGCGGTGAGCCGGGCCCGGATGTGCGCGATCAATCGGTAGAGGTCCGCGCAGTAGACCGAGGGATTGTCGAAACCGCTGCCCGAGCGGTACCGGTGCGTCGGGAGCCCGCCGCCGCACACCCGCACCAGGTCGCACGCCCGACAGCTCGCGCTCAGTGGTGGCGGTGCCGCACCGGGGAGTGCGGCGTCGAACGGATCCCGGTCCACGTGCAGACCGGTTTTCGCCACGTTTTCGGCGGCGGAGGCAAGAATGTCCGAGCGGCTGATCGAACCGTCGGTTTCCACCACCAGGAACGGGGCCGACGGCGGGCCGCCCACGCTTTCGACGGCGGACCGGCCGCCGAACAGCACGTGGATGATCTCCTCGAACAACCGCACCCCCGTTTCGCGCCGGTCCGCGCCGTACCAGCGGTCGAAGATGCGGATCAGCCAATCCGCGTACCGGCCCGCGCCCGGCGGTGGCGCGTCCCAGGTGTGGTGCGGGAGCAGGAAATCGACCCGGGGCGGAGAGAACTCCAGCAGGGCTTCGTAGCAGGCGACGGGATCGTTGCGCAGATCGATGGTGCACAGCACCCCGCGGTATATCTCGCGGAAAGCGGGGGAATTCAGCCGCCGCAGCGCGGCCGCCGTGTCCGCGTGGCTCCCTTGCCCACCGGGCCCGCGGCGGTGCCGGTCGTGGGCGATCCGGTCTCCGTCGAGGCTCACGCCGACGCCGACGTCCAGCTCGCTCAGCACCTCCAGAGTGGCCTCGGTGAGCAGGGTTCCGTTGGTCTGCATCGAGAGCCGGACTCGGGCGGCCACCTTGTCCCGCAAGGCGTCCGCGATCCGCCGGACGAGCGGAAGACCGCCGAGCAGCGGCTCGCCGCCGTGCAGCAGGACAGCCAGGGTCGGCACGCGGTGCGCGGCGACGTGTTCGGCGATCCTGGCGACGGTCCGGTCGGCCAGCTCCGGCGACAAGGCCCGCGGGCGAAGCTGCCAGCCGTGGTCGGCTTTGGTGTAGAGGTAGCAGTAGTCGCAGGCCAGGTTGCACCGGCCGTGCAGCTTGAGGATGAATTGACGAAATGCCAACGGGGCCGCTCGGACGATCTCCTCCATAGCGCCTCTTTTCCTCCTGATCAATGAAACACGCTCGTCCGGGTGATCGCGAGACCGCCGACGCCGATTGATCTTTCTGGCGGCAGCTCGATCCACCGAACGGTTCATCCTTCTCTGGAGTGACGGACGCCCGGTTATGATGGAAACCATCAGCGGCAGCACGAGGGGCGGCAGCGTCGATGGCCGACGAGAACCTGCTCGAATCCGATCTTCTCGACGTCACGGATCTCGACCTGGAGGCACTGCAAGCTCTGCCCGATTGTGTGTTGCGTTGTTCTCTGGAACGTGCGCTCGGTGCCGGGGAAGATTCTCCGGGCCGATACGATGCGCCGTACAAAGCAGGTCTGTGAGGCGCCGTGTAATACCCGGTCCTCTTTTCGCGACTGGAGTGTGATGAGCAGCCCATCGAGTACGGGGACCCCGGGAGCGGGAAGGCAGCCGAATGTGGCGGCCTTCCTCTCCGCGAAAGAGGGCTCGGGCTGCACCAGTACCGTGGCGAACCTGGCGTGGATCCTGTCCGCCGCCGGCCGGCGCGTATTGGTCCTCGATTGGAGCCCGGCAGGCACCGGGCAGCGCGAATTCCTGGGGCCGTTCGCCTCCGAGCAGGTCGAGCTCCCGCAGCCGCTGGCGAGGCAGCTGTGGCTCGCCGCTTCCCAGCCGTCGAACCCACGCGAAGCCGGACCGTTGACCGCCGTGCGCTGCACCCACCTCGATCAGCCAGGGTACGTCGACGTGGTGACGATGACCGCGGCCGGCCCGGCCGTGGCCGCCGCGGCCGGCCTGCGGGAGCAGCTGCTCGCCGCCGGGTACGACGACGTCCTCGTGGACTGCCCGGTGGGGGCGGACGACCTGATGCTCGGCTTCGTCGGCGTCCTGTGCCGGTGCGTCGTCGTGTGTTTCGTGACGCGTGCCAAGGAAGTCGCCGAAGCCCGGGCACTGGTGGACCGGGTGCGGCAGGCCGGGCGGCCGGGACCGGCCGTGCTGCCGCTGGCGACCCGGTTCGGCGACCGGTTCCCCGAACGGGCCAAGCAGGCACGCGGTCTCATCGCCGCGGAGTTCGGTTCCGTGGTCGAGGAGCAGTCGGCCGTTCTCCACCTCGCCGAGGTGCCGGAGATCCCCGATCGCACCCACGACACGGTGGACCCGGTGCTCAACTTCGTCGTCGAAGAGCCCGGGGCGGGCGGGCGGCTGGAAGCGGGGTACGGGAGTCTCGCCACCGCGCTGACCGACGGGGCGCTCACGTCGGTGCCCGAGGTGCCCGACCTCGTGCGACGGCGCTACCGCAAGGCGTTCGGGCTGGCCGTGCCGGACGACGGCGCGGAGGACCGCGTGGTCGTCTCCTACGCCACCCCCGACCGGGCCTGGGCCGACTGGGTGAACGTGCACCTCCAGCGGGCCGGCGCGAGCACGCGGTTCTTCCGGGACGCGGAGCCGTGGCTGGCCGGAAGCGGCCGGCTCGGCCTGGTGCTGGTCGGCACCCCGGCGTTCGACGAGGCCGGGCTGGCCCCGGAGGTGGTCGCGCAGGTCGCGCGGGCGCGGCGGGCCGGGCTGCAGGTCGACGTGGTGATCCTCGCGCCCGGCGGGAGCGGGCGGACCAGCGACATGTTTCCCGAGGCGGCGACGATCGCGGGCGACTTCGCGCGGGACGGGCAGTGGCTCGTCACGCGCATGCTGCGGCATTTCGGCTTCGTCGAGCGCCCGGGGAGCAGGCCGGCCGAGGGTGACCGCATTCCGGGACGGGCGCGGAAGCTGCAGTCCCTGCCGCCGCGCCGCCGGGTGTTCGTCGGGCGCGATGCCGAGGTGGAGGGGTTGCGGGACCGGCTGCCGGTGGCGCGGGCGGGCCGGGAGGAGCTGAGCGGGCCGCCCGGGATCGGCAAGACGGAACTCGCGCTCGAATTCGCCCACCGGTTCGCCGGCGACTACGACGTCGTGTGGTGGATCCCCGCCGCCGACCGGCAATCGGTCCTGCTCGCGCTGGCGAACCTGGCGGAACACCTGGAAGGGCCCGCCTCGGGGACCTACGGCAACACCGTGGCCCTCGATCGGCTGCTCGATCCGGAGTTCCAGCGGTTCCTCCTGATCTACGACAACGTCGAGGACCGGGCGGTGCTCGAGGGCACCGTGCCGGAAAGCGCGCACGGGCACGTCATCGTGACCGGGTCGGCGGCACCGCCGTCGGCGATCGAGCTCGCGGAACTTTCCAGCCGCGACAGCGTCCGGCTGCTGAATTCCCGCGTCAACGGCCTCACGTTCGCCGATGCCCAGGAAGTCGCCGAAGCGGTGCGCCACCTGCCCCTCGCGCTCGAGCTCGCCGGGGCGTGGCTCAACGAGATGAGCGGCGCCGACCGCGGGGCGGGCTCGAGCGTCCTGTCCGCCGCGGCCTGGGCGGCCAGCCGGTTCCGCGCCCGGCTGGGCACTTCCGCCGACCGGGACGAGGATGCGGACACGACGGTCGCCCGGGTCGTCGACCTCCTCGTCGCCACCCTGGACGAATCGTCGCTCGGCCGGTGCACCGCCCTGCTCGCCCGGCTCTGCTCCTGCTACTCCCCGCACGGCATCGGGCTGGGCCTGGTCCGGTCGACCGCGATGATCGACCGGCTGACCGAGCTCGCCGCCGGCTCCGACGCGGATCTCCTCCGGCAGGACGCCGCGGAAATCGACCGGATGCTTTCCCTGGGCGCACGGCTGGGACTGTTCCGGGTCAGCTGGGCGCGGCCCGGTTCCCTGCAGATCCACCGGGTGGTGCAGGGGGGTATCCGCCGCTCACTGGGGACGGAAGCCGAAGCCCGGTACCGGGCGGAAGCGTTGCGGGTGCTGGCGCGCTACGCGCCGACCGAGGTGGAGGCCGAGGAGAGCTACTACACCGAGCGCTTCCTCGAGCTGCACAAGCACGTTTTCTCCTCGCAGGCGGTGCGGAGCGAGGACGACGGGGTCCGGCGCTGGCTGGTCGCCCAGGTCCGGTTCTACTACCGCAGCGGCGGTACCCAGGTCCAGCGGGAGGCGCTGCCGTACGCGGAACAGGTGCTCCGCGACTGGACCGGGCGATTCGGCCAGAGCGACCTCCTGCGGATGCGGCTGGCGCTCCAGGTGGCCAACCTCCACCGCGCGGTCGGCAACACGGCCGAGGCGCTCCGCCTGGACGACGCGGTGCTCGGCAGGCTGCGCCGGCAACGCGGGCTCACGCACCCGCAGACCCTCTTCGCTGCCCGCGCGCGTGGTGGCGACCTGCGCAGCCTCGGCAAGTTCGCGGAAGGCCTCGTCGAAGACCTCAGCACCTGGGACGGCTTGCGGGAGGCACTCGGCGACGACCACCCCGAGACGCAGATGGCGGCGAGCAACGCGGCCGGATCGCTCTTCCTCAACGGAGACCTGAAGCGCGCCCACACCGTCGCCACCGAGCAGTACGAACGGCGGAAGCGCCTGTACGGGAACGATTCCAGCGTGTGGTCCGCGCTCGTGACGGTCGGTGCTTACCGGCGGGAACTGGGCTACCGCCGGGACGCCGTCCACGTCCTGCGTGAAGCCATCGGGCGGTTGGCGGACCTCGAACCGAGGCTGAACCTGTACGAGCTCATCGCCCTGCGGCAGCTCGCCATCGCGGAGCGGACCGGCCCGGGCGCCGGCACTTCCGCGCACGCCGAAGGCGCCTGCAGCCAGATGGAGAAGGCGTACGCGGGGTACCGGACGCTGCTGGGGGACGACCACCCCGCCACGATGGGCTGTGCGCTGAGCAACGCGGCCACGCTGCGGGCGACGGGGACCGATCTCGCCGGCGCCGTGAACCTCGCCGAAATCGCGTTGGACGGCCTGCGGACCAAGGCCGGTTACACGCAGGACCACCCGTTCACCGGACTCGCCCGGCTGACCTTCGGCCTGGCGCTGGTCGCCGCGGGCGAGCACGACCGAGGAAGCGGCGAGGTGAGCGGGGCGCTCGACGTCCTGGTGTCCCGGCTCGGGGCGGCGCACCCGTGGTCGCTGGCCGCCGCCGTCGACCGGGCGTGGGCCCTCGCCGCGCGCGGGGATGGCGAAGCGGCCGCGCGGCGCATCACCGAGGCCGGGCTCGCTTGCCGTGAGCACCTGGGAGACGAACATCCGCTCACCGCGGTCGCCACCCACGACGAGGAGCTGGCCAAGGCCGGGCAGAACCGCGGCTGGCGAGCGCACGACGTAGACATCCCGCACATCTGAACCCGGCCGGAGGAAAATCGGTGGCTGTCCACGAGAACCACGCCGATCACGTCGGCGCCGAGTTCGATCGTGAACGAGCGGAGGTGACGGCGGCCGCGGAGGCGGAACCGGCGTTGAGCTTCCTCGCCCACTACCGGCGGGGGGTGTACGACTTCGGCGTCGACCGCCTCGCGGAGCCGGAGGCGAGTGCCCTACGGGACCGGCTCCGGTTGCTGGGCAGGCAGTTCTGCCACCTCACGATGCGCCTCGACCGCATCCTCGCGGAGGCGCGCACGGGCGGGCTGATCCGGGTGGTCCTGCACGGAGGGAACGCCGCCGCGTTCTGCGACGCGGTGGTTCCCGACGCCCACTTGTTCGGGCTCGCGCTGACCCTCGGTGCGGACGAGGCGGACGAGCTGCAGCCGATCCTCACCGAGCAGCACGCGGTGCGTTCGGCGGACCAGGCGGTGGCGATGCTGGCCACCCGGCTGCGCGCCCTGGCCCAGCTGCCCACGGCGAACCCGGGCGGCTGGGAGACGACCGGGCGCGCCGGCCGGCAGGCGGCCGCCGAGGACTCGGGGGAGACGGTGACCGAGATCCGGCACCGCACCGCGGACAAGCTGCCGGACGGAGAACTCGCCTTCGCCCGTGACTCGTTGCGCGAGTACATCCGGGCGCCGGATCTGCACTTCGTCGCGTTCTGCGCGAACTGCGAACCGGTGCTCACCTTCGACCGGCTGGCCGATCCGGTGCTGGGACCGTACTTCCAGCAGATCACCATCCCCGCGCGCCGCGCCTTCTACCACCGGCTCAGCCGGGAGGTCGGTGATGTGGCGGCGCGGTTCAACCGGACGGCCGCGGACGTCGTCGGCGGCCTCTTGGACCGGCTCGTGCTCGACGTCGAGCAGGGCGCCGTCTACTACTACCGGCTCGGGGCGGGCCGGTTCCTGATGGGGGTCACGCTGAACCAGGACGAAGTCAGCACCGTCGACGACCGGATGGCCGAACTGGCCCGCCGGTTTCGCCCGGTCGGAGTGGGATCGCGTGAAAAATGAGCCGGATCGGATAGTTCGGCTGGTCACCGCGGGTGAGAAGTCGCCATTGCCGCGGCCCGCGCAGTACGCTGGACGTTCCTCCCCGGCCCGGAGGTACCGATGATCGGAACACGACGCGCGCTCGCTCTGATTCCGGCGTTGGTGCTGGGCATCCTGCTGGCCGCCGGTACCGGGCTCGATGTGGCCCACTCACGGGCTTATCCCGTTGCGGTCACGATTCTGCTGGCCATCGGGCTGTACGCGAGCACGCACGGAATCGACGTGGCGGAATTCCGGACCCGGTGGAAAACGGTGGTCACCGCCGTCACGTTCGGGGTGATCCTCAAAGCGGCGTTGATCTCCGCCGTGATGTTCGCGTTCTACCGCGAACCGTACGTTTTCCTGCTTTCGATCGCCGTGGCGCAGATCGACCCGCTTTCCGTTGCCGCGGTCCGGGCGAAATCACGCATGTCGGAGCAGGGCAAGGCGTTGCTGGCGGCGTGGGCGGCGTTCGACGATCCGATCACAGTGCTGCTCACCGCTTACCTCACGGGCGTGCTCGTGCCGGGCTCGGGCGCGAGCCCGGCCGTCTTGCCCACCGGGCTCGCCGCGGCCGGGGTGAACTTCGCGGCGAACGCCGCCCTCGTCGTCGCGGTGTGGCTCGTCCGGCGGCTCGTTCTCGGCTGGAAGGCGTCTTCGCCGGCCGCCGTCCGGGTCCGCGCGGGCCTGGAAGTCGTGCTGCTCCTGGCGTGCGGGGCGGCCGCGGTCCAGTGGTCCCTGCTGCTGGGGCTGGCCGTCACCGGGCTTTTCCTGCGGCCCCGGTTCGGCGTGGCGCTCGACAGAGCGGTCACGGGGTGCCTGGTGCTGGCGGCGTTCGCGGTCGGGCTCGTCCTGGCCGACGGAGTCCGCATCGTCCCGGGGATCGTCCTCGGCACCGCCGCGTACGGGGCGCAGATCGTCGTCGCGCTGGCGCTGACCGCACCCCGGGTCTGGCGCGCGGATCGCATGCGGCTGGCGCTGGGCCAGCAGAACGGGCTGACGGCGCTGGTGCTCGCCCTCGTCCTGGAGCCCGTGGTGCCGGCCGCGGTCGCGACCGTGGGCCCGGCGATCCTGGTCGTGAACCTGTGGCACGCGGCCGCGAACGGGCTGTGGGACCGGCGGCACCGGTTGGCGCGGCCGAAGCCGGCTACGGCTGCGGAGCGGCCGAACGAAAGACCGCACGCAGAACACGCGGGCTGAGGTTCTCGACGACGTCCTGCACGTAGGTCAGCGAGGTCTCGCGGGCCCCGGCCGTCCGGCTGCGCGCGGCCACGCTCGTCAGCGGGCCGAGCCGGAACGCGGGCACCTGGCTGCAGATTTCGTCGTAGGCGCGGCACAACCGGTCCAGCTGGGCGCGTGATTCCGCCGAAGCCTGCGCCGGGGACTGGGGCGAATCAGCCGCCATCCGGCCGTACCACGTTTCGACCGCCGCGCGGAAGCCGTCCATGATCCGGCGCAGGACGAGAGCCGTGCCCGCCGCGGGGAAGAACTCGGTGCCGCGGGCCAAGGTCCGGAATTCGTCGATCGACTGCCGTTCGGTGGGCCCGAAGGCCCCGGTCAGGATGGGACCGAGCTGCACCAGGTCCTCGAGCGTGCCGGTGGCGTCGGTGAAGATCTCGCCGACGTGGTCGGGCAGCCGGTGCGGCGAGTCCGTGCTTCCCCGGCCCAGCGCGGCGAGGTCCTGCAGCACCGTGGCGAACCCGCGGGTGGAGGCCGCGGCGGCGTCGTCCAGCTGCTCGCTCAGCTGCTCGAGGAAACCGTGCAGACTGGCTTGCTGCCGGCTCAGCTGGGTGAACCGGAGCTCCAGGGCCGACGAAGAGTCCCCGGTGAGCGCTTCGAGCCGGTCGTTGGCGATACCGAGGAGCGTCGCCAGCTGGTGGGGGAAGGCCGGATCGACGGAGCGCAGCAGTTCACCGGTCAGCGGCGTCCGCACCTGCTCCGCGACGGCGTCGTTCAGCACCCCGTTGATCACGATCAGGGCTTCCACCGGATCGTCGAGGTTGGCGAGGTCGTCGAGCCTGCGGTTCAGCACCTGCACGTCGCGCTCGTCGAGCACCGAGCGCGTCAGCAGGATCGCGCACCCGCCCGCCCGGCCGGGGAAGGTGACCCAGAAGTCGACCGGCTCGCTCCCCGGCGGGCCGAGCCGGTGCCGGCGGCGGAACGGCCACCCGTGGGCCGTGAGCACCCCGGTCACCGCCGCTTCGACGTCATCCCCCGGCCGGGACCCGAACTGGCGGTGCGCGGCGCCGCGGATCATCGTCTCGGTGACCGGCGATCTCCGGTCCCCGCTCACCCGCGCGGCGTCGGCCCACGTGGCGTAGGTGGCCCGCAGCAGCCGGATCACGTCACGGGCCTTGCCGCCGGACAGGTCGCGCACGTACCGCGGCGACTGTTCGGTGAACGGAGCGAGCCTGCTGTCCTGCGCCAGCTCGATGAACTGCCGGACCTCGTCCGCTTCCAGCGGATCGAGTTCGACGGTGTGGGCGACCCGTTCGAGCACGCTCGCCTGGAGAACGCGGAGGAAGTCGGGCAGGCCCACGAGCACGAGGCAGGCACCGGCTTTGGAGAAGACCCGCATCAGCTCCTGGAACGCCGCTTGGACGTCCTCGTCCTCCCGGCGCTGCGCGGAGAAGACCTTGTCCATCTCGTCGAGCACCAGCACGAACCGGCCTTGGTGACTGCCGAACAGGAGCGCGAACACCCCCAGGGCCGCCAGTGCCGCGGTTTCGGTGTCGATCGCGGTGGTGATCCCGCGCTCCCGCAGGACCTCCGCCGGAGCGGCGCCGCTGAACCAGTCCCACACCGCGTCCTCGAACCCGCTGCGCAGCAGCAGGGTCAGCGCGGTGCCGAAGGTTTCGTCGTCGGTGACCTGGGCCAGGTTCTCGTGCACCCGGCGAAGCAGGGAACTTTCCATCAGTCCCAGCCGCTCCACCACCTGCTGGGGATTGAGCTCACGGTTTTCCAGCCACTCCAGGATGGTGCCGCTGAGCCCGGTGTCCTGCAGCGACGACGTGACGACGTCGATGTAGAAGTCGCTCACGCTGGTCCGGACGAAGTCCCGGTCGAGCCGCCGGACGAACCTGCGGTACAGGTCGACGAAGGTACTGGCGGTGGCCTCGAGGTACATCGCCCGGTGGGGATCGCCGAGCAGGATCCCGGCTTCCTGCACCAGCCGCAGCGCGAGGTGCGATTTGCCGGTGCCGTAGTCACCCACGACGGCGAGGACCGTGCCTTGGCCGGTCCGGGTGCGCTTCGAGTCGGGGGCCAGGCATTCGGACAGGTAGGCGAGGGCGCGGCGGACGGCGTCGGTCTGGATCGTGGGGTAGTCGTTGTCCGAGGAGTAGAACTCCGTCACCAGGGCGACGGCCATCGGCGAGTAGGGGTTCTCGAGTGGAGGCAGTTCTTCCACGCCTTCGCTCACCGCGCTCACTCCCGGCCGTCCGGCGGCTCTCGCCGGGCTTCTCTTTGCTGGAATTCGCTGATGTGCTGCTCGGTCACCAGCGTCGTGGGGCCGTACTCTAGTGGTTTTGTTTTCAGCAGTTCGTAGGTTCCGTGAAGCACGATCTGGAGTTGTGACACGGAGAGTAACCGGCCCTCCAGCGAGTGCAAGGTCTCTTCGCTCATTAGAGGGTACTCTCCGGCCTGTGCGTGACGTGTAAGCCGATCGTTGGCAAAGCGGGCGAAATCGCCCTCCTTCAGCTTGCCGACGTGAATGCGGACCAAGCGACCGTAGTCTTTCAGCTCATTGTCGATCACTTTCAGGTGTTTGTCTTCGAAGTGGGCCGACTCGACCACGAACAGTGTCCGCTTGGACACCCACCCGCCGTAGCGGATCACTTCCTGGGCCAGTTCCGTCGACGGCAGCAGGATGACCAGGACGATTCCCCGGACCAGGGAGCGACCGAGGTGGGGGTACACCCGGGCCGGGAAGGCGCGGTTCTCGACGAACCGGTTCAGGTCGGCGGGAACGAGGAAGTCCTCCCCCTCCAGTTGACCGACCACGTAATCGCAGACGGTGGTCAAGCGTTCGGTCATCGACAACGTCTGGCCGAGCAGGGCCGGTCGCGCGTCCACGATTTCGACTTTGAGTTCGCGATCGGCCAAAGTTTTCTCCAACCAGCCCAGGCACCGGTTCGCGACCGCGGTCTTGCCGCAACCGGTGTCGCCGGTCACGAGCAGGAGTTTGCCGTCTTCGCCGGGGGAGCCGAGCGTCGCCGCCTGCTGCGTGAATTCCTCATACGCTTCTTGCGTGTGATCGAGGTCGACGTACAAGTCCCGGTGCTCGGGGTGCCGCCAGGGGCAGAGCGGCTGTTTCGGGTCGGTGAGCTTGGGCACGGCGAACGGGTTGTCCACGGTCCGGCCGGTCATCGCGCACCCCGGAGGATCCAGCGGGCCCGCAGCGGTCGTTCCAGCGCGATGGCCACGTCGAGCACCGCGTCCCGCTGGGAATCGAGCGCCGCCAGGAGGGCACGCCGCCGGGCCCGGGTGGCCTCGGACTGTTCGTACCAGTCCTCGGTCAGCGAACCACCGAACTCGCCGGTCGTGAGCCGGTCCCGCACGTGCCGGACGACCGTCCAGCGACGGTGTGCGGCCGCCGTTTCGGCGAGCCGGGCGACGAATTTCCGCCTCGATTCGCCGAGGGCGGTGTCCGGGTGCTCGGACGAGGTGTCACGCAGGTACTGGCCCGCGGCGTCGTGGAACTCGGCGTGTGCCGAACGCAGGGCTTCGGCCTGGACACGTCCCCGGGCGACGCGGTCACGCCACGACGCCGCGAAGAAAGCGAGCACGGCACCCAGGACCGCGGTGAGGACGGGGAGCAGCGTGGCGAACTGGCTCGCCGCCGCCTGGTGGGTGGAGGCGTAGAGAGCCTCGCACGAAGCCGCGAAATCCGCCGGTCGCGAGGCACGCCACTCGCGCGGGGTGAGCGTGCGCGTGCCGTCGAGGACGGCCGTTCCGCTCGGGTCGGGCCGGGCGCGCCCGAGTGACACGCCGGCGTCGACCACCGCGCTGCGTTGCGCCGGGGAAAGGCAATAAACGATCGCCGCGTCGTCCTCGGCGTGGACGAGTTCGGGCCGGCCGGTCGCCAGGAGGACGATGAACAGGCAGAGCACCCCGGCTCGTCTTCCGGTGCCCGAAAGATCCACCTGCACCCCCGTGGGAACGACCGCCGACCACTTTACCGGCGGAGAGTCGTCGAACGGCCGCATCGCGTTACGTCCACCGGAGCGGAGTAGCGGGAGCAAGATCGCGGATTCCGGTGGCGCCGGTGAACCTGGCAAACTGTTCACCCACGATCGAGGGGAGCTGACGCCGGTGGCACGCCTTCACGTCGGCTGCGCGATGTGGACCCACAAGGCGTGGCCCGGGCGGTTCCTGCCGCCGTCGCTGCCGGCCAAGGAACGGCTGCGGGCCTACGCCGGCTGGTGCACCGCGGTCGAAGGCAACACCACCTTCTACGCGACTCCCGCCCGGGCCACCGTCGAAACCTGGGCGCGGCAAACCGATCCCGGTTTCCGGTTCGTGGTCAAGCTGCCCAAGGTCGTCACGCACGAGCGCCGGTTCGCCGGGGTCGAAGCCGAGATGCGGGCGTTCCTGGACGCGATCGAACCCCTCGGCGAACGGGCGGTCCTGTGGACCCAGCTGCCCGGTTCGTTCGGCCCCGCGGACGTCGACGCCCTCGGCCGCTTCCTGCGCCGGCTCCCCGCCGGCCGCCGGCGCGCCGTGGAGGTGCGCCACCCCGGGTTCTTCACCGACGACGGCTCGACGGCGCTGCTGGAGGGGACGCTCGCCGGCGCGCACGCCGAGTGGGTGCCGTTCGACACCACGGTCTTCTTCCAGCGCCCGCCGGCGAGCGAGGCCGAGCAGGATGCCTGGGCCAAGAAACCGCGGCTGCCACGGCGGACGCGGGCGCTGACCGACCGGCCGATCGTCCGTTACCTGGGCCGGGACTCGGCCGAGGAGACGATCGCGGGGTGGCGGCCGTGGACGGCGGTGGTCGCGGGCTGGCTGCGTGAGGGCCGGTCGCCGACGGTGTTCGTGCACACCCCCGACAACGACGACGCCCCGGCGCTCGCCCGCCGGTTCCACGACGACGTGCGCGCGCTGGTGCCGGATCTCGACCCCCTGCCGGAGCCGGCGCCGGTGGAACCCGCGACCCTGTTCTGAGGCCTCGATCCGGTCAGTGCCGGTGGGTCAGGCGCCCGTAGATCTCCCGGGGCTTCCTGGCCCAGCGCCAGAGCTTGGTGGCGAAGACGGCCTCGAGTTCCGCCTGGTACTGGTCGCGCTCCGCTGCCGTGCGGGCCAGCTCGGCTCGGAGGTGCCCGATCTCATCGCCGAGACGGCCGGCGTGGCGGGTGGCCGTCCCGGCGGACTCCTCCGCTTCGGCGCGCGCTGCCATCGCGGCCGCGAGGTCGTACTCGAGTTCGCCGCCCAGGGAGTCGCGGTAGCGGGCGTGGGTGACCGGGACGGTGAAGTCCTTGTCACGCGGGTCGAAGGACACCGCGATGAGGCCGTCGCCGCTGACGGATTCGCCGACGGTGTGCTCGGCGATGACGTGCGCGCCGGCGTCGAGCAGCAGCCGGAGGGCGTTCTGGTGGGTGAGCGGGTCGCCGGAGATGGTGTGGTGGTGGGTGGAGACGACCAGGAACCGCACGCGCCCGGCTTCGAGGTCGCCGCGGGCGCGGGCGAGCAGGACCGTCTCGGCCCCCTGGACGTCGGCCAGGACGAGGTCGACCCGGTCCAGGCCGGTTTCGGCCAGCAGGGAGGCCAGGTCGTGCTGGGGGACGTCGCGGACCCGCTGGTCGCTCTCGGCCTCGAAGGCCACTGGCTCGCCGGGGTCGGCACCGAGCGCCCCCTGGACGAACCGGACACGGTCGTCGTAGCCGTTGAGCGCGGCGTTGCGGCGGCCGACGTCGATCCAGGCGGGGTCCGGCTCGAGGCCGACGACCCGGCCGGCGGGGATGGCGTGGCAGAACCAGAGGCCGTAGTACATCCAGAAGCTGCCGAACTCGATCATGGCGGGTGTCCCGCCGTCGGCGGCGAGGCGTTCGAGTATCCGGTGGAAGACGATCTCTTCCTGCGGTTCGTGGTGGCCGCGCAGGGCCCGGATGATCTCGGACATCCAGGCGCCGTAGTAGCCGCCCTCCTCGACGAGCAGCCCGTTGTGCATGACCTGCACGCGGGTGCCTTCGTGGTCGCGGCACGTCCCGGCGTCGGCGACCTTCGGGATGACGTCGGCGTCGGTGCAGGCGACGGTGGCCAGCATCCGGCCGGCCAGGGCCGGATCGAACCCCGTGACGTCGGGAACCAGCCGCTCCACAGCACCTCCAAGACGGGAATTTCGCCGGTTCGAGCGTAGGACCTCCGGCCGGCCGCGAGCTGCGCGGCCCGGAACCGGCGGTCGGCACCCCGTAACCGCGTGCGCACCATCCGCTGCCTGCCTCGAGAGATCGGATCGTTACGCAACTTCGGGTGGCCCGGCACGTCTTGGGGTTCGTGAGAATGATCCGCATCGCCGGACTCGGCCTGGGGGCCCTGCTGCTGGCGGCATGTAGTGGACAGACCGGCACCGTGGGGGCTGCGCAACCGGCCGGGGCGATCGGTGCGGCCGGAGCGACCGGGACGGCGACCGTACCCGGGGTACCGGCCGCGACCGTGGCGTTCGAGGGTGGGGACCAGCTGAGCCCGAAGGACCCGATCGTCGTCAAGGCGTCGGGTGGCACGTTGCAGGCGGTCGTGGTGACGAACCCGCAGACCGGCAACGGCGTCAAGGGCGAGCTCTCGGCGGACAAGACGTCGTGGACCAGCACGGACCGCCTCCGGTACGGGTCCACCTACCAGGTGGTCGCGACCGCGGTGAACCAGGCGGGCGCGGCGACCGAGCAGCGCGGGGAAGTGCGCACGGTCAAGCCGTCCGGGGTCGCGACTCCGGCGCTCTTCCAGTCAGCCTCGGGCGATTTCGGCGTCGGCCTGATCATCGGCCTGAAGTTCGACCACGACATCACCGACAAGGCCACGGTGGAGAAGTCCTTCAAGGTGACGTCCTCGCCCGCCCAGGACGGCGGCTGGTACTGGGTCGGCAAGCGCGAGGTGCACTTCCGGCCCAAGGACTACTGGAAGCCCGGCTCGACGGTGAAACTCGAGACCACGACTTTCGGCATGCCGATCGGGGGTGGCCTGTACGGCGGCCAGGACGTCTCGGCCACCTACAAGGTGCACGACTCCTGGATCGCCAAGGCGGACGGCAAGACCCACCAGATCAAGGCGTACCACAACGGGCAGCTGGTGAAGACCGCGCCGACCAGCATGGGCAAGACCGCCGACACCCCGCCGCGGGGCGCGACGCCGACCTTCAACGGCACGCACACCGTGCTGGGCAAGGAGGCCAGCAAGATCATGGACTCCTGCAGCTACGGCGTGTGCGAGGGCGACCCCGGCTACTACAAGGCACCGGAGAACTGGAACGTCCGGATCTCCAGCGACGGCGAATACCTGCACGAGAACCTGAAGACGGTCGCTGTGCAGGGCAGCGACAACGTCTCCAACGGCTGCCTCAACATGAACACCGAGAACGCCAAGTGGTTCTTCGACAACTTCAACGTCGGCGACATCGTCGAGGTCACCAACTCCGGCGGCCCGCAGCTGACCATCAACAACGGCCACGGCGACTGGGCCATCAGCTGGACGGCGTGGCAGGCCGGCAGCGCCTTGCGCGGCTGAGTCCCGACCGCGGTCACCGGCACGGACGGTGCCGTGAAAACCAGTTCTGAACCTGGGGTTCTTCCCCGTACGGGTGGGCGAAGCTCGCAATGAGCCTCGCCCACCCGTACGAGTATCAGCCGTTCTTGCTCCCGTTGCCGTCCTTGGCGGTGTTCCCGACGGCCCTCGTCAGGCCCTGGCCGGGTGCCCTCGGCAGCGGGTGCGGCAGAGCGAGGGTTGACCCCGCCGCAGCCGGGGTATCGCCGGAACGCGGACGTCTTCAGCAGCGAGGACGGAGAGCCTGGAAGGGTGGGTTTCTCATGCCCGAGCCGAGCGACGACCCCGCCTCGCCGCCGCCCTTCTGGTCGATGGATCTGCGCGGTACCACCGCGCCGGCGCTGGTGGAGATCCGTCGCTGGGCGTCACGGATCCTGACCCAGGTGGATGACACCCATCTGGGTGATGTGTTGCTGGTGGCCACGGAACTGGTCACCAACGCCTACGACCACGGCCACGGCCCGCTGCAGGTCCGGATGAGCCACACCCCGGTGCCGTGCCGGATCCGGATCGAAGTCGACGACGAGTGCCCGGACCACCCGGTGCTCACCACGCCGTCACTCGAGCGCCTCGGCGGCCGCGGCATGCACATCGTGGACAAGCTCGCCCACGCCTGGGGCGTGCTCGAGCACCCGGCCGGCCGCAAGACGGTGTGGGCGGAAGTGTCCTGCGACGGGATCGACGCAGTTCCGTGCGCGACGGTGACCCGTTCCTGAGGTGGCGCTCCACCGCGACCACCGTCACCGCGGGGCACCGGCCGGCCGCCCGAGGTTCAGGGGTCAGGCGCCGAGGCGGCTGTAGAGCCGGCTGGCCAGGGTGCCGGCCAGCTGGTTCAACGCGGCGTGCGGATCGAGTTGCGCGAACTGCCCGAGCAGCTCCGCCGCGGCGTAGGCCTCGGCCTCCGACAGCACCGCCACGCACCGCTCCCGCCGTCCCCGCTCCAGGAGCCGCGTCAGCGCCTCGGCGTACTGCCCGAGGTCGGCGACCTCGGTCAAGCCGTACCGCTCCTCGAGCGGATCCCGGACGGCCTCGTCACTCACGGTCGTACCCCTCTTCCTCACCGTCAGTCCACCACGCCGTCAGAAAATCTATGCCGGCTGGAGTAGACATTAGACTACGGGTGTGTGTAGTGTTCTTCTCGTAGCGAGAGAGACAACGTCAAGCAGGCGCGGGAGAGGACGTAACTACCCGCGAGGTGAGACAAGACGGTCAGGCAGTGCGGAGCCGATCACGGAACAAGGTTTCGGCTGGTGACCGGGAGCAGTAACAGCAGTATTCGTAGTTGTTCGTGCAAGTTTGTTCAGGCAAGTGCAGTGGCAGGACCGGTCAGGTGACCGGAGCCGATCAGTGAACGGGGCTCCGGGCAGTGACCAGCGGCGTCAGCGTGCTGGGACCGATCAGTGGAAGGGTTCCGGCAGTGACGTCCGCGGCAGCAAGTGCAGTGGCAGTACCCAGTAAGTGGAAAACACAGGAGAGAAGGGATCGGGAGCATCATTGGATCGCCCGCAGCGGCTGGGCAGTAAGGCCGCGCGGGTGCCGCAGTCCCATCGAGTTCGGAGGTGGTGCTCGGTCACGAATGAGCGATCCCCGCGAGTTCCGGTTTTCGACCGGTCGCGGGTGCAGGAAGCCGGCGGTCGCGCCGGTTGACAATGGTGAAACCCAACCCTTGAGGACCCCGGGTGCCGTGCGCGGCACCCGGGGTCCTTTGTGATGTGGAGGTGGAATGATTCCTGACCAAGCAGGACCGGCCGCGCCGGATGCGGCCGACAAGTTCGAAGACGAGCACTACCCGGCGTACACCATGGGGCGAGCCGCGGACATGCTCGGCACAACGCAAGGCTTTCTGCGCAGCCTCGACGAAGCCGGGCTGATCACGCCACAGCGCTCCGCCGGCGGGCACCGCCGCTACTCACGCCACCAGCTGCGTCTGGCCGCTCGTGTGAGGGAACTGGTCGACCAGGGCACCGCGATCGACGCCGCGTGCCGCATCGTCACCCTCGAAGACCAGCTCCACGAAGCCCAGCGCCTCAACACCGAGCTCCGCGCCCCGACTGATCTCTCCAGTCCGGCCACGAAGCAGGAGTGACGTTCGTCCCCGACCACGTCCCGGGCACCTGGGCCGTGGTCGCGGCGCCGGCGACCACCGTGCGGGCGCATGCCGGTCGCTCAGGAGGCGCCCGCCGGCGGTGCGGATCAGAGAGCCGGCTTGCCCGGCTGGTAGAGCCAGGTCCGGAAGAACGAGCCGAGGTTGCGGTGGGTCAGCCGCTCGACGAACTGGATGAACTGCCGCGTCGAGACATTGCCGTACCGGTGAGCCGTCGGCCACTGCGTGAGCACTTCGAAGAAGGCGCGGTCGCCGATCTTCATGCGCAGCGCCTGCAGTGCCATCGCGCCGCGGTTGTAGACCAGGTCGTCGAAGATGTGATCACGTCCGGGGTCGGCGACTTCGCCGCTCCAGTCCTTCTCGTCGGCGTAGGCCTTCGCGAAGGTCTGCTGCACGGGGACGTTGTTGAACTTCTCCTGGTAGAGCCACTCCGAGTAGGTCGCGAAGCCTTCGTTGAGCCAGATGTCCGACCAGCGCACCGGAGTGAGGCTGTCGCCGAACCACTGGTGGCCGAGCTCGTGGGCGAGCAGGTCGCCGTCGACGTCGCTGGTGCTCTGGTCGTACACCGGCCGGCTCTGGGTCTCGAGGGCGTAGTCGACGCCGATGTCGGCGATGATGCCGCCGGCCGAGTCGAACGGATACCGCCCGTACATCGAGGATTCCCACTGGATGATCTGCGCCGTGGTCTGGTTGAACACCTGGCCCTGACCGGGCTTGGTGTCGATCGACTTGCCGATCGCGGTGATGTTCGGCAGGCCGCCGGCCGTCACACCGCGGGTGACGTCGTAGTCGCCGATCGCGAGCATGCTCAGCTCGCTGGCCATCGGCCGGTTCATGGACCAGCGGAAGGTGGCCTGGTGATCGCGGGTGGTGGTGGGCCCGGGTTCGCCGTTGGCCAGCACGGTGAGCCCGGTCGGCACGGTGATGGTCTGGGTGTAGGTGGCCTTGTCGGTGGGGGTGTCGTTCACCGGGTAGTAGGTCGCCGCACCGATCGGCTGGTTGAGCGCGACCGCGCCGTCCTTGGTGGTGACCCAGCCGGAGAGGCCCAGCGCCGGGTCGTCGATCTTCTGCGGGACGCCGGCGTAGGTCACCGAGACGACGAACGCGCTGCCCGTCCGCAGGCCGCGCGGCGGGGTGATCACCAGCTCCTGGGCGCCGCTGCGGGTGAAGGTGGCGTTCAGGCCGTTCACCGAGAGCTTGCTGATCGTCAGCGGTCCCTGGAAGTCCAGGTCGAAGCGGGACAGATCCTGGGTGGCCGTGGCGAAGATCGTCGTGGTCGCGTTGATGGCTTCGGTCCCGGGGTCGAACGCCAGCCGGATGTCGTAGTGGCTGACGTCGTAGCCGCCGTTGCCCATGTCGGGGAAATACGGATCCCCGGCGCCCGGCGCACCGGGGGAGTACCGCGGGGCTTGTGGCGGCGCCGCGTCCGCTACCGGGCCGGTCGCGGCCAGCAGGCCGGCGGACAGCGCGCAGGAGAGGATCAACAAGTGGACACGGCTACGGTTGGTGCCTCGCATGGGTCCTCCTCGGCCATCATTGACGCTGAAGAGTAGGACCGATGTGACACGCGGATCAAGCCTGTCGCGGACACCGCTCGCGGAGTTCGGTGGGTCGCACGCAACGGATACCGCACCGAGCGGCCGGGCACGCACCTCCTCGAGCTTCCCGGCAGCCGCCGCCGAGTACTCACCACCCGGCTGCTGAAGCGAACCGGACCCACCCATCACGGCACCTGTCCATTGTAGACGCGACGGCCGCTGGGAAGTCGTCGGAAGAGGTCTCAGCGCCCCGCGAACCGGTGCAGGGCGTCGAGCACCGCCGGTGCGGGGGTGTTCGGGTGGTCGGCGTCGTGCAGCAAATGGTCCACTCCGGGCAGTGGCACCCGGCCCGGTCCGCCGGTGTGCGCGCGGCGTAGAGCGGCGGTCAGGGCATCCGTTGTGGCGCAAGGAACCTGGGCGTCATTCGTGCCGCAAGTCAGCAGCACCCTGGTTCCCGGCCGCAGGGCCGCCGCGGTGTCCGGCGAGTAGACGGCGTCGTCGCTGTCCACGAAGCGGCCGTTCGGCCCTTGGAAGGCCTCGAAGAGCTGGGCGACGGCGGGCGGCAGGCCGGTGGGGTCGACCGGCCGGTGTTCGCGCAGGGCGGTGACGGCGGCGTCGACCGCCGCGTCGACAGCGCGTTGCTGCTCCGGGGTGAGCCGGCCCTGCCGGGTCGCCTCGGCGATCTGGGCGTGCAGTTGCAGCGCGACGAGGTCCAGCAGGCGGATCGCCTGCGGTTGCAGCAGTGCCAGGCCGGCCGGGCGCGGGTGGACGGTGCCGCCGAGCAGCATCGCGGTCATCGCGCCCTCGCTGTGCCCGACGACCATCAGCGCGCGCGGATCGGTCTCCGGCTGATCGCGCAACAACTCGTAGCCGGCCTTTGCTTGACGGACGAACGCCGGGTAGTCGAGTTCTTCCGGGTCGTCGCGGTAGGCGCCGAGCCCGGTGCGGCCGGTGCCGTACTTGTCGAACCGCAGCGTGGCGACCCGGTCGGCGGCGAGTGCGCCGGCCACTTGCGTCAGGGTGTTCGGGGAGGCGTGCGGTTGGTTGCCGTCGCGGTCGGTGGGGCCGCTGCCGGGGAGCAGCAGTGCGGCGCGCAGCCGCTGCCCGGCACGGTGGGCGGGGACGTGCAGGGTGCCGTACGTCGTCGTCCCGTCGACGGTGAAGACGACCTCGCGGTCGGCGGCGGGCACGAGGCCGGGCGTCGCCTCGGCCGGGGTGGCGGTCACGACGGCCAGCGACATCACGACCGTGGCGAGGTGGGAGAACATCCGCTTGCCTCTTTCAGCGCAGGGCGTTCTCGACGAGCGTGACGGTCTCGCGTGGGTTGTCGACTTGGAGGACCAGGCGGGCGTAGCGCTCGTCGGCGAGTTCGATCACGACGGCCTTCGACGGATCCTTGACGTCCCAGAAGATCTTTTCGCCGTCGAGGTGGAAGGTGCCCGCCGTGATCACGCCGGGCAGGTGGGCACCCGGCGCGCGGATCCCCTTGGGATCGGCGGCGATGCCGGGGTCCGCGGTCGCGCCGCGGACGTTGGCCAGCGGGATGGTCAGGCTGCTTTTGAAGGCCCAGAGCTTGTCGAGACCTTCGATCACGACAACGAGGTCGTTGCCGTCGATGTGGACCAGTGCCATGTCTGTTTCCTTGTCAGTGGGAAGAATCGAAGCGTTGGGTGAGCGCGGCGCCGACACCGTCGGGATTGCCGCGCAGGAGGATGCCCAGTGCGGCAGCCGTGAGGGCGGCGGCCAGGGCGGGGGAGAGGTCGAGCGCGTCGGCGATCGCCTGATCGATGGCGGCCAACGCCGCGGCCACCTCGCCGGCCACCTCCTCGTCGGCCGGCGCCCGTTCGACGGCCGCGAGCAGCAGCAGGCCGAGGTCGGCCGACGTGACGAGCCCCAGCACGGCCGCGGCATCCGCAGCCGCGGCGAGCGCTTCGGCCAAGGGATGGACGTCGTCGGCGAGGTGACGCCGCAGGGCGACCAGGTAGAGACCGCGCTTGCTGCCGAACGTCTTGTACAGGCTGTTGCGGTGCACGCCGAGGTGGGTGACGAGGTCGTCGACGGAAATCCCGTCGTAGGCGCGGCCACCGAACAACTTCACGGCGGCGCGCACCACCTCGTCTTCGTCGAACGCTCTCCGCCTGCCCATGCCGTGACGATAGCCTTTTGAGGAACGATCAGTCAAGAACGATCGTTCCTCAAAATTCGGCCGGTCGCCGACAGTCTCGGACCGCACTCCGTAACGGAAGCCGGCTCGGGTTCCGGGGCCGGCGGTCGGCTCGTCTCGATGCCGAAAGGCGCGAGCAACGCGAACGCGCCGATCGTCGCCGGGAAGGCCTTCGGCAAGCAGTCGACGCGCTGCTGGTCTCCGCGCAGGAGGTCGACCAGGTCGGCAACCACACGTCCTCCGTGAGCGTTTCGATGATGCCGCGCACCGCGAGCTGGGCGAGGCTGTTCCCGCCGATGGAGTCGTCGCAGCCACGAGGTAGGTCGCCACGGTTGCGGCCGAACTCGAAGTCGGCGTCGACGGTGATTGGCTTGAGCGCGTCACAGGTCTTGCCCATGACTTGGCGGCGTCGTGCAACATCGTGGCTGAGTCGGGCGACGTTGAAAGTCATGACCGACGAGAACCCGCCATCAGCCCCGGCCCCCGAGGTTCCTGCTCCACCGGCACTTGCCGCGCGCGTGCGGGCGGCGCGGTTGAGGGAGTTGTCGCCACAGGCAATGTTGGTGATCGCTGTCCTGATCACTGCCCTGACTGCGGGGGCGGTGGTGGTGTTGTGGTGGCTGGCGACCGCCGGCTTGAACGGGGCAGAGTTGGTGACGGCGCGGCTTGATGCGTTGAAGATCGGGCTGAGCGTCGGGGCGGGAAGCGGCGGCGTGGTCGCGCTGTATCTGGCGTGGCGGCGCCAGCGCTCTACCGAGGCTGATCTCGACAACCGGGAACGCGCTCTTTTTCATCAGCAGGAAGTGGCCGCGTCCACGATGGCTCACCAGGACCGGGTCGCTCGCGCCACCGAGCACGACGCGGCGGAGCGTCGGCTGACCGAGCTGTACCTCAAGGCGGTCGAGCAGCTTGGCTCCGTGCAGGCCGCGGTCCGCCACGGCGGCCTCTACGCCCTGGAACGCGTGGCGCAAGACAACCCGTCCCAGCGGCAGACGGTGGTGGACGTGATCTGTGCCTACCTGCGTAATCCGTACACCCCACCCCCGGAGGTCGGGGGACCTCGCCGATCGGGCGTGCGCCGCCCGCTGCTGCGATCGACGCATGTCCGTCCTGCGGCGATGCCCGTGCCCTCCCCCGAGTCGTCCCCTGCGTGGCATAACCGTCTGCAGGAGCGCGAAGTACGCCTGGCCGCCCAGCGCGTCCTTCGCCGCCACCTGCAACCCGGAGACGATCTCCAGCAGCCGCAACGCACTTTTTGGACCGATATCGACCTGGACCTCACCGGTGCGACACTCATCGACTTCACGTTCAGTAACTGCCACGTCGGCACTGCCTCCTTCAACGGGGCGACCTTCGTTGGCAGCGCGGGATTCGGTGAGACGATCTTCGCCGGTGGCGCTTGGTTCGACCGGGCGATCTTCAGCGGTGACGCTTGGTTCGACGGGGTGACCTTCGTCGGCGGTGCCGGGTTCACCAACGGGACCTTCGCTCGCCACGCCAAGTTCACGGGGACGACCTTCGCCAACGACGCCTGGTTCGGCTGGGCGACCTTTACCGAAGCCGACTTCAGCGGGGCAACTTTCACCGGCGGTGCCCTTTTTTATGGAGCGACCGAGCAGGGTTCAGCCTTCGACCCGGTCGAGCGATGAACTTGGCTGCACGGAAGAAGGCCGGCTGCCGAACCGGCTTTTCTCCACGTCCGGCGGTGACAACCCTGTCCCGCCAATACGTCCGGCTGCTCATGGAAGCCTATCGCGACGGATGCCGCTTCGAATGGGAGCGCGATTCACCGAGCAACCGCGCCGCCGTAAGCCAGCCCCTCGGGTAGCGCTTCTGTCATGAGTCGTGTGCAAAGCGTCAGCGGAGTGGGGCTGGGCGATTCCGGGGAGCTGTGCGCCCGGGGACCTGAGCTGAACGCCTTCCGCGCCCGCGTGGCGACGACGCGAGTGGGACGTCAAAAGGTTGCCGCTGCAGGCGTTCCGGGTGGTCGTTTCGGGGTGGGCTGAAACGTCTCGGGAAAGTTGACTTTGCTCGCTCGCCGCTGGCACGTTCGGTGGGGATCGCCCCTGGGGGAGGCGGAAGACCGCATGGCGAAGAGCGACGGCCGCGCCGTCTGCTGAACCAAGGCAGGAACGCCGGTCTCACACGCTGCCGATCGACCAAAACGGTCCACTGTGTACTCACGGCGGCAGTCCGTCGACTGCCGCGATGCACGGGAAATGCTAGAGGAAGTGTGTGTTCGTCATGAATCTGAGAACCAGAGTTCTGGCCGTCATCACGTTCACGTTCGCCGCGGTCCTGGCCGTGGCCGCGCCGGCGCCGGCTGCCACGGCCCAGACCGTGGAAGTTGCTGCTCCGGCCGGGAGTGGGCTCGCGCCCTACATCGCCGTCATCAGGCCCGTCACCGCCGAGCGGCTGGGGAACAGCTGGCACGAGGGGTGCCCGGTCGGTCCTGACCAGCTGCGGCTGATCAACTTGAGCTTCCTCGGCTTCGACGGTGCCGTGCACCGGGGCGAACTGATCGTCAACGCCGACCGGGCCTTCGAGGTCGCCCGCACCTTCGCCGACCTGTACTTCGGGCGGTTCCCCATCGAGCGGATGGAGACCGTGGAGAAGTACAACTCCGACGACGACGCGTCCATGGCGGCGAACAACACCTCGGCGTTCAACTGCCGGGCGATCACTGGTGGCACCGCGTGGTCGAATCACTCCTACGGCCGTGCGATCGACATCAACACAGTGCAGAACCCCTACATCTCCGGCAGCGGCGCGGTCTACCCGCCCAACGGGGCGCCTTACGTCGACCGCACGCAGAACGTGCCCGGCATGATCCACGCCGGTGACGTCACCGAGCGGGCCTTCACCACCCGCGGCTGGACCTGGGGCGGCTCCTGGGACACCCCGATCGACTACCAGCACTTCGAGAAGCCCTGACACGCACGGAAACCGCCCAGGATCACCGCCGGACGGCTCGGCGGCGACCTGGGCGGTTCTCGCTGGGGCCACCGATGAGGTTTGCCCGCCGTGCCCGTCTGTACCTGTGAGATCGACTCACGGAAGGCTGGCCTGATGCGGAAACTGATCTTCGGCATGAACGTGACCCTGGACGGCTACATCGCCGCGACGGGCGATGACATCGGCTGGAGCGAGCCGAGCGACGAGTTGTTCCGGTGGTGGCTCGACCAGGAGCTGGGGATCGGCTTGATGCTGTACGGGCGGAAGCTGTGGGAGGCGATGAGCTCCTACTGGCCGACCGGTGACCGGCAGCCCGGCGCCACCCCGGCGCAGATCGAGTTCGCGCGGAACTGGCGGGACACGCCGAAGGTGGTGTTCTCCTCGACGATCGGCGAGGTCGGGTGGAACACCCGCCTGGTCACCGGCGACGCGGTCGCGGAGATCACCCGGCTCAAGGCCGGGGACGGCGGCCCGATGAGGGTCGCCGGCGCAACGCTCGCCGGGGCGGCCATGCGAGCCGGGCTGGTCGACGAGTACGAGATCGTCACCCACCCGGTCCTGGTGGGCGGCGGCACGCCGTTCTTCACGGCGCTGGACCGCTCGGTGAACCTGAACCTCGTGGAGACGCGGACGTTTCCCGGCGGCGTGGTGCTGACCCGCTACGAGACGAGGCGATGACCCTCGGCGACGGGGTCGTGTGATCACAGCGCCGGGGGCAGGTCCAGCCATGGTTTGCCGGTGGCGTCGAATCCGGTGAGCTCGGCGATCTTCCCGTCGACGATGTGCAGGACCGCGACGGCGAAGAGCCGGTGCTCCGGGGCGCCGGGGGTGCGGAGGTACAGCGCGGCGGCAGGCATGCGGTTGACCGCCGTGCTGATACCGCGCCAGTCGTCGTGGCCGCGCCGGAAGAGCCCACCGGAGACCCAGCCGTCCACCGCGTCCTTGGCCGTCCTGACCGAGGTTCCCCGCTCGGGCAGCATCGCGAAGCGCAGGTCGTCGCGCAGCAGGGACGTCAGCCCGTCGAGGTCGTTGCGCTCGTGGGCGTCGATGTAGGACTTCACGACGTCGCGCTCGTCACCGGACAGCTCGTGGGCGGCGGGGCTCCGCCAGTCGAGGCGGCGGCCGGGCAGCTGCTCGCGCATCGTCACGCGTGCCCGCTGCAGGGCGCTGGTCACCGAGGCGACGGTCAGCTCGAGGGCGTCGGCGGTCTTCGACGCCGGCCAGCCGAGGACGTCGCGCAGGATGAGCACCGCCCGCTGCCGCGGCGGCAGGTGCTGGACGGCGACGATGAACGCCAGCTCGATGGTCTCCCGCGCCACCACCGATTCCTGCGGGTCCTCCGGGAGCATCCGGTCGGGGTAGGGCTGCAGGTACAGCACCTCCGAGTCGGAGTCCGGCAGCTCGGACGGTACGGGTGTGCGGTCGTTGCGCTTGTCCAGGAAGTCGAGGCAGACGTTCGTCGCGATCCGATACAGCCAGGTCCGCAGCGCGGCGTGGCCCTTGAACGTCTCCCGCTTGTTCCACGCTCGCAGGAACGTCTCCTGCGTCATGTCCTGGGCGTCCTCGTAGTTCGCGAGCATCCGGTAGCAGTGCACCTGCAGCGCACGCCGGTGGCGCTCCGTGACGAGCGCGAACCCCGCCGGATCGCCGGAGCCGGCCGCCGCGATGAACGTGGCCTCGTCGGTGCCCAGCGGTCTGGCGTCGGTCATGGTCGGCAATCCTTCCAGCGGTACGAGGGGGCTACCAGAACCGACGGTGTGGCGGAGGATTTCTGATCGGTGCGGCCGCTGGCCCCGGGCCGTTCCGTTGGTCAACGGGGGTGTGAGACGTAGGCGGGCAGCGCTTCCAGACTGTGGCGCACCGCTTCGGCGCCGTACTCGAACATCTGCCGCTCGTACTCGCCGACCGCGTCGAGCAGGTCCTGGGTCCCCTCGGTGACCCGGAGCAGGCATCGGCGCAGCAGGTCGGCATCGCGCAGGGCGGTGTTCGCGCCGTTTCCGCCGGTCGGGGAGGTGGCATGAATGGCGTCTCCGAGCAGGGTGACCGGGCCGCGCGCCCACCGCTCGCGTGGCTCGACCACCCGGATCGACAGCAGGGTGCTGTTGTCCGGGTCGCCCTCCTCGACAAGCGCCCGCAGGTCCGGGTGCCAGCCGTCGATCCTGGACAGAACGGCCTCTTGCGGCGTCTCGGCGCCGAGCGAGCCGTTCGGGGGGAGGATCATGGCCCAGCGCACGTAGTCACCGATATCGGGCAGGGTCACCTCGGGTGCCAGTTCCTCGGCGGCCTGCTTCGGCGGAGTGCGGAACCGCATCGCTCCGAGCAACAGGCTCGGCCCGTCCCCGACGATCTTCGAGCCGAAGGCCCGGGACAGCCCGGCGAAGCGCTCCGTCATCGGTGTCCGGCCGATGACGAACCGGACGCCGGTGTCGGCCGGGACGGTCTGCGGCGAGAGCACCGCGCGGACGGCGGAGCCGACCCCGTCCGCCCCGACCAGCAGGTCGGCGGTGGTCCGGTGGCCGTGCGTGAACCGGGCTTCGACTCGGCCTTCGCCGTGGTCCAGCACGCCGTAGCCGGTCAGCGCGGCATCGGTGTGCACGGTGAGTCCGGTGAGCAGCAGGTGCCGGAGCACGTGGCGGTCGACGACGAGTCCGGACCGCGCGGGCCCGAGTTCACCGATCTTGTTCAGGTGCGGGTCCAGGATCAGCGGCTCGACGACCGCGTCGTCCAGGATCGCGTCGAGCAACGGGTGCCAGCGCCGCGGCAGGCAGCCGCGCAGCGCCTCGTAACCCACCGGGCTCAGCACGAGCCGGTAGCCCTGAAAACGTGCGGTGATCGCCGGGTCCCGCTCGTGGACGCCGACGTCGATGCCGGCGCCGCGGAGTCCTTGAGCCAGGCACAGACCGCCCAGACCGGCTCCGATCACGGAAACCCGCATCACGCACCTCCCGAAGAGCGACTTGAACAGTGCTCAATTTACTTGAGCACTGTTCAAGTGGCAAGGCCGGTGGCATGATCGAGGGATGCCGTTGACTCCGGCGGTGGTGCTGGACGCCGCGATCGCCCACCTGGACGAGGTGGGTCTCGACACGTTCTCCACCCGCAAGCTCGCCGCTCGGCTCGGCGTGCAGGTGGGCGCGCTGTACTGGCACTACCCGAGCAAGCAAGCGCTGCTGGACGCGGTGGCCGAGCGCATCATCGGCGAGGCGTGTGCCGTGCCGGTCCCGGACGAGGACTGGCCGGAGCAGGCCGGCGCGATGATCGGGGCCCTGAGGGCCGCGATGCTCGCGCACACCGACGGTGCCCGGCTCATCGTCGAGATGGGCGAGCCCGGACCCATGGCGCAGGCCTTCATCGAACGGTTGCGCCGGCTGTTCACGGACGTGGGAATGGACGGGCCGACCGCCGAGGCCGCCGCCGACGTGCTCACCAGCTACCTCAACGGCTACACGATCGAAGAGCAGGCCCACAAGCGTGGCCACCAGCGCGCCGAAGCGGACAGCAGGTTCGCCTTCGGCCTGAGCCTGGTGCTCGCCGGGCTGCGCACCATTCCCACGGCTGTCTGAGCACCGGGCCGCGGGCCGCGGGCCGAGCGGTGGCCACCCGGTGGAATGCGGCCGATCCCGGCCCACGATCAAACGCTCCGAGCTGGCCGGCTGGGCCAAGTAAGGCTACGTCTCCCGCCGAACTGGACCGCTACCTCACCGAACGCGGCGTCCGGCTGAACCGGCCCTCCTACCGCAACCGCAAACCCCACCCCGGCGACCACTGACCGAGTTGCGCATTGCTCGGCTAGGCCCGCAGCGTCTCCGGTTCGCGCGTGGCTGCGGCGATCGCGCGCAGGACACCGATCGGGTCCTCGCCCAGCGCGTGCAGGCCGACGTGGTTCGCTCCCGCCGCGATCTGCGCGCGGATGCCTGCCGCGATGGCTGTCGCGTCGCCGTGGAGCACGAGCGCGTCGATCAACCGGTCGCTGAACGGGTCGGTGAGGTCGTGGTCGGTGTAGCCGATGCGCCGGAGGTTGCCGGCGTAGTTGGCGATACCGAGGAGGGGGCGCAGCCCGGCCCGGGCGGTCTCCCGGGCCCGGTCGGCGTCGGTGTCCAGCAGCACGCCGTGGCCGGGCACCACCAGCTTGTCCGGGCCCAGGGCTTCCCGGGCGCGGCGAGTGTGTTCGGGCGTCACCTGGAGCGTGAGTGTGCCCGCGGCGCGCTCGGCCGCCAGCCGGAGCATCTTGGGGCCGAGCGCGGCCAGCAGCACGCGGTCGGCGGGGACGCCGGCCGCGGTCAGGGTCTCCAGGTAGCCGGCGACCTTCGCCACCGGCGAGGTGTACCCGGCGTCGACCTCCCGGTGGCCGGCGCCGATGCCGATGAGCAGCCGGCCGGCGTGCTTGCCCGCGATCCGGTGGTAGGAGTCGGCGACGGTGCCCGCGTCGGCCTGCCACACGTTGAGCACGCTGGTGCCCACCACGATCCGGTTCGTGGCGTCGAGCAGCCGCTCGGCCGGGAGGAGGTCGGCGGCCGGAGACGCCGCCAGCCAGATCGCGCGGTAGCCGGCTTCCTCCAGTGCGGCGGCGTCCGTCGCGGTCGCGTCGGCGGCGGTCAGGTAGGCGCCGAGCGGCCCGGGTTCGATGGTCATGAGCACGACTACAGCAGCGGCCGGCCACGCGAACCAGCGCCAACCGGTACGTGCTGCGATAAGCTGAGCTTATCGTTGGACCAGTCCAGGCAGGAACCATGGAGTTGCGGGCGCTGCGGTATTTCGTCGCCGTCGCCGACGAGCTGCACTTCGGCCGGGCCGCCGAGCGGCTGCACATCGCCCAGCCCGCGGTCAGCCAGCAGATCGCCCGGCTGGAGCGGGAACTCGGGGTCCGGCTGCTCGACCGGTCGCCGCGGCGGGTCCGGCTGACCGCGGCCGGGCAGCGGGTGCTCGACGCGGCACGCAGCACGCTCGCCGCAGCCGGCCAGGTGGCGATCGCGGCGAAGCAGGTCCCGACGATCGTGCGCATCGGCACCGCCGCCGGCCTGACCGCTCGTCTGGAACGGGGGATCGACGCTCTGCGCGAGCGGGCGCCGGAGTTCGACGTGGTGCTGGTCGATCTGCCGGTCGAGGCCCGGCTCAACGCTCTCCGGCAGGGTGACCTCGACCTGGCGCTGACCCGTGGCGTGGGCTCCGTACCCGGGTTGACGGTGTTGCCGGCCTGGACGGAGAACCTGCTGGCGGTGGTGTCCAAGCACCACCCGGCCGCGGACCGGAGTGCCGTCGGCCTGGCCGAGCTGGCCGGCGACACGCTGCGCTTGCCCGCGCGGGAGCACGACCCGCCGTTGCACGACGCCGTGGGCCTGGCGCTGCGCGAAACCGGGCTGTGCCCGCGGGCGGGCAGGCCGACCGGCACGCTCCAGGACACGATCGTCGAAGTCGGCTCGGATTCGCGGAGCTGGACGGTGCTGCCCGCCGACCAGGCCGCCGAGATCCACTCGACCCGCGTTCGGGCGATCCCGCTCGAGCCGGCGATCACGATCACCGGTGGCGTCGTCGTCGCGGAAGATGCGGGCAGCGCGGCCGAGTGTGCGGTAGCGGCCTTTCGCGACGAGGGGATCGGACACCGTCCACAAGAGACGGGCCCTGCTGCCCGCTGACACCGGCGTCAGGAGCAACCGGCCGAGGCGCGGGTCACACCATCAGGCCGACCGGGCCACCGGCTCCGCGGCCAGCTCCGCTCGGTGCCGGGTGTTGGCCTCGAGCACCACGTCGAGCGCGTCCCGGGCCTCGATCAAGCGGGCGATCTCGGCGTCGATCCGGTCGCGTTCGCGCGTCATCGTCGCGAACGCCTCCTCGGCGACTCCCGGGTCGGCAGGGGTTTCCACGCACGGCAGCACCGAGGCGATCACCCGGCTGGACAGGCCCGCGTCGAACAGCTGCCGGATGAGCGACACGCGCTCGACCACGGCTTCGGCGTAGTGACGCTGCCCGGCGCCGGAGCGTGAGCTGGTCAGCAGGCCCTGCTCTTCGTAGTACCGCAAGGAACGCGAACTCACGCCCGTGCGCCTGGACAGCTCGCCGATCCGCATTCCCGGGATTCTACGCCCGCCCCGGCCGTTCGCCCTGCTCCGGCGAAGGAGAGCTCCGGATCCGGTTCAGCCACTTGAGGAGCAGGGCGGTCTCCTCGGGTTCCAGCGGTGACGTGCCCGGCTTCTTGAGTTGCGCCTCCAGCGCGAGCGCCGGAACCGCCATCGCGTTGCCCGGTGCCGGTTCCGCTGTGGTTTCGGGGGTGAGGCACGCGGCGAAGACCGCGTCGCGGACGCGGTGGGAGAGGCCGGGGTCGGCATAGCGCGCGGGCTGGGAAAGCATGTTCAACGCGACGCCGACGTTCGCCGACAGGATCGCTTGCGCCGCTTCGGCCGACGGGATCCGGAGCGCGCCGATCGCCGCGCAGCGGTCGAGCGCCCGGGTCAGCAGCTCGAAGATCCGGCCGGCGGGCGCGGGGACCTCCGCCAGGGCGGGGGAGAACATGAGCCGGTAGAGCGCGCCGTTGGTGAGGGCGAAGTCCATGTGGTCGTCCCAGCCCGCGCGCAGGTCGGCGACCGGGTCGTCGGTGGTCTCGAGCGCCTGTTTCCGCACGACGTAGCGTTCGAACCCGTTCTGCACCAGGGCGTGCAGCAGGCCGTTCTTGTCCTTGAAGATCCGGTACAGCATGGGCTGGGCCACGCCGACCGCGTCGCACACCGCGCGGGTGGAAATGTCGTGGTCGGCGGAGGTGATCAGGAGTTCTTCGGCGGCGGCGAGCATGCGGGTGCGGAGGTCGCCGGCTTTCGCGCTGCGTGTGGTGGCATCGGACACGACCAGCCCACTCACCCTTCCCTGACCTGCCCCGGCCACCGGGACTTCCGGGTCACTGTATACAGCGCGCCGGTGCCGGTCGTGCGCCGTGGAGCGGGCCCGGCTCACCGGCACGGGCCCGGCTCACCGGCCGCTGGTCCCGGCCGGTGTGTCACCGTTGATCATGGCGGCGGTGAGGACGGTGCCGCCGATGCCCCAGCCGCCGTCGACGACTTCGTCGACGAGCACGAGCACGTTCCGGCGGGCGGCTTCGCCGTAGATTTCGGCGTAGAGGTCGGTGGTGCGGTCGATGATCAGCTTCTTCTGCTCCGGCTCGAGCGTGCCGGCCGGGACCTTGAAGTGGGCGAAAGGCATGGGTTTTTCCTCGTTTCTCGCTGTGCGGGATCAGTGGACGGCGTTGGCCGGCAGCAGTTCGCCGATGCCGATCCGGCGGTAGAACTCGGCCCGGATGCGGTCGTTGACGACGGAGACGACTTCGCTGCCGTCGTTGCTGGGGTCGATGTGGACCCGGAAGGGGCGGTGCCCGGACGGCAGGCCGACGACGCGCACGATCTCGTCGGCGACCTCGTCGGTGGTGCGGCCTTCGGGGAAGATGCCGGCCAGCGCTTGGGCCATCCCGTCGCGCAGTTCGCCGTACTCCGCTTGATATGCGGCGTCGCGTTCCGTGTCGGCGGGGGTGCCGGCGTGCGCGAAGTGGTTGGTGCCGCTGGGGTAGGCGCCGGGCACGACGATCGTGGTGTCGATGCCGTACTTGATCAGTTCCGCCGCGTAGCTCTCGGCGAGGGCGTCCATCGCCGCCTTGGCGGCGAAGTACGGGCCGAGGAACGGGGGATGGCCACCGCGGGTCGAGGACGAGCCGATCCACACCAGGTGCCCGCGGCCCCGGGCACGCAGTGCCGGCAGCACGGCGCGGTTGACCCGCTGGGTCGAGAGCACGTTGACGTCGTAGAGCTGGCCGAGCTGTTCGGTGGTGAAGGCTTCGGCCGGTCCGAGGACCATGTGGCCCGCGTTGTGCACCACGACGTCGATGTGCCAGTGCCGGGCCAGGACGTCCGCGACGGCCGTGTCCACGGAGTTCTGGTCCTGCACGTCCATTTCGACGCCGCGGATGTCGATGTTCTCCGCTTCTGCCAGCTCGGCGAGCTCGGCCACGCGGGGAGCGTTGCGGCCGTCGGTGGCGCGCATGCCGGCGTAGACGGTGTGGCCGACCCGGGCCAGCGCCCGGGCGGCGAGGTTGCCGAACCCGCTGGACGCGCCGGTGATCAGGATGACGTTCTGCTCGGACATGGTGGGGTCTCCTAGATGATTCCGCCGTTGTCGCGGATGTTCTGGCCGTTGACCCACCGGCCGTCGGGGCCGACGAGGAACGCCGTGAGGTGGGCGATGTCTTCGGGGCGGCCCAGCCGTTCCAGGGGCGGCTGGGCGGCCAGCTTCTCGATCGCCGCTTCGTCCTTGCCGTCGAGGAACAGCGGGGTCGCGGTGGGGCCGGGGGCGACGGCGTTGACGGTGACGTCGCGGCCGCGCAGTTCCCGGGCCAGGACCAGGGTGAGGGCTTCGACCGCGCCCTTGCTGGCGACGTAGGCGCCGTAGCCGGGGAATTGAAGGCCCACGACGGAGGTGGAGAAGTTCACGATGGCTCCGCCGGCGCGCAGCCGGCGGGCGGCCAGCTGGTCGACGACGAAGGTGCCGCGGATGTTGGTGCGGTGCACGGCGTCCAGTTCGGACAGGTCGAGGTCGGCGATCGGCTGGAGCCGCATGATCCCGGCGGTGTGCACCAGGACGTCGATGCCGCCGAAGGCTTCTTCGACCGAGTCGAAGGCGGCGGCCATGGCCACCTCGTCGGCGACGTCCCCGCCGACGGCGATCGCGTGGCCACCGGCCGCGGTGATGCTTTCGACGATCTCGTCCGCGGTGGCTTTGTTGGCCGAGTAGTGCACGCCGAGGTGGTAGCCCTCCCGGGCGAGGCGTTCGACGACGGCGCGTCCGATGCCTCCGGAACCCCCGGTGACCAGCGCGACCCGTGCCTGGGTAGAGGGGACGGTCATGATGATCTCCTGTTATCGTCGATAACTCTTGTGGCTTTTCGACGATAACACGACAGACGTGTCAGTGCTACAAGGAACTTGTTTTCACTGATAACACGCTTGGGGCGAAGTGCTCCCAGTCAGCCTCGGGGCGCTAGCCGCGCGCCGCCCGATCGTTCGCCGGCGCTTCGGTACGCCAGCCGAGGAGGATCGCGTGGAGCGCCTGTTCGGCGAGGTGGCGGGCGCGATCGTTGCCGATTTGGCCGAGGTGGCCCAGCGACGCGATGCCGTGCAGTGTGCCCCAGAGGATCTCGCAGGCCTGGTCCGGATCGGCCAGGGCCACGTCGTGAGCCGTCGACCAGCTGGTGAGCAACTCCTTGAGGACGTCGATGGCCGGCTCCGCGACGCGCCGGCGTTCGTCCCCGTCGACGACCGGGTCGTTCATGACCCGGTAGAGGTGGGGGTGCGCGCCGGCGAACCGCACGTACTCCGAAGCGATGCGCGTCATGCGCCGATCCGTGTCGGGCTCGTCGGCGGCCTCGCGGACCTCGGTCAGCATCAGGCGGTGGCCGTGCGCGACCAGTTCGAGCAGGAGCGCGTCCTTGTTGGCAAAGTGCTGGTAGACCACGGGTGCGGAGTATTCGACGTCGGTGGCGATGCGCCGGATCGTCAAGGCCGCGATGCCGTCGGCCTCGAGGACGTGCAGGGCGGCCTCGATGATCCGCTCCCGGGTCTTCGCCCGTTCGCGGGCCCGTCTCGTGCTGGTCGGCATGGTCCGTCACTTCACTTCGATGGTGTCTCGAACACTAGTCACCGCCCTTGACCGCGTCGGCGAAGAGCGCCAGAGTTAACGACGTTAGGAAATCTAACAACGTTAGCAAGGAGCTCGTCATGGCCAAGCACGTCGTCATCGGCGCCGGTTCGATCGGGAGCAACGTCGCCCGGCTGCTCGTCGAGCAGGGGGAGACCGTCCGGATCGTCACCCGCAGCGGTTCGGGTCCCGAGCACCGGCTGATCGACCGGGTCGCCGCGGACGCGTCCGACCCGTCCCGCCTGACCGAGCTGTCCCGCGGCGCGGAGGTGATCTACCACTGCGCCAACCCGCCCTCGTACACGGCGTGGGAGCGCCTGTTGCCGCCCCTGCAGACGGCGGCCATCGCCGCCGCCAAGGCCAACGACGCCGTCCTCGCGCTGACCGGCAGCCTGTACGCCTACGGCCCGCAGCCCGATGGCCGGATGAACGAGCGCACCCCGATGGCCGCCGTCGGGCACAAGGGGCGCCTGCGCAGGCGCATGTGGGAACAGGCCCTCGCCGCGGGTATCCGCACCGTCGAGGTCCGCGGCTCCGACTACATCGGCAAGGACGCCAACGGCATCTACGCCCTGCTCATCGAGCCGGCCCTGAAGAAGGGGAAAGCGGCCTGGATCACCGGTCACCTGGACATGCCGCACACGTTCACCGTCAACGTCGACATGGCACGCGCCCTCGTCAAGCTGGCCTCGCAGGAACGCGCGTGGGGCCGGCCCTGGCACGTCCCGTCCCCGCCGGCTGTCACCATCCGCGAGCTGGCGCGGCGCTACGCCACCGCGGCGGGCCGGCCACCGATCAAGCTGGTCCAGCTGCCGCGTTTCGTGATGCGCACAGCCGGGCTGATCGTGCCGATGGCCCGTGAGGTGTCCGAAATGGACTACCAGTGGTACGCACCGTTCCGGATGGACGCGACGGAGACGGCCCGCGCCTTCCAGCTGACCGTCACCGACCTCGACACCGCCGTCCGCGCCGAGGTCCGCTGAATTCGTCATCGCACGTGGCCTGACCAGCGATGTTCGGCATGGGGTGACGTAACCTGAACGCTTTGGGCGCGCGTTGGCAAAGACGGGTTGTCAGGGCGAAGCGAAACCCGAGGAGCTTCATGTCGTCAGACGCGGAACTAATCGGTAGGTCGCTGCGCGGAGACACCGATGCCTTCGTGGAAGTGATCAGCCGGCACGAGACCGCGCTCGGGAACTATCTGGCGCGCAGAGTGGGGCGGCAGGCCGCCGAGGACGTGCTCGGCGATGTGTGGGTGGCGGCTTACGAGTCCCGGGCGAACTATGACCGTTCGTATCCCGAAGCCAGGCCTTGGTTGTACGGCGTCGCGCTGAACAGGCTGCGCCGGCACTGGCGGTCCCGACCTGCCGAGGAGCCGGCGCCGGACCTGAGCGGCGTGGCGAATGACTGGGATCCCTGGCCGGCGGTGGATGCCCGCGTGGACACGCAGGCACTGCTGGGCAGGGCACTGGCCCGGCTCAAACCGGAAGAGCGGGAAGTGCTGGGCCTGGTCGCCTGGGAGGACCTGACCGTCGCCGAGGCCGGGCGGGTGCTCGACATCCCGGCCGGCACGGCCCGCCGCCTGTTGCACCAGGCGCGCAAGGCGTTGCGTGAAGCCCCCGAAGTGGTCGCGCTGCTGCAAGTCCCGACAACCTGAAAGACAGCCCCATGGATGAAATGGATCTCATGAAGAATCTGCGTGACGTGCCGTCTCCCAGTCCCGAGGCCTATGACCGTGCGCGCACGGCACTGCAGACGGCGATGGCGGAACCCGCGGCCACGGTCGTGCGACCGAAGCGCTGGTTCTCCTGGCCCAAGGTCAGTGTCGCCGCCGTGGGTGCGGCAGCCGTCGCGGCGGCTGTGGTGATGGCTACGTCAGGCGGCAGCGTCCCGGCCGGCCCGGCCGGCCCGGCCGGCTCGGCCGATGCGGCTCCGCAGGCGGTCGAGGCACCGCTGGTGAAGCTGGCCTCCGCGGTCCAGGCGGCCGGCACGCAGCCAGGGGACGCGTCGCTGATCATCAACACGAAGTTCGGGCTGGACAACAAGCCGGACCTCAACTACACCCTCTACACCGACAAGGGCCAGCAGTTCACGGGCGACTCGACGAAGACCCTGGTGGACGCAGTCGCCAAGGGCGACGCCCAGCCTGCTACGCCGTACGACGGGAAGGTGATGGCGGCGGCCCGTCTCGCCGCGAACGGCGACGTGGACAAGGCCAGGATCGCGATGATCACCGCGTCCGGCAACGCCCTGGGACTCGGCCTGAGCCCCGCCGAGGCCGACAAGGCCTGGGCGGCCGCCCAAGCCGAGACCGCGGAGATGCTCCGCAAGATCGGCAAGCCGGTTCCCGCCCCCAAACCGCGTCCGACGGGCAAGGACCTGGAAAACCTCATCAACAACCACCTGTGGAGCAACGCCGAACACGCGCTGTTCGCCAACGCCGCCGATGCGGAGGTCCGCGCGGGCGTGCTGAAGCTGTACGCGACCATCCCGGACATGATCGTCGGCAAGACCAGCGTCGACGGCCAGGCCGCGCTGACCCTCACCGCGCCCCCCGCCATCCTGGGCGGCAGTACGGACGTCCTCATCATCAACGCCGACAACGGCCTGCCGATCCGGGAGGAGATCACCTCGGCGGAACCGTCCAAGCACTACGTGGTGAACTACAAGTCCTCCCGCGTGACCCTCGCCGACGTGGCCGCGGGCAAGATCTGATCCTCGTACCGAACTGTCCTGGGAGGGCCGAGATCATCTCGGCCCTCCCAGGACAGTTCTGCCTGCGGCACGCTACCGACCCGCCGCAGCCGGTTCCGGGCGACGATCGCTTCCTGGGTGGGTGGCACGAGAAGCGCACACGGTGAGTGTGTCCGGAAAAACGCGAGAAGCCAATGACCGCATTCAGGACCAGGCGATCTCGCCGCTGCGGGCGACGAAGCGCCCGGAGCCGGCGCCCGGTTGCTCGGTGGCCAGGCCGACGATGGCGTCGGTGCCCTCGGTGACGGTCTGCGGGCCGCTGTGGCCGTTGAGGTCGGTCGCCGTGTAGCCGGGGTCCGCGGCGTTGATCCGGATGCCGGGAAACGCTTTCGCGTACTGCGTGGTCAGCATCGTCAACGCCGCCTTCGAAGCGGTGTAGAGCGGTGCGACGACCTTGGACTCGGCTCGCGACCGGTCGTGGGTGAGGACGAGGGAGCCCATCCCGCTGCTGACGTTGATGATCACGGGGTCCGCCGACCGCTGCAGCAGCGGCAGGAACGCCGTGGTCGTCCGCACCACGCCGGCGAGGTTGACGTCGAAGACGCCCAGGACGTCGGCGCCGGTCAGGCCGGACGGGTCACCGGCCGGGCCGTGGATGCCGGCGTTGTTGATCAGCACGTCGATCGCGCCCTCGTGCGCGGCGACGTCGGCGGCCGCGGCGGCGACGGACGCGTCGTCGGTCACGTCGATGGGCACGAACCGCGCACCGACCGCGGCGGCGGCGCTCGCGCCCGCCTCCCGGTCGCGGGCTCCGACCAGCACGGTGTGGCCGGCCTCGACGAGCCGGCGGGCGGTCTCGCGGCCGAGCCCCTTGTTCGCTCCGGTGATGAAGGTGATCGTCATGCGATCGATCTTCGGCTCGCCGGCCGCGGCCGGCCAGGGATGCCTCGACGGTAGGAACAGCAGTACCACCGTCGGCCCGTGCCCGGCGGCCGGACCCGGGGCAAGATGGGAACGTGAGCACGACACCCGGGGCCGGGCTGGGCGCGATGATCCGCACCTGGCGGGACCGGCTGCCGCCCTCCGCCGCGGCGTTGCCGGTCGGCCGCAACCGCCGTGCGGCCGGGCTGCGCCGCGAAGAGCTCGCCGACCTCGCCGGCTTGTCGGTCGACTACGTCGTCCGCCTGGAACAGGGCCGGGCCACCACGCCCTCGGTGCAGGTGGTCGCCTCCCTCGCGCGTGCGCTGCAGCTCTCGGGCCCCGAACGGGACCACCTGTACCGGCTCGCCGGGCTCACCCCGCCCGCGGACGGCACGATCTCGGACCACATCCCGCCCGGGGTCCACCGCGTGCTCTCCCGGCTCGGCGACGTCGCGGTCGCCGTGTTCGCGGCCGACTGGCAGCTGGTCTGGTGGAACCGCAGCTGGGCCGCGCTGCTGGGCGACCCCTCGTCCGCGGAGCCCCGCCTGCGCAACTTCGCCCGCGACCGGTTCCCGCTGGGCACGGGCCCCGCCTGCCTCGCCCAGTGGCCCGTGACCGAGGTCGACGCCGAGACCACGGACCTCGCCGTCGTCGCCGACCTGCGCCGCGCCACCGGACGGTTCCCGCGCGATGCCCGCCTCGCCGGGCTGATCCGCGAACTGACCGCGGGCAACCGGCGGTTCGCGCAGCTGTGGGCCACCGGCTCCGTCGCCGGCCACCGTGAGGACGAGAAGACGATCCACCACCCGTCGGTGGGACCGATCGCGGTGAACTGCGACGTGCTGGGAGACGGCGATACCGAGCTGAAGATCGTGATCATGACCGCCGTCCCGGGCAGTGCCGCCGAGACCGGTCTCCGGCTGGCCGCGGCCACCGGCGCACCGGCCCCGAGGGAACAGCTCGCGTAGGCGGCGTCACGGCTTGATCAGCCGGTTGATCGCCTCGGTGTCGTGCTCGTGGGTCAGCAAGGCATCGAGGAGACCGGGGAAGCGTTTCTCCACATCTTCCTTGCGCACCCGCACGTTGCGCGTGCGGCCGTCGACGACGGTGCGGGTCAGGCCGGCTTCGCGCAGCGTGCGGAAGTGGTGCGAGACGGTCGGCGGGGTCAACCCGAGATTCGCGCACCACGTGCTCGCGCTGCAGTCGAACGGTTCCGGCCCCTGGTACATCACCGCCATGATCGTCCGGCGAGCCGGGTCGACCAAAGCGCCGAGGATCGTCGTCAGGTCCAGGTCGTCGACCGACGGCTCCGGCAGCTTTCGCGACATCGAGACTCCTTCGCGCGGGACGGGCGGCGGACTTTGACGTCCATCGAAGTCTAGTCTACCGTTGCCGCCATGATTCGATCATCATCGAAGTCACTCTCCTCGTCACGGCTGGCGGTGCTCGCCGTCGGCACGTTCGTGCTCGGGGTGGACGGCTTAGTGCTGGCGGGGCTGCTCCCCGCGGTCGCCCAGGACCTGCACGTCAGCCTTGCCCAAGCCGGGCAGCTGACCACGACGTTCGCGCTCACCTACGCGATCAGCTCGCCGCTGATCGCGACCGCCACCGGCCGGCTCGACCGGCGCGTCGTGCTCGGCGGCGGGATGGTGGTCTTCCTGCTCGGCATGGTCGGCCAGGCGCTCGGCCCGACGTACGCAGTGGTGCTGGCCGGGCGGATCCTGGCCGCACTCGGCGCGGCCGGGTTCCAGGCCAACGCGTACGCGGTCGTCGGGTTCCTTTCGGCGCCGGAGCGGCGGGCGCGATCGCTGGCGGTGGTCGGCGCCGGATCCAGCCTGGCCACGGTCATCGGGGTGCCGATCGGCGCGCTGGTCGGACAGCACCTCGGTTGGCGCGCGGCGCTGTGGTTGATCACCGGTGGGGCCGTGGTGGCCGCGGCACTCTGCCTGGCGCTGCCCGGCGTCCGGCTGCCCGTCGCGTCACTGCGCGAGAGGATCCGCATCCTCGGCACACCCAGTGTGCTCCTGCTGCTCTGCGGCACCGCACTCCAGCTCGTGCCGCAGTTCGCCGTCATCAGCTACATCGCCCCCATCATCGGCGCGCAAGGCCAGACGGCCACCTCGGCGGTCGTCGCGCTGGTCGTGTTCGGCGTCGCCTTCTTCACCGGGAACCGCCTGGTGGGACACCTCGCCGATCGCTGGGGCGCGCTCCGGGTGATCACGGTCGGCCTGACGGTCAGCGCACTGGCGCTGGTCGCGCTCTGGATCGTCCGGCTGAGCCTCGTACCGGCGATAGCCGCACTCGCCGTGCTCGGCCTGGTCGCCTCTTTCCAGGTGACGCCGCAGCAGACCCGGGTGTTCGCGGCCGGCGGCGCGGCGGCGACCGTGGCGCTCGGGCTGAACGGCTCGATGATCTACGTCGGCAGCGGGGGTGGGGCAGCGCTCGGCGGTGGTGTCATCACCGTGGCCGGAGTCGGCTTCGTGCCCCTCGTCGCCGCCGGCATGGCCCTCGTCGCGCTGGCGTTCCTGTGGGCGTTCGCGCCGGAACGCCGGCAGGTCCTCGATCACCGCGTCGACACGGTGAGGAGATGATCCGGATGACCTCGACCGGCACAGTCCGGTTCACCCACGACGTGACCTCGGCCGGGCCCGCGATCGACTACCACCGGGTCGGCGCTGCGTTCCAGACGCAGCAACTCGCTTTCGCCCTCCAGGTCTCACCGCAGCGGTCACCGACTTACGGGCCACGCCGTTGACGGTGACCGATGCTGCCTGCCGGTGCCATTGGTGCGGCTCTTATGGCGTGTGTCTTGCCGGGGCACCCGGTTGCGGCCTGAAAGTTTCCCGGCATTGCGCCCTTCTCTGAAAGTTTCCCGGGATCGCGCTCTTCTTTCGCCGCAAGCCATGGACATGTTTGACACCACGAGTCGACCCCGCTTATCGTTCGGTCGAACCGGTTCGAACACGATTGCTTACCGACCGATGCCCTGCTCCGCGGGCATGGAGCCGGTAGACGAGTCCATAGTGGACCTCTCCGTTTCGGCGGCCCCGGCGGGTAGTGACGATGGGTCCGATGATCGGTGTATCCCCGTAGACGCGCACCCGCGAAAGGGGTTTCTTGATGCGTCAGAACAACCCTCGCACGCTATCCCGGCGCTTCGCCCGCGCAGCGCTGGCCGGCGCCACCCTCCTCGCGATCATCGACACGGGACAACCCGCCGCCGCAGCACAGCCGGCCGTCGCACCACAGCCGGCGCCCGCGGCCGCAGCTGCCGGCGCCGCCGCGCTCGCCTCGGTCGACCTGGCCGGGACGTGGAGTTTCACGCCGACGGGCCGGGGGGCGACCTCGATCACCGTGCCCGGCGGCGGCTGGTACAAGCAGGGCTTCACCGACGTGAACGAGGCGGTGTACTCGCGCAGCATCACCGTGCCCGACTCGGGTCAGCCGCAGTCGACGTGGATCGAGTTCGGGGCGGTCAACCACCAGGCGACGCTGTCGGTCGACGGCCGGGTGGTGGCGACGCAGACCACGGCGTTCACGCCGTCGAATTTCGACATCTCCGCCTACGCGGCCCCCGGCAGCACCCACACGATCAGCGTCGACGTGAAGGGCCGCGGCGCGTTGAAGGCGTCGAACGGCCGGTACCTGGTGCCCGACGCCGCCGAGTGGTCCGAGGCGGTTCCCCAGGGGATCTACCGTTCGGCGTTCCTGCGGACGTACCCGGCGGTGTCCGTCAGCGACACATTCGTGCGGACGTCAGTGGCGAACAAGACGTTGAGCTACGACGTGTCGGTGCGCAACACGTCGGGCAGCTCCCGGTCGGTGACGTTGACCGGGTCGCTGTCGTCCGACAACGGAACGGCTTTCAGCTACCCGGAACTGCCCAGCCGCACGGTCACCGTGGCGGCCCACTCGACCGCGACCGTGACCGTCGGGCCGGTCGCGTGGAACCTCGACAGCACCTCGTACTGGTGGCCCAACGTGCCGTACCGGCCGGGGTACCGGGCGCAGCTGCACCGGCTTGCGGTGCGTGCCGTCACCGATGACGGGCACACCAGCGACGCCACGTACCGGTTCGGGTTCCGGGAGGCCACCCAGAACGGTGACTACTACTACCTCAACGGCGTGCGCGTGAACTTCCGCGGCGACAACCTCCAGGGTGCCGACTACGACCGGATCAACAACGGCGGCAAGGGCGACGCCTACGACACCCTGCCCGGCTTCCTGCCCCCTTCGTCGAACAACGGCGGCTGGCCGCAGACGGTGGACAACTACCAGCGCCTCAACTACAACGTGATACGCGTCCACCAGGAGCCCGCAAGCCCGTACATGTTGGATGTCGCCGACGAGATGGGCCTGATGGTCATCGACGAGGTCGCGATTCGCGGCTCCCAGTCCGGGCAGGATTGGATCGCCGGGCACGACAACATGGTCAACCACGCCCGTGCGCTGGTCCTGCGCGACCGCAACCACCCCGCGGTCATCCGCTGGAGTCAGAACAACGAGCCGAACCAGAGCGGCCAGGATTCCGAACAGTTCGAGAAGGACCTGTACGCGGCGATGAACGGCGCCGACGGCACCCGGCCGGTCATTGCCGAGCTGGGCGTCGGCGCGAATGTCAACAGTTACCCCGGGATGACGTACCCCAACTTCGCGGTGATCTCGCACTACATCGACGGCTTCGGCAGGTACGGGGAGGGCGTGGTCACCGCGAATGGGCGGCCCGACGGCGAGGGCGAGTTCATCTGGCCGGCGTGCAACAACAAGCAGGGCTTCGAGTGGTTCGCCACGGCAACCCTGGCCAAGCGCGGCAAGAACGCCACCGACCTGCGTCCGTACACGCTGCTGTCCGCCTGGGCCAGCGTCGTGCCCGGAGTGCGGACCACCGACTTCACCCCGGAGGAGGGCGGTCACCCCATTTACGGCGCGGACAACTTCCCGGCCCCCTGGAGCAACCCGCAGATCCAGCGCGTGCAGGCGGCGTTCAACCCGGTGGCCGCGGTCGACCTGCCGTTCTGGTCGGCCTCCGGCGCCTCGGACTCGAACGGCACCTTCCCGCTGCCGCAGGCCGTGCCCAACTACGCCCGGAACGCCACGGTCACCCGCAACATCACCGTCTTCAACGACGACTTCGCCGACACCTCGGTGGGCTTCACCTGGACGGCGCGGCTCGACGCGCCGGACGGCGCGGTCGTCGCGTCCGGAAGCACGACCCTGACCGTCCCGCTCGGCTCGCGGGTCACCCAGCCGGTGTCCTTCACCGCCCCGGCCACCGGCAACCGCGTGTACCTGCAGCTGTCGACCACGAAGTCCGGTAGCCCCGTCTTCACCGACGCGGTGGAGTACTTCAACCTCGCCGGAGGCGGCGGAGACGGACCCGCACCGGGCACCTACCGCATCGTCAACCGCAACAGCGGCAAGCCGCTCGCTGTCGCGGGCAACTCCACCGCGGACGGCGCCAAGGTGGTCCAGCAGAGCAGCACCGCCACCTGGACCATCGCCACGACCTCCGACGGCTCCTACACCCTCCAGTACGTCCCGAGCGGAAAGGTGCTCGACGTCAACGCCAACAGCAGCACGGCCGGGCTGCAACTGCAGCAGTGGACGGCCAACGGCGGCCCCAACCAGATGTGGTACCTGCGCGCCACCGGCAACGGCTACTACACGATCGCCAGCCACGACAGCGGCCTGGTGGCGGACGTCTCCGGAGCGGCGACGAGCGACGGGGCACAGGTCGTGCAGTGGGCCGCCAACGGCGGTGCCAACCAGCAGTGGCAACTGAACCGGACCTGACCGGAAGTCCCGGTTCTCGCCTGCTGCAACGGCGTCGACCGCCACCCCTGGCCGCTCGGCCTGCGGCCAGGGGTAGCGGCGAGGTGTCAGCTCCGAACGTCGGCAAGTGACCACCCCATGTGTTCGCACATTGCAGCACGGAGAAGAACGATTCCATCGCGGTAATGTCACCGCACGCACCGACCTCTGGGAGGGCACGAGCAGGTCGGCATCCGCGTGGCACGCGAAATGCGCCCACGTCGATTTGCGTGCTCGCCGGACAGCAGCGGCAAGCCCGGATGGGTGTCGTGCAGGTGTTCGGCTTCGCCGGCGGTGGCCTGGCCGCGGACTCACAGCCGTCGCAAACCATCCAAACTCGCTGGAGAAGCCGAGATTCGACGCGGTGCTCTGCCGTATCGCCCGCGTCGCTGCGGCTCTCTCGTTCGCGAAATCGGCGTCACTGGTCTCGGCTGGTGCCTCGTCGTCGAGCCTCCCGGCAGACGGCAGGCGGTAGGCGTCGGGTTGGGGTAGCTTCAACGGCGCCTGTAACGCCCGTCGGGCGCAGGCGGATAGTTCGCGTGGGCCCTGTTGGGACGCGCGCGAGAGGTCTTGCGGCGCTCATACCGGACGGCAGTCGCCGAGGGGCCCGGGGGGAAACAGAGCCACGGAGGGCTTCGAGCATCATGACGTCTACGGTCACCGGCCGCCCGTCCGTGCCCACCGCACCCGCGAGCACCGGCCACAAACAGCGCGACGACATCCAGGGTCTGCGCGCGCTCGCCGTCGGCCTCGTGCTCGTCTACCACCTCAGGCCAGGGTGGCTGCCCGGCGGATTCGTCGGCGTCGATGTCTTCTTCGTGATCTCCGGCTACCTGATCATCGGCACCCTCACGGGTGAGCTGCGCCGCACCGGGCGGGTCGGGCTGCTCACCTTCTACGCCCGGCGCATCCGGCGGCTGCTGCCCGCGGCGACCGTCGTGCTGCTGGCCACGGTCGCGGCGACGGTGCTGCTGGTGCCGGTGTCGCGCTGGCCGGAGATCCTGCGCGAGGTGGTGGCGTCCGCGCTGAACGCGCAGAACTGGGTGCTCGCCCTGTTCTCGTCGGACTACGCGACAGCCACCGCCTCCGCCTCGCCCGTGCAGCACTTCTGGTCGTTGAGCGTCGAAGAGCAGTTCTACCTGGTCATCCCGCTGTTGCTGCTGCTCAGCGCGGCGATCGCGCGGCGGTCCGGTTCACGTCCGGTGGCGGTGGCGTTCGGCGCGATCACGGTCATGACGGTGGCGTCGCTGGTGTTCTCCGCGGTCTATACGCAGATCAACCACGGTCAGGCGTACTTCATCACCCCCACCCGCATGTGGGAGCTGGGCATCGGCGGCCTGACCGCGATGGTCATCCGCCAGGTGCGCGTGCGCTTCGCCGCGCGGCTGGCGCTGGGGTGGCTGGGCCTGGGCGCGGTGCTGGTCAGCGCTTTCACCTTCGGCACGCACATGGCGTTCCCCGGCTGGATCGCCCTGCTGCCCACGGTGGGCACGGCCGCGCTGCTGGTCGCGGGCACCGCCGAGCGTCCCCGGGGCGGCGAACTGTCGCCGCTGCTGGGCCTGCCGCCGCTGCGTTACGTGGGCGACATCTCCTACAGCCTGTACCTGTGGCACTGGCCGGTGGTGGTCTTCCTGTTGGAGGAGGCGGGTGCCGCCAAGCTCAGCAAGCGTCAGGTGCTGGTCGCCGCAGTGTCGAGCCTGGTGCTCGCGGCGCTGTCGAAGCACCTGGTCGAGGACCCGCTGCGGCGACCGCGGCCCCGTCGCGGGGGTGCGCGACCGAGGCGCCGCGCCGCTTACGCGATGGGCGCCTGCATGGTGGTGGTCACCACGGTGGCCGCGACGGTGCCGTGGCAGATCGCGCAGCACCGCCTCGACGCGCTGCGCGCCGACATCGCGTTGGACGCCGACCACCCCGGCGCGCTCGCGCTGGACCCGGCGCACGCACTCACCGTGCGCGAGGGCGTGCCGGTCGTCCCCGACCCGTCGGTGGCAGCAAAGGACATCGCCTCGGTGTGGCACGACGGCTGCGGCCAGTACGACCCGGTGGCCTTCCCGATGAACAGTGACAGGTGCGCCTACGGCCGCGCCGACGCGACGAAGACGATGGTCGTCATCGGCGACTCGCACATGACCCAGTTCGCCACGGCCCTGATCGACATCGCCAACCGCGCCGGCTGGCGCGTCAAGTTCATGCTCCACGACGGCTGCCCCTTCAGCGCCGCGGCCCCGATCAAGACCCGAGACGCCGACCCGAGCCGACCGGAGCCGTTCGCCGAGTGCCCCGCCCAGGACAAACTGAAGATCGACTCGATGCTGGCGGACAAGCCCGACCTCCTGGTCACCGCGGCCATGTCCCCCGAGTCCTACCTCAACGACCTCAGGTGGGCGTGGAAGTCCCCGGAGGCACTCACCGCGGGCTACCGCTCGTACCTCGAAAAGATCACCGCCGCGGGCATCCCCGTCGCCGTCATCAGGGACACCCCCCGCGCCGACGACAACGTCCTCAACTGCCTGCAACGCAACCCAGCCCCCCACTCCTGCGACAAGCCAAGGTCCAAGGCGGTAGACGCCTTCACCGACCCCTTGGCCACCACCGCGGCCACCATCCCTGGCGTGCGGGTCGTGGACTTGACGAACTGGATCTGCACGGCGGACCTGTGCCCGGCGGTCGTAGGCAACGTGGTCGTCTACCGCGACAACCACCTGACGGACACCTACATCCGCACCTTGGCGACACCCCTCCGCCAGGCCCTGGGAATCTAGCCCCCCGCCCACTGACCGACACGAGCACGCCCGGGATCGCGGCGGGCGGCTGTGACCGGTGAAGATGTCGTCCCACAGGGTTTCCATTGTTGGCCAGTGGGCCGGTAGGTGCAGGGTTCGTTTGCCCTTGGGGCCGGGCGATTCGGGTGGGGACGTTGACCAGATGGCGGCGGAGCGTCGCCCCGCGGGCGACGGCGGCGCAGCCCGTCTGCGTTGATGCAGAGGCACGCAGTCCGCCTTACGGCGGCAATCCGTTCAGTTCAAGGTGGACAGGTCGATTGAGTTGGCCATCACGGCGTAGCCGTTGTTGTTGGGGTGGATGCGGTCGCCGCTGTCCCACACGGGGTTGAGCCAGTTCTGGTAGCCGGGTGCGCCCGAGTTGGGGTAGTTCGGATCGGTGTTGCGCATGATCGCGTCGAAGTCGATGATCGCGTCGAAGTGGTTGTCGGTGCGGATGAACTGGTTGACCTGAACACGGTTCGCGTCCTTGGCGTCGTCGTCGCCGAACCACCCACCGCGACGCGGGGTCACAGTGGCACCGACGACTCGTAGGCCGGCGGCGTGCGCCCGGCCGGCCAGCTGTTTGAGTCCGTCGATCAGGGTGGCGGCGTCCGTGCCCAGGTAGAGGTCGTTGGAGCCTTCGGCGATGATCACTGTTCGAGCGCCGTTGTGGCCGAGCACGTCCCGGTCGAACCGTTGTGCCCCGGTCGGGCCGATTCCACCGGGGGTGATCAGGGTGTTCCCCGCGACCCCTTCGTTGACGACCGACAGCGGCGTGCCCACGGCCTGCAACCTGCGCGATAGCACGTCCGGCCAAGTGCTGAAGGTGTTGACAGTGGCGTGTGCTCCGTCGGCGACCGAGTCACCGAGGACGATTACGGCGCCGGTGGTGTGGCCACCGGCCACCTCGATGCTGGACACCCAGGCCACGTTGATCCCGCGGCCCGGATACGGGCCGGGATCACCTGTGTGGTCCCCGGCGCCGCCGCCGAAGTCGGTGCAGTACTCACCGATCAGCCCGAGTTCGTGGTTGGGGTACTCGGTGACGGATCCGGCGGAATATACGCTGACCGCGAGTTGCTCGCCCGCGGTGACCGGCATGGGTACCGGGTCGCTGAACACCTCGCCGCCGGCCGGGATCGTGACCACGGATTGGCCGCCGAAGGTGACCTCGTGCAGGGTGGCGGGGACGATGCTGCTGTCGGTGTCGCGTTGCGCGACAGTGACCCGGTTGAACGTGGTGGGCGTGCGGACGAACTGGTTGGTCAGTCGAATGCGGATCTGTGTGCCGTCCGCGCTGACGCGTTCAGCGCTGCGGCAACTGAAGTTCGAGGCGTTCAGCGGCATCGCCTCGCGCATGGCAGTGCCCCAGGCCGCGATCCACTTGGTGTCGGTGGTTCCCGTGGATGCCGACCCGGCCGCGCACGCCACGGCGGTCAACGCAGCCACGCAGACGCCGATAATTCTGCTCCACGGGTTCAACAACTGCTCCCGGTTCGTAACGGTATAGGTGCGGTCCGTTCGGATTCACCACTGGTGCGCAAACACTTTCTGTGAATGAAAGCGCGACGCGATCAACAACGCTGGGCTTACCGCCGCCATCGGGCACATCGGATCCAACGAATGGCAGCAATCCATGACCGCTTACTCATCAACGTTGCCGTGGCGGCAGGCCGTACCCGTTCAGGCCGTCTCCCTCTTCGATCAGGACCGATCCATCACGTAGGGTGCCGATTCGCTTACCCGACAACGAAATGTTGGTGATGCGGTCGGTTTGCGCGGTCCACTGCGGACCGGCGAGGCTGTCGTCCTTGACCGCGATGGCAGCGATGACAAAAGATGTCCGATGAAGCAAAGCACTTGCTCGTCCTCTTCGATTCCCCCACCTTCGTCGCAATTGCGACAAATCGCCACGACTGGCCCTGGCAGGATGCATGGCCAGTCCTGCGTGGCACAGACAGACTAAAACATCACTCCGCGAAACAGCGTTGTGATATCGGCCATAGTGCAAATGGCGGTTGACGGGTCTTGATGCGCCCGGTATGGGGCTTATATCGAGCCGAAATCTTCGCGCCGGTCGACCGAGGAGACTCAGATGCATGCGGCGAGATCCGGTTTCGTGCTGCCCTTTCAATTGTGCTGACCACGGCGCTGACCTCTGGTGCGATCGCCGTCCCGGTTGCGTCCGTGGCCACTTCGGACACCCACCCAGCGCCCGCGCAGACCACGACCTTTTTCCGCTGCCGGCTCGGATCGGGCGAAAGTGGCACTGCTGTGGCGAGTCGGCGGCCCCGGTCCTGCTGGGGAGATGCTGATGGCGCTGGGACGGTGCTCCACAGCTCCTGCGCTGTGGTGAGGGGGTCGCGTGGTGGTGCGTGTCCAGGACCGCTCCATAGGCGACAGAGAGGATGCTGATTCGGCGAATAACCTCGGTATACGACCGGATCGGGTGCTAGCGACGAGAGAGTTGTCGGCCGGGCCGGCTCGGAGCCTGGTTCCGCTGGCTCGGTCCGCGGCGGCCGGCGGCGACGATCGCGCGGAGGTCTTCGTCGGAGAAGCGCAAATGTTTGCCGACGAAGGTGCAGGGGATGAGGCGCTGGCCGGCTTTGCGGCGGAGCCACGACTCGCCGATGGTCAGCCGTTCGGCAGCGGCGGCCGGTGTGTAGAGGAGGTGGCCTGCGTCGTCGCCGGTGGGGGAGCCGGCGGGACCGGACTGCCTCGGCAGTTCAGGCGTTACAGCGTTGGAGTGGTGAAGTGGATCGTCGGTCTTCATGGCGGCCTCAAGGTGCGCGACGGATCATGGTCGCTGCTAACTCCGTTCGACCGCGTCGGGGGAGACAGAACAGTGATGATCCACTGCCAACCGCATCGAAGCTGGTTCGGTTCGGCGGCGGAGCCTGCGGCTGACCCTGTGGCGGACCCTGTGGAGGTGCCGGCTCAGAGAGCCTTTGGTGATCCACCTGTTCGGGCGACGCTGCTGGGGCACTTTTCGTGACCCCGTTTCGCCGCCGTCGGCGCGTGCCCCAGTTTTGCCCCAGCTACTCGTCGGTGGCTGAACTTCTTCTTGGCGAAACTCACAGTTCGCCGATGCGAAAAACCGCCCTACCTGGATCTTCGGATCCGGCGGGCGGTGTTTCGTCACTGTGGAGCTAAGGGGACTCGAACCCCTGACCCCCTCACTGCCAGTGAGGGTCGATCATGGCCCTGACCTGCGGCGATGGAGAATCGCCTAGTGAAATGATGCGCTTGATCGCCGTTGCTTGCAACTGTGTGCTGTTGAGCGCAGTTGTATCAGGGGGTTTGCCCCAGCTATGCCCCAGTGAAATTGGTGAGAGGAACGCCCGCGTTCGTTTTGAACAAACGTGCGGTAGGCACAACCCGGGCTTGGAGCCGTTGAACAGAGCTCAAGTGGGGCGGTTCCGTGCAGCCGGAACCCGCACTGATGAGCTATCTCGGTCGCTCGGCCGGTCTCCGCGTGGTCGGCTGGAGTAGTCGGGACGCACCCACACGTCCTTCACCCATAGCCTGTTGCCATGGTGTCGAAGGCGTGGGTCGTCCAGGTCGTCGAGCGGCATCTGGCCGGCTGGCCGGCTGCGGGCGGGCCGAAGATGGTGATCACGGACGTCGACCCGCACCGGCTTGGCTGGGTGATCTGCAGTCAAAGCGAGGGGTATGTGCGTTCCCGGGAACTCATCGACATGGTGGTGGGCCATGGGCCGTTCTTGGTCGATGGGATGGACGGCAGCTTGCAAATGGTGCATGCGACCGCCGATCTCGAGGCTAGTGAGTGGATCGAGGACCACCGAGCGCTATCTGACCGAGCGGGTCGACGGTCCCGAGAACTATGAAGACTGGGCTGGCAAGGTCCGAACAGCAGGTATTGGCAAGAGGTGAATGACGACGCGATCGAAGAGTGGCAAAATGGAAAGATTGGCCCTGGCGGACCGATCGACTAGAATGATCTGGTCGTCGATACAGGTGGTGGAGAAATCATGAATCCGGACGAGATCCGCGCAGCTGTGCTCTATGCGCTTAATCGATTATACCTGCCCATCGCGGCCGACGACCTTTCCCTGGTCACGCGCCTCGTGAAGGGCGTCGATGTCGCCGAGGCCGACCTTGATGACCTGGCCGAGGCGGATCGAGCGGGTTTCCGTGCGGGGGATGAGAGGCCCGTGTGGATCTGCCCAGCACTCGAGTATCCAGACGGGAAGGCGAACGAGGGTTTCTTCACGAGGTCCGATTGGCCGATACAAGCGCGAATTGTCCGAGGCGGTGTTCCTTCGAAATCCAAGGATCTCTTTCTTCTGCGCCATTTATGTGACTTGGCGATGAGTGCTGACACGGGCGAGGCATTGCGCGAATCTCTTCGGGAGCGTATTGACGATCTGACCATTCACTTTACCGAGTCTCGACTCGCCGAACGGCGCGCCGAGCACAGTAAAAGCGTCGATGATCTGGAATTTTATCGTGAGTTTGCCGAGGATCTTTACGGAGAGGTGGTTCGGCAGGAACGAGAGGCGCAACGCGACGCCATCGAAGCCCTCGAGCGGCTTCCCCTGCCAGTCCGATACTTCGGAGTGAGTTGAGCTGCAGACCGGAACAGGACGCACCTCGTCGACGATTCGGGCCCGGCTGGAACGGTCACGATTCCCTGGGCAATCTCCCAATCCTCAGATGCGTGTGTCGCGGGGTAGTGGTGCCGGATGCCAAGGCCATTCCTAAGGGATGTCTCGTAATCCGCTGCCGGGCCGTCTGTGCATCTGGATGCCGGTTGGCGCCTGCATCGTCGTTGAGGGCGGACGCTGGAGATGTCTGCCCCGGGGAACTCCACCGTTGGGGTCAACGCCTCGTTGGCCTCATCCAGGTGTGGAGGTCGTTGTGGCGTGGGTGGAGCAGTGCGGCAACAGGTCGTGGCGGGTGAGGTATCGACGGCAAGCGTTCGGTGTCCGGTTTCGGTTCGCGGCGTGACGCTGCGGCCTATGCCGCCGGGTTAGGGGCGGATCGGCGTCGGCGGGTATGGATTGATCCGGTCGATAGCGCGGTCACGGTTGCCGAGTGGACAGGGCGGTGGTTCCGGTCGCTGGATCTGGATCCGCGGACGATCGAGAGCTACCGGAGTCGGCTGCGGTGTCACATCCTGCCGATGTTCGGCCACTTGCCGCTGGGTGCGATCACGGCGCTGGGTGTGACCGAGTGGGCCCGAGAGCTGGAGCGAGCTGGGTACGCCTCGTCGACGGTGAGTTCGCAACTCAACCTGTTGTCGATGTTGCTGACCGATGCGGCCGATGAGCGGTTGATCCCGTTCAATCCCGTGCGGCGGCGGAGGCGTCGTGGCCGGCGGTCACGACGGGCAGTACCGGAGAGGATCTGGGTGACGCCGCAGCAGACGGTGCGGCGTGGACCGGCTGCCGGTGGGGCGAGCTGGCCGGTCTGCATCGGGACAACGTCGATCTGAGGCGCGGCGTGCTGGTGATTGATCCGCTGGTGGGTGCGTTGCACGAGTCGGGGTCGATGCGGTGGCTGGGTCCGCCGAAGACCCCGAGCCTCGGCGCGGACGATCGCGCTGCCGCCGTTCCTGGTCGCGCTGCTGCGCGAGCATCTCGCGTGGCACCGGTATCAGTTCGTGTTCACGACGCCGAGCGGGACGTGGTTGTGGCGCTCGACGTTCTCGCGATGCGTCTTCCGTCCGGCGGTGGACGGCAGCGAGGCGTCCGGGGCGAAGGCGGGCTGTGCGGCGGTCCGGCCGGGGTTGACCTTTCACGGGCTGCGGCACAGCCACAAGACGTGGCTGATCGCCGGCGGTGCGCCGGAGATCGCGCAGGCCCGTCGGCTCGGGCATCACCTGGACAACCGGGTCGTCGAGACCTACTGCCACGTCGCCCCGGAGGTCGAGCAGCGGCTGCTGGATGATCTCGAGCGCCGCTGGCATACGGCGGCCCCGCCACCGCCGACGCCGTCACCGAGTGTGGTCGAGGGTGGGCGGGTGGCGCCGGTTGTCCCCCTCTTCGTCACGGTGGGGGTCAGCCGCCCCGACGAGCCGACAAGCAGCGGGAACAACGCCCCGACGCCGGATGAAAGGGGGCGCGGTGCCCCAGTTCTGCCCCACCAGGAGCACAAAGATCACGCTGTAAGACGATCACCGAAGATCGAACCCGGAACGCAGAAAACCCCTCCGACCAACCAGGAAGGCTGAAACGAAGGGGTTTCTTACGATGTGGAGCTAAGGGGACTCGAACCCCTGACCCCCTCACTGCCAGTGAGGTGCGCTACCAGCTGCGCCATAGCCCCGAGGCGAAGGTGAACTCCGCATCTCGTATGCCCATACATTACACCCCGCCCAGACCCCCTCAACGCGGGGGTCCCCGCAACCCCGCGGCACGATCCACAGCCCTCTGACCAGCACATTCACACCTTATTTTTAGTCCTGTATTGACGCCCCGCTGTGGCCGCCGTTACATTTTGCGCGGTTGTGACGCCGAGGTCCCCGCCCGTTACGCCGCGTCTTCAGACCGGGCACACCTCTCGATGGCGCCGCGTGTGCGGCAGAGGAGGCTTCGATGACGAGACGGCGGGTGATGACGCTGCTCGCGGCCGCGTCGGTCCTGGTCGGAAGCATGACAACGACAAGCGCGGAAGCCGCTGTTACCCCGGACGGGTGGTACACCGTTGCCGCCGCCGGTAGTGGGAAGTGTGTCGATGCCCGGGCTGCCGGTACGGCCGATGGGACCGTTGTCCAGCAGTACACCTGCAACCAGACCGCCTCGCAGCAGTGGCAGTTCCAGTCCACCGGGGACGGCTACTTCCGGATCAACGCCCGGACCAACCCGGCCGTCGCCTGGGATGTCACGAATGTCTCCACCGCCGATGGTGGGCTCGTCCAGCTCTGGACCTACTCCAGCGGGGCCAACCAGCAGTGGCAGGCCGTCGACGAGGTCGGCAACCGGTACCACTTCGTCAGCCGCAACAGCGGGAAGTGCCTCGACGTCCCGGGCGCCTCCGCCGCCGACTCCGTGCAGCTTCAGCAGTACACCTGCAACGGCACCGCCGCGCAGTCCTTCATGCTGGCCCCCGTGAACACGAGCCAGCCGGGCCAGCCGGACTTCGGGCCGAACGTCGTGATCTTCGACCCGTCCATGCCGAGCTCGACCATCCAAAGCCGGCTCAACAGCATCTATTCCCAGCAGGAACGCAACCAGTTCGGCAGCCAGCGCTACGCCGTCATGTTCAAGCCCGGCACCTACGCCAACGACGTCAACGTCGGCTTCTACACGCAGGTCCTGGGCCTCGGCCTGAGCCCCGACGCCGTCACCGTCAACGGCGCCGTGCACGTCGAGGCCGACTGGTTCCCGCCGCAGAACGCCACCCAGAACTTCTGGCGGGGCGCCGAGAACCTGTCCGTGAACCCGAACGGGGGCGCCGACCGGTGGGCCGTCTCCCAGGCCGCGCCCTACCGACGCATGCACGTCCGCGGCGACCTGCAGCTCGACGACGGCGGCTGGGCCAGCGGCGGCTGGATCTCCGACACGAAGATCGACGGCCAGGTCCGCTCCGGCTCGCAGCAGCAGTGGATCTCCCGCAACTCGCAGTTCGGCAGCTGGAACGGCTCGAACTGGAACATGGTCTTCGCCGGGGTCCAGGGCGCGCCCGCCAACACCTTCCCGTCGCCGCCCTACACGACCGTCGCGCAGACGCCGGTCGTGCGCGAAAAGCCCTTCCTCTACATCGACGGCGCCGGGAACTACCAGGTGTTCGTCCCGAGCGTGAAGACGAACGCCGCCGGCACGAGCTGGGCGAACGGCACCGCGCCGGGCACGTCGATCCCGATCGGCCAGTTCTCCATCGCCAAGCCCGGCGCCACCGCCGCGGACCTGAACGCCGCGCTCGCCGCGGGCAAGAACCTGCTGTTCACGCCCGGTGTCTACCACCTGAACCAGACGCTGCGCGTCACGCGGCCGGACACCGTCGTGCTCGGCCTCGGCATCGCCACGCTGATCCCGGACAACGGCCTCACCGCGATGACCGTGGACGACGTCGACGGCGTCAAGGTCGCCGGCCTGCTCATCGACGCCGGGACGACCAGCTCGGCCACCCTCATGCAGGTCGGCCCGGCCGGCTCGGCCGCGAACCACGCGGCGAACCCGACGTCGCTGCACGACGTCTTCTTCCGGATCGGCGGCGCCGCCGTCGGCAAGGCGGCCACCAGCCTGGTCGTCAACAGCAGCAACGTGATCGGCGACCACATGTGGATCTGGCGCGCCGATCACGCCGAGCGCAACGAGTACGTCGGCTGGACCACCAACACCGCCGACACCGGGCTCGTCGTCAACGGCAACGACGTCACGATGTACGGCCTCTTCGTCGAGCACTACCAGAAGACGCAGGTGGTCTGGAACGGCAACGGCGGCCGGACCTACTTCTTCCAGAACGAAATGCCCTACGACGTGCCGAACCAGGCGAGCTGGATGAACGGATCGACGCCGGGCTTCTCCGCCTACAAGGTCGGCCCGAACGTCACCAGTCACGAAGCCTGGGGCCTGGGCAGCTACTGCTACTTCAGCACCAACCCGTCGGTCGCCAGCGCTCACGCGTACGAGGCGCCGAACACGCCGGGTGTCCGGTTCCACGACATGGTGACCGTTTCGCTCAACTACCAGGGCACGATCACGCACGTGATCAACAACACCGGCCCGGCGACGCCGTCCGGCACCAAGGCCGTCAACCTGGTGAGTTACCCCTGAGCACCGGCGTGCGCCGTGGTGGCGGCCGCGGCGCACGCCGGTCCTTTGTGGATACGCCCGAACGGGGTGTTCCGGGAGCCGGACGGGGTAACCCTCGCGATACTGAGGTGTCCATCGATCCGGGAGCGGCAGATGACCTCGTTCGCAGCGTTCACCGTCGTCGAACCCCGCAAAGCCTGGCCGATCGCCGCCGTCCGCGGCGGGTTCGCCGTGCTCTTCGGGCTCTTCGCGCTGATCTGGCCCGGCGCCACCGTGCTCGTCCTGGCGATCCTGTACGGCGTGTACGCGATCGTCGACGGCATCGGCGGCCTGATGCAGGCGTTCCGCCCGGGCGACACCGGGCACCGGGTGGCCTACGGCGTTCTCGGCGCGCTCGGCATCGTCGCCGGGATCCTCGTCCTGGTCTGGCCGGGCATCACCGTCCTGCTGCTGGCCCTGCTGGTCGGTTTCTGGGCGATCATCACCGGCATCGCCGAGATCGCCGCGGCGATCCGGCTGCGCAAGCAGATCCAGGGCGAGGCCTTCCTCATCCTGGCCGGCGCGATCTCCCTGATCGCGGGCGTCCTCATCGTGATCAACCCGATCGCCGGCGCGTACGGCATCGCGCTGCTCGTCGGCATCTACGCCCTCATCTACGGCATCGTGCTGCTGGTGCTGGCCTTCCGGCTGCGGAAGCTGGGAACGGGCGACGCGCAAACTGAGTAACGTGCGGGAGTGTCGACCCGCGAACTGGTGGTGCTGGGCACCGCGAGCCAGGTGCCCACGCGCCACCGCAACCAGAACGGCTACCTCCTGCGCTGGGACGGCGAGGGCATCCTCTTCGACCCCGGCGAAGGCACCCAGCGGCAGATGCTGCGAGCGGGGGTGGCCGCCACGGACATCACGCGAATCTGCGTCACGCACTTCCACGGCGACCACAGCCTCGGCCTGCCCGGGGTGATCCAGCGGCTGTCGCTGGACAAGGTCGGCCACCCGGTCGACGCCCACTTCCCGGCGTCCGGCGCGCACTACTTCGAACGCATGCGGCACGCGACGGCGTTCTACGAGCAGGCCGACCTGCGGGAACACCCGATCGCCGAGGACGGCCCGATCGCCGGCGGGAAGTTCACCCTCGAGGCGCGGCGGCTGAGCCACCCCGTCGAGGCGTTCGGCTACCGGCTGACCGAGCCCGACGGCCGCACCATGCTCCCGGAGCGGCTGAAGGCATACGGCATCGCGGGCCCCGACGTCGGCCGGCTCCAGCGGGAAGGGCGCCTCGGGACGACGAAACTCGAGGACGTCAGCACGCCGAGGCCGGGCCAGCGGTTCGCGTTCGTGATGGACACCCGGCTGTGCGACGCGGTGTACGCCCTCAGCGAAAACGCCGACACACTCGTGATCGAGTCGACGTTCCTGGCCGAGGACACCGCCCTGGCGGAGGACTTCGGCCACCTGACCGCGCAGCAGGCGGCGCGCGTCGCCGCCGAGTCCGGCGTCCGGCAGCTCGTCCTGACGCACTTCTCGCAGCGCTACGCCGATCCGGAGCGCTTCGCGGCGGAGGCGCGAGCCGAGTTCGACGGCGAGATCGTCGTGGCGCAGGACCTGGAGCGGGTCCAGCTGCCGAAAAGACGTTCTTCGCCGACCGGGCGCCGCGAGCCGTAGGCTGCATCTCGTGAGCCAGCCGATCCTGATGACCGTCGACGACGATCCCGCCGTGTCCCGCTCGGTCGCCCGTGACCTGCGCCGGCGCTACGGGAAGGACTACCGCGTCATCCGTGCCGACTCCGGCATGGACGCGCTCGAAGCGCTGCGCGAGATCAAGCTGCGCGGCGACGCCGTCGCGGCGATCCTCGCCGACTACCGGATGCCGCAGATGGACGGGATCGCCTTCCTCGAGAAGGCGATGGACCTGTTCCCGCACGCCCGCCGCGCCCTGCTGACCGCCTACGCCGACACCGACGCCGCGATCCAGGCGATCAACGTCGTCGACGTCGACCACTACCTGCTCAAGCCGTGGGACCCGCCGGAGGAGAAGCTCTACCCGGTGATCGACGCGCTGGTCGAGACCTGGAAGGCGGTCGGCGACAAGCCGGTCGAGGAGGTCAAGCTCATCGGCCACCGCTACAACTCGCCCTCGTTCCACCTGCGCGACTTCCTCGCGCGCAACGCGGTCCCGTACCGCTGGTACTCGGTCGACGACGACGAGGGCTGCCGGATCCTGCAGGCCGCGGAGGCGACCGACAAGGACATCCCCGTGGTCGTCACCCCGGACGGCACCGTCCTCAAGAACCCGACCGGCGGCGAGATCGCCGACGCGGTCGGTTTGTCGACCCGGCCGGCGCAGGAGTTCTACGACCTCGTCGTGATCGGCGGCGGCCCGGCCGGCCTCGGTGCCGCGGTGTACGGCGCTTCGGAGGGCCTGCGCACGGTGCTCGTCGAGAAGAAGGCCACCGGCGGCCAGGCCGGCACGAGTTCGCGCATCGAGAACTACCTCGGCTTCCCCGACGGCGTCTCCGGCGCGCAGCTGACCGACCGGGCGCGCCGCCAGGCGCAGAAGTTCGGCGCCGAGGTCCTGACCGCCCGCGACGTCGTCGGCCTCGAAGCCCGCGGTTCGCAGCGGGTGATCACCTTCGGCGACGGCAGCGAGATCGCCGCGCACTCGGTGATCCTCGCCAGCGGCGTCAACTACCGCGCCCTGGAAGCCGACGGCATCGAGGAGCTGACCGGCCGCGGCGTCTACTACGGCTCGGCCGCGACCGAGGCGCCCGAGTGCAAGGGCGAGCACGTCTACATCGTCGGCGGCGCGAACTCCGCCGGGCAGGCCGCGGTGTTCTTCTCCAAGCACGCCAGCGACGTCACGATCCTGGTGCGCGGCGCGTCGCTGGAGTCGTCGATGTCGCACTACCTGATCGAGCAGATCGCCGGGATCGAGAACATCCACGTCCGCACGCACACCACCGTCAAGGAGGTGCACGGCGACGGCCACCTGGAGCGGCTCACGCTCTGCGAGAACGGCGTCACCGAGACGGTCGAGACCGGGCACCTGTTCATCTTCATCGGCGCGGCTCCGCGCACCGACTGGCTCGGCGACGCGATCCACCGCGACGAGCACGGCTTCGTGTGCACCGGGCCGGACCTCCTGAGCGCCGGGCAGCGGCCGGCCGGCTGGCCGCTCGACCGTGATCCGCACTACCTCGAGTCGTCGATCCCGGGCGTGTTCGTGGCCGGCGACGTGCGGTCCCAGTCGGTCAAGCGGGTGGCCTCCGCGGTCGGCGAGGGCGCGATGGCCGTGACGCTGGTACACCGGTACCTGGAGGAACAATGAGCGCACTGCCGCGGGAAGAGCTTCGCGGCCTCTTCCTGTTCGAACACCTTTCCGAGGGCCAGCTCGACTGGGTTGCCGCCAACGCCGTGCTCGAGGAGTACGAGGGCGACAGCTTCGTCATCCGCGAGGGCGACGAAGCGACCTGCTTCTACGTGATCCTGAACGGCGCCGTCCGGATGACGCGGCTGGTCAGCGGCACCGAAGTCGAGACGAACCGGTCCGACCAGCGCGGCGCCTACTTCGGCGCGACGCAGTTCTTCGTGCACCAGGACGCCGAGCACCGCTACGGCGCTTCGGTGCAGGCGCTGAGCGACCTGACGCTGCTCGCGCTGCCCGCCGCGGAGTTCTCCGTCGAGTTCCGCAGGTGGTTCCCGATGGCGACGCACCTGCTGGAGGGCATGTACCTCGGCTGGCGCAACAGCGACACGGTGATCGGCTCCCGCCGCCGCCTGCTGGCGCTCGGCGAGCTCTCGGCCGGCCTGACGCACGAGCTGAACAACCCGGCCGCGGCCGCCGTCCGGGCGACGTCCGCCCTGCGCGAACGCGTCGCCGGGATGCGGCACAAGCTCGCTTTCCTGGCCAAGAAGGACATCGACCCGGAGCTGCTCTACCAGCTCATCGACGTCCAGGAACGCCTGGTCAAGCAGGTCGTGCAGGCCGAGAAGCTGACCGCGATGCAGCAGGCCGACCGCGAGGACGAGATCGGCGACTGGTTCGACGACCACGGCATCGACGGCGGCTGGGACCTCGCCGACATCTACGTCCGGGCCGGGCTCACCACGGCCGACCTCGACAACGTCCTGGAGCAGGTCGGTGACACCTTCATGGAAGGTGCCGTCCGCTGGCTCGCCTACGCGCTCGAAACCGAGATGCTGATGGGCGAGATCGAGGACTCCACGACGCGGATCTCCGCGCTGGTCGGCAAGGCCAAGCAGTACTCGCAGATGGACCGGGCGCCGCACCAGTGGGTCGACGTCCACGACGGCCTCGACTCCACGCTCGTCATGCTCTCCGGCAAGATCGGCGGCGGCATCCGCGTCGTCAAGGAGTACGACCGCAGCCTGCCGAAGATCCCGGCGTACCCGGCCGAGCTGAACCAGGTCTGGACGAACATCATCGACAACGCCCTCGGCGCGATGAAGGGCGAGGGCACGCTGACGCTGCGGACGTGGCGCGTCGACGACCAGATCCGCGTCGAAATCGGCGACACCGGCCCGGGCATCCCCGCGGACATCAAGCCGCGGATCTTCGAGCCGTTCTTCACGACCAAGCCGGTCGGCGAGGGCACCGGGCTGGGCCTGGACATCTCGTGGAAGATCGTCGTCGAGCGGCACCAGGGCGACCTGCGCGTCGAATCGGAGCCGGGGAACACCCGGTTCGAGGTCTGCCTGCCGACGGTCGAGCAGGCCTCGCTCTGATGGCTTCCGTCCCGACGGTCACGACCGAACTCGGGGCGCTGGTCGGGCTGGCGGGTGACGGCGTCCGCGTCTGGCGCGGGATCCCGTACGCCCGCCCGCCGGTCGGTGAGCTGCGGTGGAAGGCACCGCGGCCGCCGTCGCTGTCCGGCGGCGTGCACGTCGCCACCGAGTACGGGCCGCACGCGATGCAGGCACCGGACCCGATGAACCCGTCCGCCGTGTGCGACGAGGACTGCCTGTACCTCAACGTCTGCACCCCCGAGGGCCCCGCGCCCGACGGCGGGTGGCCGGTGCTGTTCTGGCTGCACGGCGGCGGCTACCGCGTCGGCCACGGCGAACAGCTGGGGGACGGCGAGGAGTTCGCGCGGGCCGGGATCGTCGTGGTCACCATCAACTACCGGCTCGGCTCGCTCGGCTTCCTGCACCTCGGCGGGATCTTCGGCGAATCCGAAGCAGACGCCGGCGTCTGCGGTTTCCTCGACCAGGTCGAGGCCTTGAAGTGGGTGCGCCGCAACGTCTCCGCGTTCGGCGGGGATCCCGCGCGGATCACCGTCTACGGCGTCTCGGCGGGCGCGAAGAGCGTCGGGAACCTGATGGGCAGCCCGCTGGGTGCGGGGTTGTTCGCGCAGGCCATCAGCAGTTCCGGCGGCGCGGACCACGTGGCGACGCCGGAGGCCGGGACGGCGCTGGCGCGGCGCCTGCTGGACGAGGTGGGCTGCCAGGACATCGCGGCGTTGCGGTCGCTGCCGGCCAAAGAGTTCGTGGAGGCGCAGGAACGGATCCTGAGCGGGTTCCAGGCGCTGTGGCTGTGGCGCCCGACGCTGCACCCGCGCGTGCTGCCCGAGGTGCCGATCGGGCCGATCCGGCGGGGGAGCGCGGCGGGGGTTCCGCTGCTGGTCGGCTGCAACAGCAACGAAGGCAGCACGTACGCGATGATGCTCGGCGAAGAGGTCGCTTCCGCTCCGGCTGCCGATGTTCTCGCGAGCATCCTCGGCGATTCGGGTGCTTCGCGGCTTCTCGAAACGTACCTTCGGCGCGTCCCCGACCTGCGAGCCGCCCGGATCGCCGCGATGGGCGACGAGCGGTACGGCATCCCGACGCAGCGGCTCGCCGACGCGCAGTCCGCGCACGCTCCCGTTTACCGGTACCGGATCGACATCGCCGCGCCCGGCGTGCCCGAGCAGCTCGACGGCGGCCACGGCACCGAGACCACGATGGCGTGGAAGGTCCCGCTTCCCTTGGCCGCGCAGGGGACCGCCGTGAACCCGGCCCGCGAGCGGGCGGCCCTGCTCATCCACCGCTGCTGGGTGGGGTTCGTGCGCGACGGCGTCGCGTCGGCCGATGGACCCGAATGGCCGTTGTACGGCCCGGAATTGCGGCCGGTGCTGGTGTTCCGGGAGGACACGGATCTGGTGCTCGATCCGCGGGCGGACGAACGCGCGGCCTGGGGCGACGTGGAATGGGCTTCGGGGACCTGGTTCCCGGTGGCCTGATTTCCTTGCGTGGCAACGGTTTTCCGGGTGTACCCGTGTGAGTGATGTGTTCGAACGCGCGTTCGAGTAGCTTGGTCGGTGTGAGCCAATTCCGGCTCGCACCGGCGAAGGGGGAGAGCTATGGACGCGCACCGAGGTTCGGCAGGGTCAGGGTCATGGCCGCGGTGGTCAGCCAGCTCAGGAGGTCCGGCAGGGGAATGCGGGAGAGGCGCTCCGGCCATTCCTCCGCCACTGTGTGCAGCACGAGCTCGTCGTGCCGCGGCTCCACCTTCGTCAGTTTCAACCCGGGCGGGAGTTCCGGCAGGGGAAGCACGATGGGCTCGAAGCGGCGGGGCGGCCGCAGCTGCCGCCGTCCGATGTGGAGGGTCTGCGGCACGAGCACCACGCCGTCGTCCGCCACCTGCGGGCGGAGAGTCAGGTGCCCCCAGTGCGGCCGCTTGGCCCAGTGGATCCGTAGCAGCCCGCCCTCGGCCGGGGCCGCGACGATCCCGGGGCGGACTTTCGCCACCCGGTCCCGCAGCACGTCGGCGGAGACGGCGATCGCCAGCTGCACCCGCGCGGGTTTGGCGGCCGGCGTGGGCAGCGAGCGGAGGCGGACGTCTTCGGCGAGCACGGTGACGCGGCGGAGCGGGATGCTTCCGGACGCGCCACCGTCGGCGGCTTCGGGGACTGCGGCGGCTGTGGCGTTTTCGGCGTCCGGTTCCGGCCAATCGACGTCCTCGGCGACGATCCGGACGTCGCCGAGGCGTCCGGTGGCCAGCCGGAGGCTGTCGGCCGGGTAATCGAGTTCGGCGAGGGTGAAGGCGACTTCGCGGTCACCCACCTTCGCGGTCAGCCGGCGGCCGACAAGCTGTTCGGTGACGGTGCGCGCCAAGGCGGCCGGCGTGACCGGGACGTTCGGGAGCAGTGAACGCCCGGCCGCGGCCAACCCGGCCAGCTCAGGCCACGGCGACCAGCCGTCGAACCACCTGCCGTCGCTCATCCGTCCAGTGTCGCCCACGGACACCATCGGCGGCGACGGCGGGTGGTTCCGGGGTGGTCCAGCGGATCGCCGCCGGTCACCGGCCCGCGAAGCGGGCGATGATGCCGGTGATGACCAGCCAGAACACCGCGGCGAGGCCGAAGTCGAGGATCACGGCCAAGCTGGGGCTGTCGACCGGGAACAAGCCGGGCCAGAACAACGCGAGAGGAACCGCCAGTGACCTGATGAACTGGAAGAAGGCGTTCCCGGCATTCGCGCCGGCGAGCACCATGATCATGTAGAGAACTTCGATCCCCGCGAAGATCGCGCCGATCGCCGTGATGACCCGCACGGCCGTGTTGCGTCTGGTGGTGGTTCGCCAAGGAGACATGCCGCGAAATTCCCGCATCAGGTGACCGATCAAACGCTCCAAGGCCGAGATTGCGCCGTTTGGCCGCTCGCTATTGCTCTCCGGCACCGCTTCGGCACTGTTGGTGAGTGATTCGAGGGCAATGTCCGCCTTGGGCGTGGGTGAGCACCATGTGGGCAAGACGCTGCCGGGCACGAGCCACCGCTTGCAGCCAGGTCGGCGGTGACTCCCCGATCACCGGCTCGCCCTAGGGACGCACCGCCTCACCGAGCAGCCGGGCGATAGCCCAGTCCTGAATCGCGAGCCCGACGGACTTGAACACGGTCCGCCCGCTGACCGTCGGGGGCGTGCGCAGGGCCGGACCCAGCTCGGCCAGCTCAGCGCGCTCGAGAAGCCCGGTGTCGACGGCGTGGATCACCTCGCCCGCCTCCTCGAGAGCCGCGTCGATCTGATCCACCACCACGCACCCCGCGGTGGCGAGCAACTCCGCGGGAAGCTCCCGCATGGACGGCAGGTACGACCCGATCGCGTTGACGTGAACGCGTTCCGGCAAGTCATCGACTCTGAAGAGAGGGGCACGGGATGACGTAGCACAACAGACGATCTCCGCGTCGGACACCGCGTTCGGGGCACTCGAAGCCAGCCGCACCGCGACCTCCGGGAACTCGGCGCGCAACCGGTCCGCGAACGCCTGCGCTCGCAACCGGTCGCGGCCGAACACCGCCAGCCGGCGCACCGGGCGCACCGCCGCCACGGCGCGCACCTGGTCGGCGGCCTGGGCGCCGGTGCCGAGGAGAGCCAGGCGGCTCGCCCCGGGCGGGGCGAGCAAGTCCGTGGCGACGCCGGACACCGCGCCGGTGCGCAGGGTGGTGACCTCGACGGCGTCGGCGACCAGCTGGCCGTCGGCGGTGTTCCACACCAGCGTGCCCAGGATCATCGGCGTCCGGCCGGGGACCAGGTTGAGCGTCTTCACGACCGTCGTCGACGACGGTGTGTGGCAGGCGGTCATCACGAGCGTCGTGGCTCCGGCGAAGGAGAGCCGTTGCGGCACCACGAACCGGCCGGCGGCGAGGTCGAGGAATGCCTCGCGGACCGCTTCGACGGCGGCCGTCATCGGCACGGCCCTCCGGACGTCGTCGGCGTCGAGCATGCGCGGCCCCTCCGGCATCGGGTCTGCCGCTAGCCTGGCGGCATGTCCGAGGCCACGCAAGATCCCGTCGAGGACCAGCGATTCGTCCGCGACGACCGGTACGGGGAGGAGCTCGCCGGGCGGCACTACGTGCGGTGCGAGTTCCACGAGGTCGACTTCTCGGAGGCGGTCACGCGGAACTCGGTGTTCACCGACTGCGTGTTCGGCAACGTGCGCTTCAACGCGTCGCGGCACACGGACTCGGCGTTCACCGGCTGCGCTTTCAAGCGGTGCAACTTCTTCGACGCCGAATTCACCGGGTGCAAGCTCGTCGGCGCCACGTTCACCGAGTGCGAGCTGCGGCCGTTGCGGGTCACCGGCGGGGACTGGTCGTTCGCCGGGCTGGCGGGCGCCGACCTGCGGGCGGTCACCTTCCAGGGGGTCCGGATGCGGGAAGCCGACCTCACCGGGGCGGACTGCGCCGGCGCGGTGTTCGCCGACGTCGACCTGTCCGGGGCGCTGCTGCACGCCGTCAAGCTGCCGAAAGCCGAGCTGCGGGGCAGCGACCTCTCGGCGCTCGACCCGCTGAACGCCGAGCTGGCCGGGGCGATCGTGTCACCCGAACAGGCTGCGGTGCTCGTCACGTCGCTCGGGCTGCGGGTGCGGGCGTAGGCTCGGCGCGATCGGGAAGGAGCGCCGCATGGGTGTCGTGACACCGGGTTTCCAGGGCCGCGCGCGCAGCGGCAACCCGCGGCTGCCGCCGGGGCAGTATCTGGCCGAGGACTTCCCGGTGCTGTCGGCGGGCCCGACCCCGCGCGTGCGGACCGAAACGTGGGAGTTCACCGTCACCACCGAGGCGGGGGAGAAGCACGCCTGGAACTGGGCCGAGCTGATGGCCCTGCCCAGCGAGAAGCCCACAGTGGACATCCACTGCGTCACCCAGTGGTCCAAACTGGACACTCGCTGGCGCGGTGTTTCGATCGACACGCTGGTCGGCGGGCTCGACACCGAAGCCGACTACGTGATGGTGCACGCCTACGGCGGGTACACGACGAACCTGCCGCTGGCCGACCTGCTCGACGGCCAGGCCTGGATCGCCTACGAGTACGGCGGCAAGCCGCTGACGCCCGAGCACGGCGGCCCGGCGCGGCTGCTCGTGCCGCACCTGTACTTCTGGAAGTCCGCGAAGTGGGTGCGCGGGCTGGAGCTGAAGACCCGGGACGAGCCGGGCTTCTGGGAGAACGCCGGCTACCACGACTACGGGGATCCATGGCGCGAACAGCGGTATCAGGGCGACTAGCCTGGCGGGTCGCCCGCCTGGCCGGATTCCGCGACGAGACGCCGACGGCGCGCACGCTCGTCTTCGACCTGCCCGGCTGGCCGGGCCACCTGGCGGGCCAGCACGTCGACGTCCGGCTCACGGCCGCGGACGGCTATCGCGCGCAGCGCAGCTACTCCCTCGCCGCGCCGGCGGACGGCGACCGCGTGGAGCTGACGGTGCAGCGCGTCGCCGACGGCGAGGTGTCCGAACACCTCACCGGCCCGTACGCGATCGGCGACCCGGTCGAAATCCGCGGTCCGATCGGCGGCTGGTTCGCCTGGCGCCCGACGGACCCGGCGCCGGTGCTCCTGATCGCGGGGGGCTCGGGCATCGTCCCGCTGATGGCGATGGTCCGCGCCCGCCGCGCGGCGGGAGTCCGCACGCCGTTCAAGCTGATCTACTCGCTGCGCACCCCGGCCGAGCTGTACTACGCCGACGAGCTGCGCACGCCCGTGGCGGGCGTGGACGTGACCTACGTGTACACCCGCGAGCTGCCCGAAGGCCGCCTCGGCATTCCCCGCCGCATCGACGTGGCGACGATCAACACGGCGGGCTGGCCGGCCGAGTTCGGCGCGTCGTGCTTCGTCTGCGGCCCGACGGGCTTCGTGGAAACGGTGGCGGACATCCTGGTCGCCCTGGGCCACGATCCGCACCGGATCCGCACCGAACGCTTCGGCCCCAGCCGCGACTGACCAGCGAGCCGGCGACTCGCCCAGCAGGCATCCGATGAATAGGGGACCGTCTGCCCCGCTGAGCGGGAAATTGTCGACATCCTGGTCGAGAGATCCTATCTTTCCTCCATGCTGACCAAGTGGGGCTCGACGCGGCGGCGCACCGTGGTGACCGTCCTCCTCAGTGCGGGCGCACTGCTCGCCACGACCGGTCCGGTGGCCGCGGCCGGTCCCGATGCCGCCGGCCGGGACGTCTACGTCTCACCCGGTGGGTCCGATCGGGCCTCCGGGAGCGCCGGCCACCCCGTCCGGACCCTCGACCGGGCCCGCGACCTCGTGCGGCAACGCGCACCGCACCTCACGCGGGATCTCACCGTCCACCTCGCGCCCGGCGTCTTCCGGCTGGCCGCACCCCTGCAGCTCGACGCGCGGGACTCCGGCGGCAACGGTCACCGCGTCATCTGGCAGGGCAGCGGTGACACCGAGCTGAACGGCGGCGTGCGCGTCACCGGCTGGCAGCCCGTGCCGGGCCGTCCGGGCCTGTTCGCCGCGCCCGCGCCCGCCGGGCTGGACAACACCCGCCAGCTCTACGTCGACGGCGTCCGCGAGCAACGCGCCCGCGGCCCCCTGCCGGTGACCGTCAAGGCCACCGCCACCGGGTACACCGCCAGTGCCGACACGCTCGCGCACTGGCGCAACCCGAAGGACGTCGAGTTCGTGTACGTCTCGGGTGAGGCGCTCTGGAACGTCCAGCGCGACGGCCTCGGCCAGTGGACCGAACCGCGCTGCCCCCTCGCCGCCGCCGAAGGCACGACGATCACCATGGCCGGCCCGTGCTGGGACAACTCGACGAAACGCGTGCTGTTCCCGGACATCCCCGGCCGCAGCGTCAACATGGTCGGCCCGGCCGACCTCACCAACGGGCGGCACCCCACCTACGCCGAAAACGCCTTCGAACTGCTCGACACCCCGGGTGAGTGGTACCTCGACCGGTCCGCCCGCGTCGTCTACTACCTGCCGAAGCCCGGCCAGGACCTGCGTCGCGCGGACGTCGAAATGCCGGTGCTGGAGAAGCTCCTCGACGCGAAAGGCACCGCCGCCGCGCCGATCCACGACATCGCCTTCCGCGGCTTGCGCTACTCCTACGCGACCTGGCTGACGCCTTCGTCGCCCGAAGGGTTCTCGGAAATCCAGGCGGGGTACACGATCACGGGCGCCGACGGCTGGGCCGTCCAAGGCCTCTGCCAGTTCGTGCCCGGCGGCACCTGCCCGTACGCCTCGTGGACGCGGGAACCCGCCAACGTCTCCGTCTCGCACGGCCGGCGCGTCGAATTCGCCGACAGCGTGTTCGCCCATCTCGGCGGCGCCGGGCTGGACCTCATCGACGGCACCAAGGAAGCCCAGGTGCGCGGCGACGTCTTCACCGACATCTCCGGCAACGGCGTGCAGGTCGGCGGCGTCGACAAACCGGTGACGGACACCGATGCCGACGTCGTGCGGGACGTCCGGGTCACCGACAACCACCTCTACGGCCTGCCGCGCGAATTCCACGGCGGCGTGCCGATCGTCAACGGCTACACCGTGCGGAACACCATCTCCCACAACCAGATCGACCACGTCGGCTACTCGGCGATCTCCGTCGGCTGGGGCGGCTGGCCGGACAAGATCAAGCGGCCTGCGACGCCGAACCTGTCGCACGACAACGTCGTCTCGGACAACCTGATCTTCGACTACATGCAGATGCTCGACGACGGCGGTGGCGTCTACACCCAGGGCATCACCGGCAGCTCCCTCGACGACGGCGAGAAGGTCACCGGCAACGTCATCCACGACCAGTGGGGGCTCGGCAAGGGCGTCTACACCGACAACGGCAACACCTACGAGACGATCCGCGGCAACGTCCTGTACCGCACGGCGTACTTCAACGTCGGCACGGTGCACGTCGACTACCGCGACGACCTCGGCAACAACGACCCGACGCTGATCGAGGGCAACTACTGGGAGCAGGGCGACCGCGACAAGGTCGACAAGGGCGCGATCACCCGCGGGAACCAGCTCCTCGCGAACCCGGCCGGCGCACCGGCGGCGATCGTCGCGAACGCGGGCCTCGAGCCGGCCTACCGCGGGCTGCTCACCCGGCCGGTCGGCGGGCGGGCACCGGCCGAAGCACCGTCACGGGTCGGCACGTTCGCCGTCGCGGGGAAGCTGTACGCGACCTGGAACCCGACGTTCGCCTTCAACAACGCACCGGTCACGGACTACGTGGTGACCGCATCGGGTGGCGGGCGCACGTATTCGGCCACCGTCACCGCGGCCGACTTCGCGAAGCGCGCGTACGCCGAAGTGCCCGGGTTGACGGACGGGACGCCGTACACGGTGACAGTCGCGGCGCGCAACGCGTTCGGCACGAGCGAGCCCTCGCTGCCATCGGCACCGGTGACCCCCGGCCTGAAACCCGCGGCGCTGCCGGGAATCCCGACGAGCGCGCGGGCACTGCCGAGCGCCACCGCGGCCTCGATCCGCTGGAACCCGCCGGCGGCAGCGGGCGACACCCCGGTGCTGGGCTACGTGATCACGGTCTCCGACGGCCGCACGATCCCGGTGCAGGGCCGCGACGCCCTGGTCACCCAGCCGACGGTCAAGGGCATGACCAGGGTCGTGGACAACCTGAAACCGGCAACGGCCTACACGTTCACGATCGCCGCGGTGACGGCCACGGGAACGGGGCCGGCGGCCACTTTCACCGCCACGACGTCGTAGCGCACCGCGCCGGCTCGCGCCCCGATGCCCGTCAAGTGGCGTCGGGGCGCGAAAGGAGCTCCCGCAGCGTCGCCAGCAGCTCTCGCCGGTCCGCCGCCCCGAGCTTTCCGCGGATCCGGGCCATGTGGTGCTCCACCGTCTTGCCCGAAATGAACAGCTTGCTGCCCGCCTGCTTGTACGTCAGCCCCTCCACGACCAGGCGGGCGACCTCCAGTTCGCGCTCGCTCAACGCCGCCAAGCCCGTCCCGGCCGCCGGTTCCGGGGAGGCTCCGGGTTCGCGGCGGGCCGCCGTGCCCTGGAACTGGCGGGCCGCCTCCAGGAGCTGGACCATCGCCTTGCGGTCGGACGTGCGGATCGCCGCCTGGCCCGCGAGCCGGGCCGCGTCCCAGCGCAGGCCCAGGTCGTGCAGCTCGGCCGCCGCCGCGGTGATGGCGTCCGGGGCGAACGTTCCGCCGAGCACCGCCAGCCAGCCCTGGGCCGCTGTGGCCAGGGCCCGGGGGTGGCGGCCACAGTGGGCGTGCGTGGTCAACGTCGCCAGGTGGGCCTTGACCGCGTCCGCGTCCTCCAGCGTGATCGCCGCGTGCAGCTCGTGCCAGACCAGCGAAACCGTCCACAGTGGAGGTTCGCCGAGCCGGGCCAGCAGGCCGTGGGCGCGTTCGAACTGGCCGGAGAGCTTCGCGAACGCGCCGGTGCGGGCCGCGGCGATCGCCAGCTCGCCCAGTGGCAGCAACGTGAACAGGTCGGTCTGCTGCCGCATCGACGCCTGGTACGCCCGGTTCCACGACCGCTGCAGCCCGACGAGGTCGCTGGCCCGCCGGGCCAGGCCCAGCTCCAGCGTCGCGAAGAACAGCTCGTCGCGGGCTTCCAGCGGCCGGCCCGCGACGGCGTCACGGTGTTCCGCGGCCGTCGCCAGGTCGCCCGCTGTCATCGCGACCCAGCCCAGCAGCAACCGGTGCCGCGCGGCCAGGAGGTCTCCGCCGGTTCCGCCGTCCAGTGCCCGGCTCAGCACCGACTCCGCCAGTGCCAGCTCACCCGTGTGCAGGGCGACGAGCGCGGCCAGCGCGGCCGGGCTGTCCGGCAGCAGCATGCCGCCCAGCGCCGGCTCCAGCATCGTGGCCGCGCCGAGCAGGGTCGACAACGTCTCCGTCGCGCAGCCGGACACCGAATCCACGATGCCGCGGGCCATCCGGGTGGCCGCGCCGGCGAACAGCGTCGGCGCGACGCCCGGGGTGGGGGAGTCGAGCAGGCGCCGGGCGCCCTCGATGTCGCCGGTGCCGACCGAAGCCGTCGCCGAGAACGCGTCCGCGCGGCCCGCCCAGTGGTAGAGCTCGGCGCTGCGGGCCAGTTCGCCGCGGTGGGCCAGCACGGTCGCCGCGATCTCCGCCCCCGCCGCGCGGGTTTCCGCGTCGGCGGCACCGAGCATCCCGTCCCCGAGCCGCAGCGCGGTGTCGAGGTCGCCGGACAACGCGGCCGCGCGCGCCCAGCCCGCCGTGACGGCGGGAGAGCGGTCGCCCGCTTCGGCGGCGGCTTCGAACAACCGCGTCGCCAAGCGCGCGTCGGACGGCAGCGCTTCGCCCGCCGCCGCGGCGAACGCGGCGGCCGCGGACGCGCCGGAACTGCCCGTGCCGAGCAGGGACCGGGCCAGGTCGAGCACCGGAAGGCCGTTCGCCAGCTGCAGTTCGACCAGCCGCTGCACCGTCGTCAGCCGGCGCGCGGGCGGGCCGAAGTCGCGGACGGCGGCCGCGGCCAGTGGCAGCAGCGTGTCGTCGGGGGCGAGCAGGCCGGTCGCGCGGGCGCCCTCGACGATGGCGGGCAGCTGGTCGGGACGGCGGTCGAGCAGGGCGGACAGCAGGTCGAGGTTGCGCCCCGCGCCGGCTTCGGCCGCGATCAGGTAGCGGAGCACGTCGTCGTCGAGCTCGTCGAGCTCGGGCCGGAACTCCTCCAGCCGCCCGAGCAGCGCGCGCTCGGCCAGCCGCGGCACGCCGCCGCTGCGGGCGTGCAGTTCGGCCGCGGCGGCCGGGTCGGCGGGGGAACCCGTCACCGCGGACATCAGCCGCGCCACGTCCTCGACGCCGAGCGGGCCGAGCTGCAGCAGCGTCCAGCCGGGCGCCACCGCGGCCGGCCGGTGGGCGACGACGATCGGGCCGTCCGCGCCGTCGAGCAGGTCCTCGAGCTGGTCGGCGCCGAGCCGGTCGGCGTCGTCGACCAGCACGGCGTCGACGCCGGCCGCCCGGTAGCGGCGGTCGAGCGCGGCGAGCAGCACGCTCTTGCCGTAACCGCCGGGGGCGACGACGGCGAGCCGCAGCGGGGCGGCCGGCTCGGCGGTGACGCGGTCGAGCAGCTGCCGCGCCGCCGGGTGCACGGGAACCGTGTGCGGCGGGGGGACCTGCGTGAGCAGTGTGTTCAACAGTGACCTTCACCGGAGGGGGCGCAGTGGGTGGGGGCGGGGGTACCGGCGGGGCCGGCGGTGGCGTCGCGGGCGGTGACGGTGATGACGACGGCCGAGACGGCCGCGGCGAGCACCAGGATCACGGCGGCGAGGGGACGCCGCCGGCGGAACAGGTTCAGCGGGCCGGTGCGCTCGGGCAGTTCGAACGGCGTGATCTCGACCGGCGGCCGGGGCGGCCGCTCGCCGAGCTCACCGAGCGTGTCCACCTTGGGGAGCAAGGTGGTTTCGACGGCGGGGGGTTCCTGCGGGGTCCCCCGGTGGTCGGCGCGCAGGGCCGCGAGGGCGGCCGCGCCGAGCGCGGTGGTCGCCGGCGGAACCGGTCCCGCGAACATCGGGCACGGCGGCCGGGCCGGCAGCGCGTGCGGGGGGACGTCGCCGCAGAACACCACGCCGGCCAGTCTCTTCGGGGCCGTCGAGGCCGCTCCGGCGAGCGCGAACAGCGTGCTCAGCGCGGCCGCCGGGGCCACCCCTTCCGCACCATGGCCGAGCTGCCAGCCACTCGCGCCGCTCGCCGTCGCCAGCGTCACGTTCACGCCGTCGGTGCCGTACTCGCACACCCCGGCCACCTGAGCGCCGGGGCCGGGCAGCGGCAGGTGCGCCCCGAGTGCGGCGATCGAGCCGGGAACCAGTGTCACCGCGGTGAACCCGGCGTCGGCGAGTGCCCGGCGCAGCACGTCACGGCGGTAGCCGCCCCAGTCGCCGGGGTGGGTCAGCACCAGGTGCTGCGGGGGGCCGCCGAACAGGTTCGCGGCGTGCTCGGCGATCCCTTCGACCAGCACGGTGGTGAGCGTTTCGGGCGGGAACGGCTCCCCTTCGACGAGCATCGGCACGTCGTCGCCGATCCGCCGGTGGAAGCCGGTGAGCAGCCTGGACGGGACCTGCGCGCCCGCCTCCGCGGCGGCGTCACCGGTGAGCAGGTACCCCTCGTCGTCGAGGAACAGCGCGGACGCCGCGGCCGGGGACCTCGTTCCCAGCCAAAGGGGTTCGGGCTCACCCCACCCGAGGCCCCGCCGGTGGCAGGTCGCGGCGTGGGTCCGGCCCTGGGCCACGTCGATCCCGAGGACGTAGGGCAACGGCGCTTTCCTCCTCACCTCGCGGCGGCCGATCGGGGGCAGGCAATCCCCCTAGGGTTCGGGGCATCCTCACCCAAACGGGTTAGTCAGGCAAGGGTCTGGAGGGATTTAACCCAACTGAGCGCGTCTCGGATGACCCCCTAACTCCCTAACGATGACATATCGATCCCCTATCGGCTGACCGGACTGCGACTCGGAGTAATCCCCGATGTGCGCTGGGGGACGCCCTCCCTACCTTGATGTCGGAGCACCGGTCCTTGCGGGCCGTGCCGTCCCCCGAACCACCGGATCTGGAGAAACCCATGGACTCCGTGCAGACCCTGCACGACTTCGCCCTCAACCTGCTCAACGACCCGACCGCGCTGGCGGCCTTCGGGACGGACCCGCAGGGCGTCCTCGCCGCCGCCGGTCTCGGTGACGTGAGCGCCGCCGACGTGCACGAGGTCATCCCGCTGGTGCTCGACTACGTGCCGGTCGACAGCCTCCCGGCCGTGGGCGGCCTCCCCGTCGTCGGCGACCTGTCCCCGGTCGGCACCGACGCCCCGGGCGTCCAGGGCGCGATCGACCAGCTCACCGCGCTCACCGCGGGCCTCGGCCTGCCGGCCACCTCGGGCCTGCCGGGCGTCGGCGACCTGGGTGTCGGCGAGCTCCCGGTCGTGGGCGACCTCGACCTGCCCGCCGTGCCGGGCGTCAACGACATCACCAACGCCGGCAACGTCACCGCGCTGGCCGGCAACGTCACCAGTGTCATCGTCGGCGGCGACCTGGCCCACGGCCTGGACTCGCAGGCGCTGGCCAACCTGACCGCCGCCCCGGCGTACCTGACGGAGCCGGAGTCGGGCGTGACCGGCAACGTGGCCTACGCCGCCGCCGCGGGTGTGGGCGAGGCCCAGCAGGTCCTCGCCACCTCCAACGCGGAGATCCACGAGGTCAACGGGCACGTCGGCGACGTGGCCGGCACCCTCGGCGACGTGACCGGTGCCCTCGGCGCCGGCAACGCGGTGAGCGGGCTGACCAGCCACGTCGGTGACTTCTCCGGCATCCTCAAGGGTGCGGGCGACGTCGACGTCAAACACGTCACCGGCGACGTCGCGGGCGCCGTCCACGGCCTCGGTGACGTCACCAACACCGTGACCTCGGCCACCGGCATCAACGTCGACCACAACGTCGTCGGCCAGGTCGGCGAGCTCGCCAGCGGCAACGGCACGGCCGTCCACGACGTGGTGTCCGACGTCGCCGACGTCAGCCACAACGCCCTGGGCAACCTGCACCTCGGCGACATCGCCTCCGGCAACGACATCCACCTCGGGCACTGATCCCCGAACCGGTCACCGGTGCCCGTCCCGCGGTCTGGGTGCAGCCGCGGGACGGGCACCCGGTGTGCGTACGGGGAGTGAACCGGGGACACTCGACCATCGTGACCGCACCGGCTTGGCTCGAAGTGCTCAACGAGACGCTGGACGCGTGCCGCACGCACGGCCGCGCCGATCTCGCCGAGCGCCTGCGCAGACGCCGGGACGCCCCCACCGGGCAGACCCGGCTCGGCGTGCTCGGCTTTCCCAAACAGGGCAAGGGTTACCTGCTCAACGCCGTGCTGAACGCGCCGGTGTGCGCGGTCGGCGACGCCGCGACCCCCGCCGTCCCCACGGAAATCGCCTACTCACCCGAACCCGCCGCGACCCTGGTCGGCCGGTCCCGCGAACGGATCCCCGTCGCGGTCGAACGGCTCACCGGCGAGCTGGGTGCCCGGCCCGCCGGCACGCTCAGCCGCGTCGAGGTCGGCGTGCCGCGTGAACTGCTCTCGGCCGGTCTCGTGCTGGTCGACACCCCGCCGGTCGGTGACCCGCGGTCACCGCGCACCGCCGCGGCGCTGGATTTCCTCGCCGAAGCCGACGCGGTGATCCTCGTCTCCGACGCGACCGCCCCGCTGAGCGCGGCCGAACTCGCGCTCGCGCGGCACGTGCGCACCTGGTGCCCGCACGTCGTGCTGGCGCTCACGAAGATCGATGCTTGCCCCGGGTGGCGTGCGGTCGCCGAACGCGATCGCGCCATGCTCGGCGAGGCCGGGGTCGACGCGCCGGTCCTGCCCGTTTCGGCCGTCGTGCGCCAAGCCGCGGCGAAGGCCGGCGACGCGGAACTCAACGCCCGCTCGGGTTTCCCGGAGCTGCTGGGCTGGATCGCCGAGCAGGCCGCGCGCCCGCCCGAGCAGTCCCGCGCGCTCCTCGCCGCCGTCGGAGTCCGCGCCGCGGCCGCCGAACTGGTGGAATCCCTGCGCGACCGCATCGATACCGTCGCCCAGGACGCCGGGCTCGGCCAGGCCGCGCTGCTGCAGCGGGCCCAGCGCCGCGCCGACGACCTGCGCCGGCAGAACACCCGGTGGCAGAACCTGCTCTCCGACGAGATCACCGACCTGCTGTCCGACGCCGAGTACGACCTGCGCGAGCGGACCCGCAAGATCGTCACCACCATCGACCGGACCTTCGACGAAGGCGATCCGGCGAAGGTGTGGGACGAATTCGCGCCCTGGCTGGACAACGCGCTGGCCGAAGCCGTCGACGTCAACTACTCGTGGCTGGCCGACCGGGCGGAGTGGATCGCGCAGGCGGTCGCGGCGTGCTTCGGCGCCCAGTACGACCGCGCGCTGCCGGACCTGCGGCTCGACGGCTCCGGCGTGGAGCACCTCGAAGAGGTCGGGCGGCCGAAGATCGAGAAGTTCAAGATCGGCCAGCAGGCCTTCACCGGGCTGCGCGGGTCGTACGGCGGCGTGCTGATGTTCGGCCTGGTCACCAGCCTCGCCGGGCTGCCGCTGATCAACCCGGTCTCGATCGGCGCCGGCGCGGCGTTCGCCGCCAAGACGATCAAGGACGAAGGCGGGATGCGGCTGCAGCGGCGGCAAGCCGTGGCCAAGCAGGCGGCGCAGCGGCACGTCGACGACGTCTTCCTGCGCTTCGGCAAGGAATGCCGGGACGCCATCCGCGTCGTCCAGCGGCGGCTGCGCGACCACTTCACCGGGCTGGCCGAAGAACTCGCCGACGAGCTGACGCACGAGCGGGAGACGATCCTGGCCGGCACCGCCGAGCGCGAGCGGCGGACCGGGCACATCCGCCGGGAAATCGACCGGCTCGCGGCCCTGCACCAGCGGGCGGGCGAGCTCGGCACGATCGCCGGACGGCAGCAACGGCGGGAGCTCTCGGCGTGACCCAGGACGTCCGCGACCTGCTGCACGCCGCGGCCGGGCTCTACCGGGACGACCCGCGGGCTTCGGCGCTGCTGCACGACTGTCTCACCCGGCTGGAGCAGCCGCTGCGCGTCGCGTTCACCGGGGCGCCTTCGTCGGGGAAGACGACGCTCGCCGCCGCGCTGGGCGAATGGCCGACGCGCGCGCTGCGCGACCTCATGCTGCTGGACGACCCCGGGCCGGGCGACGACGTCCCGGACGCGACCGTCCGCCTGGTCCGCCACCTCGAACCGGACGAGCTCGCGGCGGCCCACCCGCCGGGTGGCTCGGCGTTCGCGCGGCAGAGCGCGGTGAACTCGGTGCTGGTGCTGTCGCGGGCCGACGAGGTCGGCGCGGGCCGGATCGACGCGCTGCTCACCGCGAAGCAGCTGGCGCGCCGCGCGTGGCGGGAAGACCCGCTGTGCACGGGGTTCCTCGGCGTGATCGCCGTCGCCGGGCAGCTCGCCTACGGCGGCCGGTCGCTGCGCGACGACGAGTTCGACCTGCTGGCGGCGTTCGCCGCGGTGCCGCGCGAGGAGCTGGAACGGCACGTGCTGTCGGTGGATTCGTTCACCGACCCGGCGTTCCCGGGCCCGATCCCGGTCGAGACGCGGCGGTCCCTGGTGGTGCGGTTCGGGATGTTCGGCGTCCGGCTGGCGCTCACGCTGATCCGCACCGGCTGCGACGACCGCGTCAAGCTCTCGGCGGAACTGGTGCGCCGCAGCGGGTTGGGCGAGCTGCGGGACACCCTGGCCGGGTGTTTCGTGGCGCGGGCCGAGGCACTGCGGGCACGCACGGCGATCATCCGGCTGGAGGCCCTGCTGGCGGACCGGCCCCGCCCGGGCGGCGACCGGCTGGTGTCGCGGGTGGAGCGCTTCGCCGCGGCCGCGCACGACTTCCGCGAGCTGCGGCTGATCGCCGACATCCGCGGCGGCCGCACGGCGCTGTCCGGCGAGCCCGCGGAGGAAGCGGTCCGGCTGCTGGGCGCGCAGGGCACGGCGCCGGCCGACCGGCTGGGGCTGGAACCGGACGCGGACCCGAACGAGATCTACGAAGCCGGCCTCGACGCGCTGCGGCGCTGGCGGCACGAGGCCGAACGTCCGGACCGCCCGCACGCCGAGCGGACCGCGGCGCACGTGGTGGTGCGGTCCGCCGAGGGGCTGCTCGCGCTGTTCGCCTAGAGGACGGCGGTCACTTCGACCTCGACCAGGTGCTCCGGGACGTCGAGCGCCGCGACGCCGATGAGCGTGGCGGGCGGCTTCGCCGTGGTCCCGATCTTGGCGCTGCCGCGGGCGATCCCGTCGAGCAGGGCGGGCATCTTCTCGGGCTTCCAGTCGACGGCGTAGATGGTCAGTTTCGCCACGTCGTCGAACGATCCGCCGGCCGCGGCCAGTGCGGCGGCGACGTTGACGTAGGCCTGCTCGACTTGGGCGGCGAGGTCGAGTTCGGTCTCCCAGGCGACCTGCCCGGCGACGAAGACGAGCTTCGTCCCCTCGGCGACGGCGACCTGGTGGTAGACGTCGATCTCGGGCAGTTCCGGGGAGTTCACCATGGTGACGGTCATCTTTGCCTCCGTGCTCTCTTGTGGTTACCCAGGAACCATAGGAGAGTGCTGGACCATGCGGAAGAAGGCACTTTTCGGTGACGGGGGAACCAGATGGTGACCAAGCAGGACACGGACCTTTCCCGGGCGGATTCCCTGGCGCGCGAGATCTTCTCGGACGTCGCCAACAAGTGGGCGTTCCTGATCATCGAGACCCTCGGCGAGCGCACGCTGCGGTTCAGCGAGCTGCGGAACGAGGTCGACGGCATCAGCCACAAGATGCTGACGCAGAACCTGCGCATGCTGGAGCGCAACGGGCTGATCGAGCGCGAGGTGTACCCGACCGTCCCGCCGCGCGTCGAATACACCCTCACCGAACCCGGCCAGGGCCTGCGCGCGACGGTCGACAGCATGTGCGGCTGGACCCAGCGGTTCATCGAGGACATCGAAGCCGCGCGGCGCAGCTTCGACGGCTGACGGGTGACAAAGACCCCCCATTGACGCCCGGCCCGCCGCGGCGCACCATAGACCGGTCTATGGTCCAGTGCCGGTCCGAAGGGGAACCCCCATGCCCGAAGACGTCCGCCCCCGGGTCCGGTTGTTCGGCGAGCTCCTGGCGCACTGGGCGCGGGAACGCCCGGGGGACACCGCGCTGATCTTCGGCGACCGGACATGGACCTGGGCGGAGTTCGACGAGCGGGTCCGGCGGCTGTCCGGTGCCCTCGCGGCCGCCGGTGTCGGCCGGGGCGACCGCGTCGCGTTCGTCGACAAGAACCACCCCGCCTGCCTCGAGACGACCTTCGCGGCGGCCGGGCTCGGCGCGGCCAACGCCGTGGTCAACTGGCGGCTTTCCGGCGACGAACTCGCCTATGTGCTCGAGGACGCGGGCGCGAAGGTGGTCTTCGTCGGGGCCGAGCTGCGGCCCGCGCTCGACGCGATCCGGGACCGGCTGCCCGCGGTGGAGCGCGTGATCGTCGTCGGCGGGGACGCCGACGAGTACGAGGCCTTCCTGACCTCCGCCGCGCCGCACAGCGCGACCGGTGTCGGTGAGGACGACGGCGTGCTGGTCATGTACACCAGTGGTACCACCGGTTTCCCGAAGGGCGCGGTGCTGACTCACCGCAGTGTCCTCGCGCACGGCCTCGCCGCCGGGACCGCGTTCCCGATCGGCCCGGGTGACGTCAACCTGGTCGCGATGCCGCTGTTCCACGTCGGCGGCAGCTGTTACGCGGTTTCGGGGTTCCTCTACGGGGAACCGTCCTACCTGACGCGCGAGCCGGACGCGGCGTCGCTGTTCGCGGCGCTGCGGGCCGGGATCACGCACGCCTTCCTGGTGCCCGCCGTCGTGGCCGGGATCGCGCAGGGGGGCGAGGCCGCACTGCAGGCGTTCTCCCGGCTGAAGTACCTCTGCTACGGCGCTTCGCCGATGCCGCTCCCGCTGCTGCGCACGGTGCTCGCCGCCTGGCCGGACGTCAAGTTCGCCCAGGTCTACGGCATGACCGAACTGTCCGGCGCGGTCACCGCCCTGGACCCGGACGCGCACCGGGACGCCACGCGCCCGGAACGGCTCGCCTCGGCGGGCACCGCACTGTCCGGAGTGGACATCCGGATCGTCGACCCGGTCACGGCGGAGGACGCCGACGTCGGCGAGGTGTGGGTGCGCACCGAGCAGCGGATGGCCGGTTATCTCGGCAAGCCCGAGGCCACCGCGGAGACCGTCGTGGACGGCTGGGTCCGCACCGGTGACGTCGGGCGCCTCGACGACGGCGGGTTCCTGTTCCTCGAAGACCGCGTCAAGGACATGATCATCACCGGCGGCGAGAACGTCTACTCGCCCGAAGTCGAGCGCGTCGTGGCGGAATTCCCCGGCGTCGCCGAGGTGGCCGTGATCGGTGTGCCGGACGAGCGGTGGGGCGAGCAGGTCAAGGCCGTCGTCGCCGGCGATCAGCTCGACGCCGGGAAAATCGTGGAGTTCTGCCGCGAGCGGCTGGCCCACTACAAGTGCCCGCGCAGCGTCGACATCGTGGTGGCGTTGCCGCGCAACGCCACCGGCAAGATCCTCAAGCGTTCGCTGCGCGAGCCCTACTGGCGGGACCGGGACCGGAACGTCTGATGCCGCCGGTGACGCGGCGCGGGTACTTCGAGGCCGCGCTGAAGGTGCTGGCGGAGCACGGGTTCACCGAGCTGAACGTCGGCGTTCTGTGCCGCGGCCTCGGCGTCACGAGCGGGTCGTTCTACCACCACTTCGGTGGCTGGCCGGGGTTCGTGGCGCAGCTGCTGGCGCACTGGGAGGATCGCCAGGTGCGCATCCTGCGCGAGCGGAACTTCGGCACCGGCGGGCCGGCGGCCGACTTCGCCGCGCTGATGGACCTCACCCTCGGGCTGCCCCACGAGGCCGAGGCGGCGATCCGCGCGTGGGCGAAGAACGACGAAACCGTGCGCGCGGCGCAGAAACGCGTCGACGACGCCCGGCTGCGGACGGTCGGCAAGGCGGTCGAAGGCATCGTCGGCGACCGGGCGCTGGCCCGGACGCTGACGTCCCTCGGGATGGCGATGCTGGTGGGCCACCAGCAGCTGAGGTCGGCGGGCGAGCACGGCGATCTGGCGGAGTTGCTGGCGGAGTACACCCGGCTGGTGCACTCGCGTGCGGGCGGCGGCTGAGCGGGGTCAGGCGTTGCCGAGCACCCGGGTCACGGTGATCTCGATGACGACCCGCTGCGGGTTCGGCTTGGGCTGCCGGTAGCGGGCGGCGTACCGGTTTTCGGCGTCCCGCACCGATTCGGGGTCTTCGCGCAGCACCGCTCGTCCCTCCAAAGTGGACCAGCGAGGGCCGTCGAGCTGGCAGACCGCGACGGGGATCCCGTCCGGGCCCGCGGCGCGCACGAGCCGGGCCTTGACCGACGGCGCGAAGGTGATCACGCGGGCGAGGCCGGCGTCGAAGTCGACGGTCACGCCGACCGCGACGACGTGCGGGGTGCCGTCCGGCCGGACCGTGGTCAGCGTGGCCAGGTGGCGCTCGGTCCAGAACGCGCGGAAGTCCGGCCCGCGGCCGTCGAGGTCGATCTCCATGACGTCCACGCTAGTCCGTCCGGGTGGGCCGGGCGCCGGGGGACCCACTCACGGTCATAGTAAGGAAAGTTTCCTAACCCTCTTGACCTGGTCTTGAACCGTCTGTCAGGCTTCGATCACCTTCGCCGCAGCCAACGATGTCTTTACGGAGGAGTCATGAAGAGAGTCGTCCGGGCGGTGGTGGTTTCGGCCGCGCTCGCCGCGGGGCTGGTGAGCGTGCCGACGGCGGCGTCCGCGGCCGGCACCCCGTACGTGCCGGGAACGCTGCGGCCGTCCGTCTCGCAGGCCACGCAGGATGCCGCGCTCCAGAAGTACTACGACTTCTGGAAGAAGAACTTCCTGACGACCAAGTGCGGCACCGGCACCTACGCCGTGTTGTCCAAGGACGCCGACCACTCCTTCGTCGCCGAGGGCGAGGGGTACGGCATGACGATCTCGGCGATGATGGCGGACAAGGACCCGCAGGCGCGCTCGATCGTCGACGGGATCCTGAAGTTCGTGAAGGCGCACCCGTCGGTCAACAACAAGGACCTGCACGCGGCCGAGCAGGATTCGAACTGCAAGAGCGTCAACGGCAGCGACTCCGCCACCGACGGCGACCTCGAAATCGCCTACGGCCTGCTGATCGCGGACAAGAAGTGGGGCAGCGGCGGCTCGGTGAACTACAAGGCCGAAGCCGTCCGGATCATCAACGCGATCAAGAAGAGCGAGGTCAACGGCACCACGAAGTTCACCCTGCTCGGCGACTGGGGCAACGACGCGGAGTACAAGAACAGCTCGCGTTCGTCGGACTGGATGCCGGGTCACCTGCGGGCGTTCGCCACGGCGACCGGTGACAGCTTCTGGACGTCGGTCCGCACCCGCTCGGAGACTGCGGTGAGCCAGCTGCAGTCGTCGTACGCGCCGAACACCGGGCTGTTGCCGGACTTCGTGGTCAGCACGAACTCGACGCCGAAGCCGGCGCCGTCGAACTTCCTGGAGGGCCCGTACGACGGCAAGTACAGCTGGAACGCCTGCCGCGACCCGTGGCGCCTCGGCGCGGACGCGATCTCGGCTTTCGGGAGTGCGGCGGTCGCGCAGGTCCGCAAGATGAACACCTGGATCAAGTCGGCCACGGGTGGCGACCCGGCGAAGATCCAGAGCGGCTATTCGCTGTCGGGCTCGAAGACCGAAAGCGGCCAGCACCCGTGCTTCACGGCGCCGTTCGCGGTGGCGGCGATGACGGACCCGGGCAGCCAGGCCTGGCTGGACAAGCTGTGGACGGCGGTCTCGTCGTGGTCCCCGGACGCGACGGACTACTACGGGACGGGCATCACGATCCAGGTGCTCCTGATCCTGAGCGGCAACTACGTGGCCGCCTGAGCGCGGGGACGGCCCGCACCCGGAAACTCGGGTGCGGGCCGAGCCTCCGGCGGGTGAGACTGGCGCCATGACCGGTCACCCGCGCAGTGTCGAGGAGCTGACCCGCGCCCTCGACGCGGGAAAGCGGTTCAAGTACGTGTACTTCTGGGGCCACCGCCCACCTCGCGGCGGCGGGGTGGGCGCCGGGTGTTTCAGCCAGTGGTGGCCGTCGCCGTTCGTGCTGGACGAAATCCGGTTCGCCACGGCCGAGCACTACATGATGTGGCGCAAGGCGATGCTGTTCGGCGACGAAGAGGTGGCCGCGCAGGTGCTGACCGCCGTGCACCCGAAGCAGGCCAAGGACTTCGGCCGCCGGGTGCGTGGCTTCGACGAGGAGACCTGGGTGGCTCACCGCTACGGAATCGTGGTCGACGGAAGCACGGCTAAGTTCCGGCAGCATCCCGAGCTGGGGCGGTACCTGGCGGGGACGGGCGCGCGCGTGCTGGTGGAGGCGAGCCCGGTCGACCGGGTTTGGGGGATCGGCCTGGCGGCTGGCGACCCGCGCGCGGAGAAGCCACGGGCGTGGCGAGGTCTCAACCTGCTCGGCTTCGCCCTTGCCGACGTGCGCGCTCAGCTGGGTTCGCGGACCGGCAGTCCGGCGGCCCGGTAGATCTCGTCGATCACGGTCATCGTCTCGACCGCGTCGGCCGCCGAGGTCTTCACCGGTTCGCCGCGCAGGACGGCCGCCGCGAACGCGTCCAGCTGGTACGCGTACGTCGATCTCCGTGGGAACTTCTCCGTGCGGCGCGACTCGCCGATGCGGACCGTCAGGCGGTGGTACGCCTGCGGCATCAACGGGTTGAAGACACTGAGCGAACCCCGGGAGCCGATCACCTTCGCGCTGATCTTCAGCAGCGAAGACGACCACATCGAACACTCCACGCGCCCGGTGTGGCCGGACGGGTACGCCAGCTCCGCCGTCATCGCCCGGTCCACCCGGGGCGACCGCAGCTTCGCCGACGCCGAAACCACCGACGGCGTCTCGCCGCCGAAGACCCGCGCCATGTGGACCGCGTAGCAGCCCGCGTCCATCGTGGCCCCGCCCGCCAGCGCGTAGTCGTAGCGGATGTCGGAGAACTTCGGCAGCGGGAAGCACAACGCCGTCTCGACCCGCTGAAGAGCGCCCAGCTCGCCCGAGGCCACGATCTCCTCCACCCGCAGCGCCAGCGGGTGGTACCGGTAGTGGAACGCCTCCATCACCACGCGGTCCGAAGCGGCTGCCACCTGAGCGATCTCCCGGGCTTCCGCCGCGTTGGCCGTGAACGGCTTCTCGCACAGGACGTGCTTGCCGGCCGCCAGGGCGGCGAGTGTCCAGCGGCCGTGCAGGCCGTTCGGCAGCGGGTTGTAGACGGCGTCGATGTCCGGATCCGCCAGCAACTCGTCGTACCCGGCGCACACCCGAGGGATGCCGTGCCTGGTCGCAAACGCTTGCGCGCGGTCGCGTGACCGGGCCGCGACCGCGACGACCGACACCGAGGGCGCAGACGCGGCGGGTTTGATCAGGGCCGCCGGGGCGATGCGAGCCGCCCCCAGGATGCCGATCCGCAGGCTCATGCCGCGAAGCTAGCACCGGATCGAATTTCAACTATCAGTTGACCTCTTCAACAGCGAGTTGTAGCGTTCCGGCCAGCCGAACAGTGGAGGTCCGTTATGTCCCGTTCTCGTGCCCTGCAGGCGGGAGTGTTGCTCGCGAGCGTCGCCGTGCTGGTGGCGGCTTGTGGTGGCGGTCCGGACGGTGCGGGCGGGACGTCGCAGGCCGCCGGCGCGCCCGCGTCCGGCATCCCGGACACCGCCGCGATCGTCCAGGGCGTGCAGAAGGACGCCCAGCTCAACGCGGGTCTGCCGGACAACGTCAAGCAGGCCGGCCTGCACCTGGCCTCGAACCTGCAGTCCGCGCCCAACAACTTCTACGCCGCCGACGGCAAGACCCCGATCGGCTACGAGGTCGACCTCGCCAAGGCGATCGCCGCCAAGCTCGGCGTCGCCGTCACCCACCAGGACATGGCGTTCGGCTCGCTCATCACGAGCCTCCAGTCCGGCCGCATCGACCTCACCATGGCCGGCATGAACGACACCAAAGCCCGCCAGGCGCAGATCGACTTCGTCGACTACTTCACCTCGGGCATCACGATCATGATCCGCAAGAGCAACCCCGACGGCATCACCGGCCCGGACACCCTGTGCGGCAAGAACGTCGCCGTCGTGCAGGGCACCAGCCACCAGAAGTTCGCCGAAGCGCAGAGCACGAAGTGCACGCAGGCCGGCAAGCCCGCGCTCACCGTCACCGCGACCGACAGCGACAACCAGAACCAGAACCAGCTGCGCACCGGCCGCGTCGCCGCGATCCTCAACGACCTGCCCAGCGCCGTCTACATCTCGCGGACGGCCGGTGACGGCAAGTTCTTCGAGGTCGTCCCGGGTGAGCCGATCGAGGGCGGGCCGTACGGCATCGGCGTCAACAAGGCCAACACGGCGCTGCGGGACTCCGTCCAGAAGGCGCTCCAGGGCCTGATCACCGACGGCACCTACGGCAAGATCCTGCAGGCCTGGGGCGTCGAGCAGGGCGCGATCAAGGAGGCCGCGGTCAATGGCGGCTCCTGAGCCACTGCCGATCGTCCGGCTCCGGCACTGGGGCCGGTGGGTCGCCGCCGCGATCATCCTGGCCCTGCTGGTGCTGCTGGGTATCGCCCTCGGCAACGCGCAGATCGCGTGGAACCAGGTCCCGGACTTCGTCTTCTACAAGGTGATGGCGACCGGCCTGCTCAACACCGTCGTGCTGGCCGTGCTGTCCCAGGCCGTCGCGATCGTGCTCGGCATCGTCATCGCCCTGCTGCGCCGCAGCGCCAACCCGGTCGCCCGGTGGTTCGCCGCCGGCTACATCTGGATCTTCCGCGGCCTGCCCGTGCTGCTGCAGATCCTCCTCTGGTACAACCTGGCGCTCGTCTTCCCCGTGATCGACATCCCGTTCCTCGTCCACGAGCAGACGAACGTGCTGATCAGCGCGTTCACCGCCGCGTTCCTCGGCTTGGCGCTCAACGAGAGCGCGTACATGGCCGAGATCGTCCGGGCCGGGCTGAACAGCGTCGACAGCGGCCAGACCGAGGCCGCGAAGTCGATCGGCATGACGCCGGCCGCGACGCTGCGCCGCGTCGTGCTGCCGCAGGCCATGCGCGTGATCATCCCGCCCACCGGCAACGACTTCATCAACATGCTCAAGGGCACGTCGATGGCCTCGGTGATCGGCGTGACCGAGCTGATCCACGCCGCCAACAACATCTCGTCCAACAACCTCCTGGTGATGGAGACGCTGCTGGCCGCGGCCGTCTGGTACATGGTCGTGGTGACCGTCGCCGGGGTCGGCCAGCACTACCTGGAACGTTCGTTCGGCAGTTCCGACCGGTTGGACCGCGGTCCGCTGTCCCGCGCGGGCAAGGCGCTGCGCGGCGTGCCGCTGGTGAGGAGTGCCCGTGTCTGAACCGCTGCTGCGCGCCGTCGGCGTCAAGAAGTCCTACGGCCACACCGAAGTGCTCGGCGGCATCGACCTCGAAGTCCACAAGGGACAGGTCGTCTGCCTGCTCGGCCCGTCCGGTGCCGGGAAGAGCACGTTCCTGCGCTGCATCAACCACCTCGAGACCATCGACGCCGGCCAGATCTGGGTCGACGGCGAGCCGATCGGCTTCCGGCAGCGCGGCGGCAAGCTGTACGAACTGCGCGAACGCGACGTCGCCCGGCAGCGCCGGGACATCGGCATGGTGTTCCAGCGGTTCAACCTGTTCGCGCACCGGACGGCGCTGGAGAACGTCGTCGAGGGCCCGATCCGGGTGCTGGGCGTGAAACCGGACGAGGCGCGCCAGCAGGGCCTCGAACTGCTCGACCGCGTCGGCCTGGGCCATCGCGGCGACGCCTACCCGGCGCAGCTGTCCGGCGGGCAGCAGCAGCGCGTCGCGATCGCCCGGTCGCTGGCGATGAAACCGAAGCTGATGCTGTTCGACGAGCCGACGTCCGCGCTCGACCCGGAGCTGGTCGGCGAGGTCCTCGAGGTGATGAGTACGTTGGCGGGGGAGGGGATGACGATGGTCGTCGTGACGCACGAGATGAGCTTCGCCGCGGAGGCCGCCGACGAGGTGGTGTTCCTGGCCGACGGCGCCGTCGTCGAGACCGGGCCGCCGTCGGAGGTCTTGAGCGCGCCGAAGCACGACCGCACCCGGCAGTTCCTGGCGAGGATCCTCGCGTGAGGAGGATTTCGCCCCGGTACCTGCTCCAGTTCGACGAGCCCGCCGGCTACCTCGACTTCGCCCGCTTCGGCCCGCCGTCGCACGCGGTGCTCGACACGACGGCCGCCCTGCTCGACCAGGCCACCACGGCCGGGCCGTCCACAGTGGACGAGCTGATGCGGCAGGAGGTTCGTGCCAAGGCCGCGGCGGCGCGGCTGTCCGGCTCGGACACCGACCACACCGTGCTGCTGCCCAACACCAGCCTGGGCCTGTTCCAGGCCGCGTTCCACAGCTCGGGCGAGGTGCTGGTTTCGGCGGCCGAGTTCCCGGCCAACACCTACCCGTGGGCGCGTGCCGAGCAGGCCGGACGGCTGCGCGTCAGGCGGCTGACCGGCGGTTACGTGACGCCTGAGCGGGTCGCCGAAGCGTTGACGCCGGAAATCACCACCGTCAGCGTGAGCGCCGTCGACTTCCGCACCGGGTTCCGCGCCGACCTGGCCGCGCTGCGTGACGTCGTCGGCGACCGGCTGCTGGTCGTCGACGGCATCCAGGGCTTCGGCGTGATCGAGGAGCCGTGGGAGGTCGCCGACGTCCTGGTCGTCGGCGGCCAGAAGTGGCTGCGCGCAGGCTGGGGGACCGGCTTCGCGGTGTTGTCCGATCGCGCGTTGGAGCGGATGGACCCGGTGCTGTCGGGCTGGACCGGCGCGCGCGACCCGGGCCTGTTCGACGACGAGATCCACCCGCCGGACGGCACCGCGCAGTCGTGGTCGATCTCCAACCTCAGCCCGATCACCTCTGGCGCGTTCGCCGAGGCGCTCGAGCTGGTCGAAGAGGCCGGTGTCGGCGCCATCGCGGCGCGGATCGCCGAGCGGCTGGGGCAGTTCGAAGAGGTGCTCGCCTCCTGCGGCGCCGAAGTCGTGTCGGCCGTGGACCGGCGCGCGGGAATCCTCGCCTTCACCCTGCCCGGCCACCCCGCCGAGCAGGTCGGCGCCGCGCTGGCCAACGCCGGCATCGCGGCGACCGTGCGTCCCGAGCACGTCCGGCTCTCGCCGCACGCCTCCACCCCGGCGGCCGCCGCGGACCTGCTGCGTTCGGCGTTGGAGACGTTGACCGCACCCCGGGAGCCGCTGGTCGTCCCGGCGGCGGGCGCGACGACGCACGAGGTGCTCACCGCCCTGGTGCCGGCCATCCCGGGGCTCGCGGCGATGCTCGGCCCGGGCAACGAAGTCCTGCTGCACGACCTGAGCCGGCTGCCGGACTCGATCATCGCCATCGCCGGCGACCTCACCGGCCGCAACGTCGGCGGCCCGATGACCGACCTGCTGCTCGGCCTGGTCCGCCGCGGCACCACCCAGGACCTGACGAACTACCGCACGCACGGCCCGGACGGCCGGCCGATCCGCTCTTCGACGCTGTTCCTGCGCGACGCCGACGGGGTTGCGGTCGGCTGCCTGTGCGTCAACAGCGTCGAAGAGGCGGCGGCCCCGGGCGGCAACGGCGAGCCGGAGACTTTCCCACCGGACGTCGACAGCCTGCAACGGTTCCTCGTTGACCGGGCGGTGACCAAAGCGGGCATCCCGGTGGACCTCATGAAGAAGCGGCACAAGGCGGACGTGGTGCGGGAGCTCGACGAAGCCGGTTATTTCCTGATCAAGGACGCCGTCGACCACCTGGCCGGCCGCCTCGACGTCACCCGCTACACGATCTACAACTACCTCAACGAAATCCGGGCCTGACGCTGCCCGATCGGCCCTTGCCTGGTAGTCCGTTCGGGCGCACCATGGCCCGCATGACCGAATCGGACACGCGGGCCCTGGTCCGGCTCGAGGCGGACGGCGAGGCGGACGCCGAAGAGCTCGACGTGCTGGCCCGCCGGCTGCGCGCCGAGCTGGGCGAACTGGACGTCGACCTGCTGCCGGTCCCGGGCGAGCTCCCACCGGGTGCGAAGGCCGCCGACCCGGTGACGATCGGCTCGCTGATGGTGGCCTTCAGCGCGGCCGGCGGCGTGTTCCCGGGGCTCGTCGAGACGCTGCGCGAGTGGCTGGGCCGCCAGGCGGGCAAGCACAAGATCAAGGTGACCATCGACGGCGACACGGTCGAGCTGGAGCGGGCGACCACGGCCGAACGCCAGCAGCTGATCGACGCCTTCGTCAGCCGGCACGCTCAGCCGGCCGGCTGACGAAGGTCGCCATCACTCCATAAAGGACTCCACGGTGTCGGCCGCGAAGGAAACCCCACCGTGACCGCGGATCTCCGTCTTCAGCTCCGCCAGCCGCGAAGCCACCGAAGCCGACGAGGACACCTCATCCACCGCTTCCCGCAGCGAGGAAACCGTCACCGAATCGGCCGGCAGGTGACGGCCCACCCCGAGTGCCTCCAGCTGGGCCGCGTTCCCGAACTGGTCCGCCGCCTGGGGGATCGCCACCGTCGGGACGCCGAACCACAACGCTTCGGTCGCGCCGCCCATCCCCGCGTGCGTGATGAACGCCGACGCCGCTTCCAGCACCGCCAGCTGGGGGACACTCTCGTACACCTCCACCGAGGCAGGCAGCGGTCCGAGGGAAGCAGGCGAGACGTGCTTTCCCAGAGACATCACGACGTGCCAGTCCGAAGCGAACGCGGCCACGCACGCCCGGTAGACGTCGAGCTGGTCGTTGAACGCCGTCCCGAACGACACCAGCAGCACCCGGCGGCCCGAGGTCGGCGGTGTCCACGACCGATCGGCCAACCGCACCGGGTCGAGGCACGGCCCGACGAACCGCACGTGCGGCCCCACCCGGTCCGCGTTCGGCTGCATCGCGCGCGGGATCAGCGAAAGGATCCGCGCCGGGTGCCCGAGCCACTCCCAGGGATCGGCCGAAACGCCGTGGGCCGAAAGCCACCGCGACAACGTGGCCGCGTAGTCCACACCGGACGGTGACGTCTTGATCGGACCCATCACCTCGGCCATGTCCTCGTCGTAGCCCTCCCACGCCACCAGCGTCGGCGACAGCTGGACCGCGGGCACGCCGTAGCGCGCACCCAGCAGGGGCGCGCCCAGCCCGCCGATGTCGTACAGCACCAGGTCGGGCCGGTCGTCATCGAACCGCGCGGTGAGCTGCGGGTGGATCGCGATGGCTTCGTCGAGGAAGACGCGCATGGCTTCGGCCGGCTCGTCCGGCCACACGGCCGCTTCGCCGAGCGGGAACGTCGTCGGGTGCTCGACGACCTCGGCACCCGTCGGGGCGACCAGCGACGCCAGCGGCGCGCCGACGACGTAGGACACCCGGTGGCCGCGGCGGACCAGCTCGCCGATCACGCCCAGCGACGGGTAGATGTGGCTCGGCGCGGTGCAGCCGACCATGACGATGTGTTTGCGCAGCATGGTGCTCCTTCAAGACGAAGAAAGAACAGACGGCGCGCAGGTGAAGGGACCCTCCCGGTAGGCGGGGAGTCCGGCGGTCACGCCGTCTCAGACGAGGCGGAGCCGGATGAAGAAGATCATGAACCCGACCGTACGGGATCCCGGATCGACCGCGCCACCCGATTTCCGCCTTTCGTAGGGCATTCGCGGTCAGGCCGTCCCGGCGGGCCCGGCCGGGACTAGGGTTCTCCCGCCCGAAGACGCAGGGGAAAGGGAGAAAACAGTGAGACGTGCCGTAATCGCCGCGGTGGCCGCCGCCGCGGCGGCGTCCGCGCTCGTGGCTGCACCGGCCGCGACCGCCGCGCCCGCCGCCCCCGCGGCGATCGCCTGGGGACCGTGCACCGATCCCACGCTGGTCGCCGCCGGCGCCGAATGCGGGTACCTGGGCGTGCCGCTCGACTACCGCAAGCCGGCCGGGGAGCAGGTCCAGCTCGCCGTCAGCCGCGTCAAGCACAAGGTTCCCGACGCGCAGTACCAGGGCGTCATGCTGACGAACCCCGGTGGCCCCGGCGGTTCCGGCCTGCTGCTGGCCACCCGCGGCCCGCGCGTGCCCAACCACGCCGGTGACGCCTACGACTGGGTCGGCTTCGACCCGCGCGGTGTCGGTGCCAGCAAGCCCGCGCTGAGCTGCGACCCGAACTACATGGACTACAACCGGCCGCAGTACGTGCCGTTCACCCCGCAGCTGGAGCGAACCTGGCTCGACCGCGCCAAGGGGTATGCCGAAGCCTGCGCGAAGAACAACTCGCGCGCCCTGCTGGAGAACATGAAGACGACCGACACGGTCAAGGACATGGACTCCATCCGCAAGGCGCTCGGCCAGCGGCAGCTGAACTTCTACGGCTACTCCTACGGCACCTACCTCGGCCAGGTGTACGGCTCGCTGTACCCGCAGAACGTCCGCCGGATGGTGCTCGACTCGACGGTCGACCCGCGCGGTGTCTGGTACGGCGACAACCTGAACCAGGACGTCGCGTTCGACAGGAACATCCTCATCTGGTTCGGCTGGCTCGCCCAGCACGACGACGTCTACCACCTCGGCAAGACCCAGGCCGCCGTGCAGCGGGTCGTCAACGAGCAGCTGCTCAAGACGTCCTTCAACCCGGCGGGCGGCGTGATCGGGCCGGACGAGATCCTCGACGTCATCCAGCAGGCCAGCTACTACCAGCTGCGGTGGACGCTGCTCGGCGACGCGCTGTCCCGGTTCGTCAACAAGGGTGACTGGCAGAACTGGAAGACGCTCTTCGAGGCCTTCGGCGGCCGTGGTGACGACAACGGCTACGCGGTGTACCTCGCCGTGCAGTGCACCGACGTCCAGTGGCCGCAGAGCTGGAACCAGTGGAAGCGCGACAACTGGCAGACCTTCGCCAAGGCGCCGTACTTCACCTGGCAGAACGCGTGGTTCAACGCACCCTGCCTGTACTGGCCGGCCAAGGCCGGGAAGCCGGCCAAGATCGACGGCCGCGGCGTGCAGAGCGTGCTGATGATCGACGAGACGCTCGACGCGGCGACGCCGTTCGAAGGCAGCCTCGAGGTCCGCAGCCGGTTCCCGGGCGCTTCGCTGATCGCGGAGCCGGGCGGCACCAGCCACGCGATCACCCCGCGGGGCAACGCGTGCGTCGACAACAAGATCGCGGACTACCTGGCGACGGGCGCGCTCCCGGCCCGCAAGCCGGGCCGCACGGCCGACGTCGAGTGCGCGCCGCTGCCCCAGCCGACGCCGCCGGCGCCGACGGCCGCCAAGGCCGACGTCGCGGCGACGCAGGGCCTGGTGGCTGGGCGGTTCGCCGGCTGACCTGCGGAAACTCCGGGAAACGGGGTGCCGGGCACACTGCCCGGCACCCCGTTTTCATGCTTTCCGACACGGGGGGCTTTGAGAGTACGTGGACTTTGTGTTACAAAGTGCGCAGCAACTTTGCGATTCAAAGTCCAGGAAAGGAGGACGCCATGACTGGGGGACCGGCGTTCGCACTGCACGGCCTCACCAAGCGGTTCGGGCAGGTCACGGCGGTCGGCGGGGTGTCCGTCGAGGTCGCGCGCGGCGAGGTCGTCGCGCTGCTCGGGCCGAACGGCGCGGGCAAGTCGACCACCGTCGACATGCTGCTCGGCCTGACCAAGCCGGACGCGGGGGAGGTCACCGTCGCCGGCGGCAGCCCACGCGAAGCCGTCGACCGGGGGCTCGTCGGCGCGATGATGCAGAACGGCGCGCTGCTGCCGGACGTCACGGTCGGCGAGATCGTCGGCCTGATCGTCTCGACGCACGAGAAGCCGCTGCCCGCCGAAGAGGTGATCGCCCGGGCCGGTCTCGAAAAGCTCGTCAAACGCCGCTGCGGCAAGCTGTCCGGCGGCGAACGCCAGCGCGTCCGGTTCGCGCTCGCCCTGGCCGGCGACCCGCAGGTGCTCGTGCTCGACGAGCCCACCGCGGCGATGGACGTCGACGGCAGGCGGGCGTTCTGGGCGGCCATCCGCGAGTTCGCCGCCGGCGGCCGGACCGTGCTGTTCGCGACCCACTACCTCGCCGAGGCCGAGGACTACGCCGACCGCGTGGTGCTGATGCGCCACGGCGTCGTCGTCGCCGACGGCCCGGTCGCCGAAGTCCGGGCCGCGGTGTCCGGCCGGGTGCTCAAGGCCGCCGTCCCGGGCGCCACCGAGGCCGAACTGGCGCACCTGCCGGGCGTCACCGGCGTCCAGCTGCGCGGCGGCCGCGCCGAGCTGGCCTGCGCCGACTCCGACGCCGCCATCCGCGCCCTGCTCGCGGCGCACCCCGAAGCATCCGACATCGAAATCACCGCGCTCGGTCTCGAAGAGGCCTTCCTGGCGCTGACCGCCGAGGAGGTCGCGGCGTGAACACGACGTACCTGAGCCTGGAGATCAAGCGGATCGTCCGCAGCCCGCAGTTCACCATCTTCACCATCGGCATGCCGGTGGCGATGTACCTGCTCTTCGGGGCCATCTTCGGCGACTACGTCCTGGACAACGGCCTGCACTCGAGCACGCAGACGATGATCGGCATGGCCGCGTACGGCGCCAGCGGCGGTGCCTTGTTCACCGGCACCCGGGTGGCGCAGGAACGCACGGACGGCTGGCAGCGCCAGCTCCGCCTGACGCCGATGCGGGGCGCCGGTTACCTTGTCGTCAAGGTCGCGTCGGCGATGGCTGTCGCCCTGCCGGTGCTGCTGGCGATCTTCTTCGTCGGCTTCCTGCGCGGGGAGCCGCTCACCATGGCCGAGTGGGGCAGGCAGCTGGTCTTCCTGTGGGCGGCCACCCTGCCGTTCGCCGTCCTCGGCCTGGCCATCGGCCTGTTCGGGAAGGGCGACACGGTCGGCGCGGTCACCGGCGCGCTGATGATGCCGCTCGGCATGCTCGGCGGGTTGTGGATCCCCCTGGAGATCCTGCCCGGCTGGATGGCGACGGTGGCGCACTTCGTGCCCACCTACTGGCTGCGCCGGGTGGGCCTCGATCCGTTGATCCACGCGTCGGGGACGTGGGTGGCGGTGCTCGTGCTCGCGGGCTGGCTGGTCATCCCCGCCCTGGTCGTGGTCCGCCGGTTCCGGCTGGACACGGCCCGGTTGTGAATGCGTGTTGCCGATCCGGCCAAAAGCAGGCCGACCTTCGAGCGGGAGGTGACCGTTGACACGCGCCGATGGGGCCGTGGCTGTGGTCGGATCGGCAGCAAATGGCACAGTAGCTTCCGTGCAGCGTTGAGGGGTCTGCACGGGAGGAGGGCGAACCAGGTGGAAGACGAGCCGATGTCGGCCGAGGAGTCGCTGAACCTGATCGCCCAGCAGCACCGGCGGACCCGCCGGGAACTGGGCGGGGGCCCGGCGCGGATGCTCGCCGCCTGGGCCCTCGCCTGGATCGTCGGCTGGGGCTTCACCTACGTCACGACGTTGCCCGGCGTGGGGGTGCCCGGCTGGGTCAGCGGCGGCATCGTCGTCCCGGTGCTGTTCCTCGGCGCCGTCGCCTACACGACCTACACCAGCATCCGCACCGGCCGCGGGATCCGCGGGCCGTCCCGCACGGTCGGGGCGATGTACGGCTACGGCTGGGCGCTCGGCTCGATCGGGCTGATGGTCGTCGACATCCGCATCACGAGTTTCCAGGCGCTGTCCACGGACCAGGTGTCGCTGCTGTGGACCGGCACGTGGCTGCTGTTCACCGGCGTGATGTACCTGGCGGGCGGCATGGTGTGGCAGGACAAGCTGATGTACGGCCTCGGCGCGTGGATGATCGTGTCGGCCGCGCTGAGCGTGCTGGTCGGCTACCCGGCGAACTTCCTCGTGCTCACCGTCTGCGGGGGCGGTGGCTTCCTGCTGGGCGCGATCGTCTACTTCGTCCGCGAGAAGACCGGCCGATGAGCGAACTGCCGCAGCTCGACCCGGTCATCCACGCCCAGGCGCGGCTGCGGGTCACGGTCGCGCTCGCCGGCCTGCGCGCCGGCGACCAGATCACCTTCCCGCGGCTGCAGCAGCTCCTGGACATGACGGCCGGCAACCTCTCGACGCACCTGCGCAAGCTCGAGGACGCCGAGTACGTCGAGATCACCAAGGCCTACGAGCACCGCACGCCGGTCACCCTGGTCCGGCTGACCGCGGCCGGGCGCGCGGCGTTCGAGAGCTACACCAAGGCGCTGCACCAGCTGCTGGACGCCACCGGCGGGGACTGACGTGGGCCGCTGGGTGATCCACCTCGACCTGGACGCCTTCTACGCGTCGGCCGAGCAGCTCACCCGCCCGACGCTGGCCGGGCGCCCGGTGCTCGTCGGCGGCACCGGGCCCCGCGGGGTCGTCGCCGGGGCGAGCTACGAGTCGCGGGTGTTCGGCATCCGCTCGGCGATGCCGATGTCGCAGGCGCGGCGGCTGCTGCCGGCGAACGGCGTGATCGTGCCACCGCGGTTCCGCGTCTACGAGCGGCTCAGCCAGGAGGTCTTCGCCGTCGTCACCGAGGTCGCGCCGGTGCTGGAGAAGATTTCCCTCGACGAAGCCTTCGCCGAACCGCCATCGCTGGTCGGCGCTTCCTTCGACGAGGTCACGGCCTTCTGCGCCGCGCTCCGGGCCCGGATCCGGTCGGAAACCGGCCTGGTGGCGTCGATCGGCGCCGGCAACGGCAAGCAGATCGCGAAGATCGCCTCCGACGAAGCCAAACCGGACGGGCTGCTGGTGGTGCCGCAGGGCACCGAACGGGAGTTCCTCGCCCCGCTGCCGGTGCGCGCGCTGTGGGGCATCGGCCCGGTCGCCGAGGGCAAGCTGCGGTTCATCGGCGTCCAGACGCTCGGGCAGCTGGCGGCACTGTCCGAACAGGACGCCGTGGCCACGCTCGGCGGCGTGGTCGGCCGCGACCTGCGGCGGCTCGCCACCGGCGCCGACGACCGCCCGGTGGCCGGCCGCGCCGAGACCAAGCAGGTCAGCGCCGAGACGACGTTCGACACCGACATCAAGGACTTGCCGACGTTGCGGGCGGAGGTCCGCCGGATCGCGGTGGGCGCGCACCAGCGGCTGCTGAAGGCCGGCCGGGTGGCGCGGACGGTGGTGATCAAGCTGCGGCACACGGACATGCACACGGTGACCCGTTCGGAGACGATCTCCGCGCCCACGGACGACCTGGCCGAGCTGGCGGCCACCGCGGAGCGGCTGCTGATCGACCCGGCGGAGTTCGGCGGCATCCGGCTGGCGGGCGTCGCCTACAGCGGCCTTTCGGTGCCCCACCAGGACGCGCTGTTCACCCTGGCCGCGCCTTCGGTGCCTTCGACGGTGGTGTCCACCGCGCCGACGCCGGTGGCAGCATCGCCGTCGGAGTGGCGCCAGGGCGACGACGTGGTCCACGAGGAGTTCGGCACGGGCTGGGTCCAGGGCGCGGGCCACGGCCGGGTGACGGTCCGCTTCGAGCACCGGTCATCGGGACCCGGCATCGCGCGAACGTTCCCCCAGTCGGACCCGGCCCTGACCCGCGGTGAACCCGGGGACTGCCTGGAGTAGGGCCTACTCCGCCGAGCAGCCCTGCAGCTTCGCGACTTCCTGGCCCGCCAGGAGGAACGCGCCGACGCCGTAGGCCGCGGTGTCCGTGGGCTTCGCCGTGGCCGGGCGGTCGCCCACCGGCTGGACGTAGCCCACCAGGCCACTCGGCTGCAGCGCCTTCGTCGACAGCGCCGTCCAGGCCTTGTCGACCACCGGGCGGAAGCGGCCCGGGTCGAGGACGCCCGCGGTGATGCCCCAGCCGAGGCCGAACGTGAAGAACGCCGTGCCGCTGGACTCCGGGCCGCCGTGGTCCCACGGGTTCAGCAGGTCGGAGTTCCAGAAGCCGTCACGCCGCTGGGCCAAAGCCAGCGTGGAAGCCATCTTCTTGAACACCCGCAGGTATTCCGGCCGCCGCGGGTCGTCGGCCGGCAGCACCTGCAGGACCTTCGTCAACGCCGCCAGGGCCCAGCCGTTGCCGCGCGACCAGAACACCCCGGTGCCCTTGAACCGCGCGTCGCGGTACCACAACCCGGTGAACTCGTTGAACAGCTTGTGCTCGGTGTACGAGAAGAGCGTTTGCATTGCGTCCGAATAGGACGGATCGTGGTCGATCAGGCTCATCCGCGCGAACGACGGCATCGCCATGTTCAGCGCGTCGACGTAGTTCCAGTAGTCGCGGTGCCCGGCCTGCACGGACGCCACCTCGTCGCGGATCCGCGTGCGAATCGAATCCAGGGGGATCTCCGGGTGGAAGTAGGTGTAGAGGTCCAGGTACGCCTCGCCGGCCGCCTGGTTGTCCGGGAAGAACGGCCGCTTCGGGTCCTCCGGCAGCAGATACTTGTTGGCCTGCGCCCAGGGGTAGGTCTTGTGGTTGGACTGGCCGGTGGTCCGGACCAGGGCCAGGTTGCCGACGTGGAACGTCGCGTTCTGCCAGTCCGGCGCGTCGAGGTTCGTCCCGTTGGCGACCCAGTAATTGCCCGCGGCCACCATTTCGTCGGAAATCGTGCAGGTCGCGGCGGTCGCCACCGGGGCCGTGAAGAGACTGCCCGCCAACGCCGTGGCCGCGAGCACGCCGAAACCGCGAATTCCCGGGAAACGCATGAAAGCGTCCTCCTCCACTCATGGCGGCGGTCGTCCGCAGCGAGTGAAGCGCCTCCCGGTGGACGTGTCAAGGTGCCGATGAGCGGTACGCCGCAACGGTTTCCAGCAACCGGCGGGCCGCCGACTCGGCGCCCTCGGCGTTCTTCGCCAGCACCAGCGTCAGCACCCGGGAATGCGCCACCAGCTCCATCGGCTCGCCGTTCGCCTTCAGCGCGGCGACCACGGGCACCTGTAGCTGCGCGATCAGCGTGTTGCCCGACGCCCGGATCAGTGCCGCGTGGAACCGCGAATCGGCGTCCCGGAACCCGTCGCCGTCGTCGCGCTCGACCGCGTCGGCCATCTGCGCGTAGGCCGTCGCCATCGCCGAAAGCTCGTCGGGACGCCGGTGCTGCGCGGCGATCCGCGCCGCCTGCGGTTCGATGGCCAGCCGCAGCTCCAGCAGCTCGCGCAGGTGCTCGCGGCCACCAGGAGCGCCGACGCGCCAGGCGATGATGTCCGGGTCGATCGCGTCCCACGCCTCGGGCGGCAGCGTCCAGGTCCCGACCCGCGGGCGCGCGGTGACCATGCCCTTGGACTCGAGCACGCGCAACGCCTCGCGCACCACCGTCCGGGACGCCGAGAACCGGCGGCCGAGCTCCTCGGGGACGAGCGGCTGCCCGTCCCCGAGGACGCCTTCGACGATGAGCCGGCCCAGTTCGCCGACGATTCGGGCGTGGAGGTTCCGCGGGGGGCCCACCGCTACTCGGGCAGGCCGACGCGCCGCTCCCCGCTGCGCAGCTGCTGCAGCACGACCGCGATCACCAGCAGGGCGCCGTGGGCGACGTTCTGCCAGAACGGGTTGATGCCCAGCCCGGACATGCCGTTGTCGAGCACGCCCAGGATGACCACCGCGAGCACGGTCGAAATGATCGACCCGCGCCCGCCCTTGAGCATCGTGCCGCCGAGCGCGGCGCCGGTGACGGCCTGCAGTTCCAGGCCCTCGGACCCGGACGTCGGCTGGCCGGACCCGGTGCGGGCGGTGATCAGCACGCCCGCGATCGCCGCGACCACGCCGACCAGCGCGTACACGCCGATGATGTACCGGTTGATGTTGATGCCGGCCAGCCGCGCGGCGGTGTCGTTGCCGCCGATGGCGTAGACGTTGCGGCCGATGTCGGTGTACTTGAGCAGGAAGTGCAGCAGCGCCGCGACGATCAGGAACACCCACACCAGTGACGGCAGGCCCGCGATCGCGCCCTTGGCCAGGAAGATGAACAGGTCGTCGCCACCGGTGTAGCCCTGCGCCTTGCCGTTGGAGATCACCTGCGCGATGCCCTTGTAGGTGGCGAGCATGGCCAGCGTCGCGACCACCGGGTTGACCCGGCCGAAGATGATGATCATGCCGTTGACCAGGCCGCAGAGGATGCCGACGCCGACCGCGGCGAGGATGCCGACCTCGGCGTTGCCGGTCGAGGTGAACACCATCGCCGAGATGACCGAGGCCAGCCCGGCCATCGAGCCGACCGAGATGTCCAGCGCGCCCAGGATGATCACCAGGGTCTGGACCAGGGCCAGTAGCCCCATGATGGTGATCGCGCTGCCGATCAGCAGCAGGTTGTTGGTGCGGAAGAAGTTCTCGTTCAGCACGCTCAGCAGGATCACCAGCGCGATCAGCGTGATGATCAGGCTCGAGTTCTGCACGCCGATGCCGGTCAGCACCCGGCGCGCGGCCGACGGCTGGGGCGGCGCGGCGGGGGCCGACGTTTCCTTCGTGGGGGTACTCATGCGCCGACCTCGCTGACGCTCAGCTCGGCCTGAGCGGCGAGCGCTGTGTTGAATGATTCGTTCGCAGGCTCACTCATGCGCCGATCTCCTGGGCTTCGTCCACGGCTGGTTCGGTTTCGGGGATGGCGAGGGTCAGCACGGCTTCCTCGGTCGCGTCTTCGCGGCTGATCTCGCCCGCCAGGCGCCCGGCCCGCATCACGAGGATGCGGTCGGCCAGCGTCAGCACCTCGGGCAGGTCGGAGGAGATGACCAGCAGCGCGATGCCTTCGGCGGCGAGGCCGTCGATGATCCGGTAGATCTCGGCCTTCGCGCCGACGTCGACCCCGCGCGTCGGCTCGTCGAGGATCAGCAGCTTCGGCCGCCGCGCGAGCCACCGCGCGAGGACGGCCTTCTGCTGGTTGCCGCCGGACAGCTTGCGGACTTCCTGCTCCATCGACGGCGTCCGCACGCGAAGCTCGCGTACGTACTCCTCGACGAGCGCGCGTTCCTTCGCCCGCTTCACGACCCGGAAGCGGCGAAGCCGGTCCAGGACGGCGATGGAGACGTTGTCCCGTACGGACCGCTGCATGAGCAACGCGTCCGTCTTGCGCTCTTCGGGCGCGAAGCCGATGCCCGCTTTCACGGCGTCACCCGGGTTGTGCGCGCGCAGCCGTTTGCCGCCGAGCTCCACGGTCCCGGACCGGATCGGCAGGTCGCCGACGATCGCCCGGGCCAGCTCGGAGCGTCCCGCGCCGACCAGCCCGGCCAGGCAGACCACCTCGCCCGCGCGGACCTGCAACGAGATGCCGGTGACGTCGTCGGTCGTGACGTCGGCCAGTTTCAGGACCACGTCACCGGTGTCCTGGGTGACACGGCGTTCCAGCGCCGACAGGTCACGGCCGATCATCATCCGGACCAGGCCGGCCTCGTCGGTCTCCGCGGCCTGCTGGACGCCGACGAGCTTCCCGTCGCGCAGCACGGCGACGCGGTCGGCGAGCTGGAAGATCTCCTTCATCCGGTGCGAGACGTAGACGACCGCGACGCCGCTGTCGCGCAGCCGTCCGATCAGCCGGAACAGCGCCTCGACTTCGTGTTCGGACAGCGACGACGTCGGCTCGTCGAACGCGATCACCCGCGGTGGCGTGGCGGCGGTGAGCACGCGCAGGATCTCGACGATCTGCCGCTGGGCGGCCGACAGCGCGACGCCGAGCGTCATCGGGTTGAGCACGCCTTCGAAGCCGTACTCGGCGAGCGCGTCCTGCGTCGCCTTCAGCAGCGTGCGGCGGCTGAACACCCGGGCCGTCGCGGGCAGTTCGCCGACGAAGACGTTCTCCGCCACGGAAACGTGCGGGATGATCTCGGGTTCCTGGTAGATCACGCGCACCCCGGCGGCCATCGCCGCGCGCGGGGTGTCGAACGCAACCTCGGTGCCGTCCAGGAGCAGCCGGCCCTCGTCCGGGCCCTGGTCACCGGACAGCACGCGCAGGAGCGTCGACTTGCCGGCGCCGTTCTCGCCCATCAGGGCCAGGACTTCGCCGGAGCGGAACTCCAGCGAGACGTCGTCGAGGGCGGTGACACCGGAGAAGCGCTTGCCGATGCCCTCGACGGCGAGCGCGGGAGGAGAGGCGGACATGTGCGGGCCCTTCGGCGGAGGAGGCCCGCGGGCGGTGCGGCCGGCACCGCCCGCGGACAGCGGTCAGGTGCAGTTGACGCCGGCCTGCTTGTAGTTGTCCTTGTTGACGATCGTGGTCTTGGCGATCGTCTCCGCGGGCAGCTCCTTGCCGTTCTTCACCTTGTCGACCAGCACCTGGATCGCCGAGCGGCCGACCTCGGCGCCGGAGATGTAGAGCGCGGCCTTGTTGCCGGTGTCCTTGTTCGCGGCCCAGTCCTTGCAGGTGAGGTACGCGCCGAGACCGACACCGATGATGTTGTTCGCCGCCACGCCGGAGTTGGCCAGCGCGGTCACGACCCCGGTCTCGTTCTCGTCGTTGCAGCCCCAGACGACCCAGTGCTTGACGCCCGGGTTGGAGCCGATCACGGCACCGGACCGGTTCTGCGCGTCGACGGGGGAGTTGTCGGTGCCGACGTCGATGACCTGGACGTCCGCGCCCGCGGCCTTGGCGAACGCCGACTTCGCGGCGTTGACGCGGTCGGTGCAGACGGTCAGGTCCTGCTTGAACGCGCTGATGATCTTCGTGTCGGCGGCGGTCCAGTTCGCGGCCTTGAACAGCTTCCCGGCCTCGGTGCCGACCGAGTCGCCCATCTGGCTGCCGTTGAAGCCGACGAACGGGGCCTTCGCGCCGGTGCCGTCCTTGATGACGTCGTCGGAGGCGATCAGCGGGATGCCCGCGCTCTTGGCCTTGTCGATCACCTGCGGGCCGATCGCCTGGTCCGGGACGACGATGGCGACACCGTTGGCGCCTTGGGCGACCGCGGCGTCCAGTTCGGTGATCGCCTTGTTGGCGTCCTGGCCGAGGTTGACGACCTTGAGCTCGACGCCGAGCTCCTTCGCCTTCTCCTGCGCGCCCTGCGCCTGCTCGACGAAGTACTGCTGGTCGCCCTGTTTCTGCAGGTAGTACAGGGTGACCTTGCCATTGGTGGGCGCCTGCTGCTGCGGTGCCGCGGTGTCTTTGCCCGAAGAGCAGGAGGCCAGCAGAGCGCCAGAAATCAAACAACAACCAACAACGCTCCAGGTGCGAAACCTGTGCGGGTATGTGGACATCGAGAGCTCCCATGGGGGCCGAGGTCGGGTGGGTCGGGTCGAGTTCGCGAAGTGACTCGTATTACAAAACACCCTTTCGAGGAGCGTCAAGGCGGAGTTAGCGGAGCGAGACCTACTCTGCGTAGTTTCTTGATCACCTCAGCAAGGGTGATTTATCGTATTTTTTCCGCCCTGGGCTGCACGTTGTCCGGTTTTGTCTCGTGGCGATGTTCTGATCGGTGTTGTCGACTGTGGTGGAAGTTTCACGCGACCCCGGGACGCCGTCTCTGCCGGATTCGCCCGGCTGGCAGGATGGCCGGACCACGTTAGGGGGACCGATGACGAAGCACCGCGTCGCCGCGCTCGCCGGGGTCGCCGTCCTGGCGGCGGCGTGCAGCAGTCCGCCGCAGCAGCAGGGGCCGGCGCCGACGCCCTTTCCCGAGGCGGCCGCTTCTTCTTCCGCGGGAGCCGCCGCCCCCGAGGGGTCGTTCAGCGTCGTCGCCACCGGGGACGTCCTGATCCACCCGGCGCTGACCGAGCAGGCCGAGGCCGACGGCGGCGGGAAGATCGACTACCGGCCGCTGCTGGCCGGGATCAAGCCGCTGATCTCCGGCGCCGACCTCGGCATCTGCCACCTCGAGACGCCGCTGGCGCCGGAGGGCGGCCCGTACAGCGGCTACCCGTCGTTCAGCGCACCGCCGGAGATCGCCGACGCGATCAAGGACACCGGCTACGACACCTGCTCGACGTCGTCCAACCACACGATCGACCAAGGCGCCGAGGGCGTCACCCGGACCCTCGACAAGCTCGACGGCATCGGCGTCAAGCACACCGGCTCGGCGCGGTCGGCGGGCGAGGCCGCGAAGCCGCTGATCCTCGACGTCCACGGCGTCAAGGTCGCCCAGGTGTCGTACGCGTTCGGCTTCAACGGCATCAAGGTGCCCGCCGGGAAACCGTGGCTGGCCAACCAGATCGACGTCGACGACGTCCTCGCCGCCGCGCGCAAGGCGAAGCAGGCCGGGGCGCAGGTCGTGATCGCGAGCCTGCACTGGGGCGTCGAGTACCAGCACGAGCCGACGGCCGAACAGGGGTCGCAGGCGAAGAAGATCCTGGCGTCGGACGACATCGACCTGATCGTCGGCCACCACGCCCACGTGGTCCAGCCGTTCGAGAAGATCGGCGACAAGTGGGTGGCCTACGGCCTCGGCAACAGCGTCGCCCGCCACTCCGAACCGAAGGGCGACACGGAGGAAGGCGCGGCGGCCCGCTTCCGCTTCGTCCGCGACGGCGACCGCTGGAAGGTCGACAAGGCCGAGTACATCCCGACCCTGATCCGGCTGGAAGCTCCGATCCGCCTGATCGACTTGTCGACATCACCGCCGTCTCCCCAGGTCACCAAGGCCCTCCAGGACACAGACAAGAACATCCTGAGCCTCGGCGCCGCCAAGTCCGGCCTCACCCGCCCCGGCAAGTAATTGTGATCAGCAGGTCGACACGCGTGATTGAGAAGCCGGCACGCGTGATTGAAGGGTCGACACGGCCGCACCGGCTGGCCCGCGGTGTGTCGACCCTCCAATCACGTGAGTTGGCGTTCTGATCACGCGAGTTGGCGCTTCCATCACGGGGTTCAGTGGGTTCGGGTGGTGATGAGGCGGGCCAGGGAGGCGAGCTCGGCGGTGGCGCGGGAAGGCGGGCCGGTTGCGGCGAGGTCTCGCAGGGCCTTGGCCAGCAACGCCTCCGCCTGGGCCTGGCTCCACTGGCGTCCGCCCGCGGCCTCGACGAGGGAAGCCGCGCGGGCCAGCGCGATCTCGTCCAGGGGGTCGTGCCGGGCGTAGAGGGTGGCGAGGTCGGCGCCGGCTGGCGTGCCCGAAGACAGGGCCGTCACCACCGGCAGTGACTTCTTGCGGTTCTGGAGGTCCGAATACACCGGCTTGCCGGTGACGGCCGGATCGCCCCAGATGCCGAGCAGGTCGTCGACGTGCTGGAACGCCAGGCCCACCGCCCGGCCGAACGCGCCGAAGCGGTCCGCGCCTGCCGGTCCGGACGCCGCCCCGAGCGTGCACGCCGCGCCCAGCAGGGCCGCCGTCTTGCCCTCCGCCATCCGGACGCACTCGCCGGGGGTGACGTCGTCGCGTTGCTCGAAGTCCAGGTCCGCGGCCTGCCCTTCGAGCAGGGCCAGCGTCGCCGCCGACAGCACCTTCGCGTTCGCCGCCCCGCTCGGCGCCAGCACCTCGAACGCCAGGCTCAGCAACGCGTCCCCGGCCAGCACGGCCGGCCCGGTGCCGAACACCGTCCACGCCGTCGCGCGGTGCCGCCGGGTGGTGTCGCCGTCCATGACGTCGTCGTGCAGCAGCGAGAAGTTGTGCACCAGCTCGACCGCGACGGCGGCCGGCACGGCGTCGGCCGCTTCCCCGCCCGCGGCTTCGGCGCACAGCAACGCCAACGCCGGCCGCAGTGCCTTGCCGCCGTCGGTGGCCGCCGGCCGCCCGTGGGCGTCCTGCCAGCCGAAGTGGTAGGCGGCGATCCGCCGCATCGCCTCCGGCAGGCGTTCGGCGGCCGCCCGCAACGCCGGGTCGACGAGCCCCTTGCTCCACGCGAGGACGTCGGCGAGCGGACGGGCCGCGGTGCGCGTGTTCATGGTGGTCATCAGCGACCGACCTGGACGTCGTCGAGAGCGCCGAGGGCGTCGGGGACGAGGACGGCGGCGGAGTGGTAGGCGCTGACGAGGTAGGAGGTGATGGCTTGGTCGTTGGTGTTCATGTTGCGGACGTTCAGTCCGGGTTGGTACTCGTCGGGCAGCGATTTCGGGCGGAGGGCGATGACGCCGGCGTCGTCTTCGCCGGTGCGCATGGCGAGGATCGAGGTGGTGCCGGAGGGGCTGATCGGGATCTTGTCGCAGGGCAGGATCGGGACGCCACGCCAGGCGGTGACGGGTTTGCCGTCGAGGACGGTGGTGTCGGGGTAGATGCGGCGGCTGGTGCATTCGCGGCCGAAGGCGGCGATCGCCTGGGGGTGGGCGAGGAAGAAGCGGGTTTTGCGGCGCCGGCTGAGCAGGTCGTCGAGGTCGAGCGGGGTGGGTGGGCCGGTGCGCGTGGTGATGCGCTGTTTGAGGTCGGTGTTGTGCAGCAGCCCGAAGTCGGTGTTGTTGACCAGTTCGTGTTCTTGCCGTTCCCGCAACGCTTCCACGGTCAGGCGCAGCTGTTGTTCGAGCTGGTTCATCGGCTGGTTGTAGAGGTCGGCGACGCGGTTGTGGACCCGCAGGACGGTCTGGGCCACGGCCAGATCGTATTCGCGGGGCGAAGGATCGTAGTCGACGTAGGTGCCGGGCAACAGCGGTTCGCCGTCGTGACCGGCAGCCAGGTCGATCGCGGCTTCCCCCTTGGCGTTCTGGGGTTTCCGTGGCCGTGACAGCGCTTCCGCGACATGGGTGCGGAGCGCCTCGGATCGGCCGTTGAGACGCGCGTAAACCGCGGCGGGCAGGACGAGGGCGGTGACGCGGGTGGCGGCGCGGGCGGTGAAGGTCCAGGTGCCGGGGTCGGGGGCGAGGAGTTCTTCGCCGAAGTGGTCGCCGTCGGTGGCGGCGCCGAGGAGGAGGTCGTCGCCGTAGGGGCCGGTGCCGTGGCGGGTGACTTTGCCGTGGGCGAGGAGGACGAGCGCGTCCCGTGGCGAGCCGGCGGTGAAGAGCGTGTCGCCGGGTTCGTACTCGCGTTGCTCGAAGGCGTCCGCCAACGCACCCAGGGCTGTTTCGTCGCCGAAGCCGCGCAGCACGGCGAGTTCCGTGAGTTCGGCGGGGACGACGTGGACGCGGGCGCCGGTGTTGTAGAAGGAGAGCTTGCCGTCGCCGAGGGTGTAGGTGAGGCGCCGGTTGACGCGGTAGGAGCCGGCGGGGACTTCGACCCAGGGGAGCTGGGACAGCAGCCAGCGGGTGGTGATGCCGCGCATCTGCGGCAGCGTTTTGGTGGTGGTGGTCAGTGTCCGTGCCGCGCGAACGCTCAGCGACAGCTGCACCGACGCCGTTTCTTCGGTGACGGTCACGACGTTTCCCGGCCGATTTCGGCGCTTTCGAGGACGGCGAGGGCGTCGGGGACGAGGACGGCGGCGGAGTAGTAGGCGGAGACGAGGTAGGAGATGATGGCTTGTTCGTTGATGCCCATGAATCGGACGTTGAGTCCGGGTTGGTATTCGTCGGGGAGTCCGGTTTGGTGGAGGCCGACGACGCCTTGGCTTTGTTCGCCGGTGCGCATGAGGAGGATGGAGCTGGTGCGGGTGTCGGTGACGGGGATTTTGTTGCAGGGGAGGATGGGGATGCCGCGCCAGGAGGGGACTTGGTGGCCGGCGAGGTCGACGCTGGTGGGGTAGAGGCCGGCTTTGGTGCATTCGCGGCCGAAGGCGGCGATGGTTTTGGGGTGGGCGAGGAAGAAGCTGGGGTCTTTCCAGACGAGGGTGAGCAGGTGGTCGAGGTCGTCGGGGGTGGGTGGGCCGGTGCGGGTGGGGATGCGCTGGGCGAAGTCGGTGTTGTGGAGGAGCCCGAAGTCGGTGTTGTTGATGAGTTCGTGTTCTTGGCGTTCGCGTAGGGCTTCCACGGTCAGCCGTAGTTGTTGTTCGATTTGGTTCATGGGCTGGTTGTAGAGGTCGGCGACGCGGGAGTGGACGCGTAGCACGGTTTGGGCGACCGACAGTTCGTATTCGCGGGGGTTGGCTTCGTAGTCGACGAAGGTGGCGGGGAGGGTGGGTTCGCCGTCGTGGCCGGAGGCGAGGGTGATTTCGGCTTCGCCGTGGTCGTTGCTGGCGGTGGTGCCGCGGGCGCGGTAGTCGGCGAGGTGGGCTTGCAGGGCGGGGGAGCGGGTGAGGATGTCGTCGAAGGCGGTGCGGGGGAGGGACAGGACGGTGCAGGTGGTGACGGCTTTGGCGGTGAATTCCCAGATGCCGTCGGGGTCGAGGAGGGTGGTTTCGCCGAAGTGGTCGCCGTCGGCGAGGGTGGCGAGGGTGACTTGGTCGCCGTAGGCGCCGGTGCCGATTTTGGTGATTTTGCCGTGGGCGAGGAGGAAGACCTGGTCGGCGGGGGAGCCGAATTCGACGAGGGCGTCGCCGGGGGCGTATTCGTGTTGGGTGAAGCGGTCGGCGAGTTCGGTGAGGGTGTCGTCGTCGTCGAAGCCGCGCAGGGGGGCGAGTTCGCCGAGTTCGGGGGGGATGACGCGGACGTGGGCGCCGGTGGTGGTGAAGGTGACGCGGCCGTCGCCGACGGCGTAGGAGAGGCGGCGGTTGACGCGGTAGGACCCGGCTGCGACTTCGACCCAGGGGAGGAGTTTGAGCAGCCAGCGGGAGGAGATGCCCTGCATCTGGGGGACGGATTTGGTGGTGGTGGCCAGTGTCCGGGCCGCTGCCCGTCCCAGGCTCGACGGGGCCTGCTCGGATTCCACCGGGTCGGTGACAGTCACAACGAGGACCACCCAATCATTCGCGTTCGGCACGTACGGCGTCCCAGCAGGCACGCCGGTCATGATCTTTTGTCGCTGATATCCGCCTGGTTTTGCGGCTCCGCCGAATCAACATAGCAACGGCGTCCGGTCGCACAATGACACGATCGGGGTCACCGGCGAAAACCACGTGTTCGACGTGGGTGGGTTTCGGATGGCGTCCCGCGGAGGGCCGGTCCGGACGTGGTGACTGCCTGTTCCTGGCTGTCACCCGGTCGGGAAGGTCCAGCTCCGCAGCGGTCCACCATGATCGCCGTGTGAAACGGAGAAAGCGTCCCGGTGTCCGGTAACTGCGCCGAACCGGCGACGAGAGCGGATTTTTGCGGCCACTCGGATGAATTCCGCCGTTGCTGTTGTCGGCCCGTAAATGGATGACTAACTTGGGCGGTCCCGGCCGTGGAATGTGTCGGGCAGTGCTTCCCGCGCTTCGCGGGCGAAAGGACCCGGATGAACATCTTCGTGGCCGGCAGTCTCTGGGTGGCCGGTGCGGCCGGCGTCGGCGGCCTGATCGCCTACCTGGTCCGCCGGTTCGGCCGGGACGACGAAGGCAGGCCCGGCAACAACGACGCGGCCGGTCAGGTGTTCACCATCGTCGGCGGGCTGCACGCGGTCCTGGTCGCCTTCGTCCTCATCTCGCTGTACGACTCGGTCGGCACCGTGGGCCAGAACGCGCAGGCCGAAGCCGACGGCCTGGTCGCCGCCACCTGGGCGGCCGACGCGCTGCCCGAGGTCACGAAGGACCGCGTGCACCAGCTCGCCTCGGCCTACGCGCGCACGGTCGAGGAGCAGGAGTGGCCGCGCCTGGCCGACGGCGGCGACGTACCCGCCACGGGTGCTTCGCAGCTTGACCAGATGCGCCAGGCGGTGTCGGAAGCCCCGGCCGACGACGACTGGCTGCTGGACCGCAAGACCGAGGCGAGCAACCAGCTCTGGTCGGTCTACCAGGCCCGGCAGCAGCGGCTGTCCCACTCCGGCGCCGGCGGGGTCGGCGCGGTCGTCTGGTTCGCGCTGATCCTCGGCAGCCTGATCACGGCCATCCTGCTGCCCAACCTGTTCGGCGGCACGCGGCTGGCCGCGCACGTCGTCATCGTGTCCACCCTGGCCGGCACGATCACGTTGCTGCTGTTCGCGATCTACCAGCTGCAGAACCCGTTCAGCGGCGGTGTCAGCGTGCCCCCCGAGGCGTTCACCTCCGCGCTGGCCAGGCTGGCTTGACCGGCACGCGGGCCCGCTGGGCGGCGGCGTTCGGCGTGGCCGCGGCCGTCTCGGCGCTGCTGGCGGCGTCGGGCTGGCTCGCGCCCCCCGCGTCCCGCCTCGCGGTGGCGCGGGAGCCGGCCGGCTGCACGGTCCTGCAGGCGGAGAACGAACGCAGCGGCGCGCCGACGACGCTGCGGCTGCTGTCGCTGCCCGGCGGTGTCACGCGGCGGGTGAGCCAGGCCGGGTACTGGATCAACGCGATGGGCTACTCCGCGGCGCAGCACGTGGTCTACGGCGTCGCCGACGGCACCCGCGCCGGCCGGTACCACGGCGCGCACGCGGTGCGGATCGACGCCGCCGGCGTGGTCACCGACCTGGGCGTGATCGGCCGGGCCGGCGCGCCGAAACCGGCGTGGAGCCCGGTCACCGGGGCCACCGCGGGCGCGATCGACGGCGACCGCTGGTACGTCCGGCAGGGCAGTGATCTGTACACAGTGGACATCAACCCGGCGGGCGCGGACTACGTGCGGGTGGTGCACCGGACGTCGCTGCGGCCGGTGTCGCTCGCCGTCGGCGTCGACGACTTCGCCTTCGACCCGGCGGACGGGCTCCTCTACGGCGTCTCGGCGACTTCGCGCGGGGACAGCTCGGTGGTCACCCTCGACCCGTCGAGCGGGAAGGTCGCGGTGGTGCCCGGGCTCCGGTTCCCCGACGGCGGCGCGTACGGGGCGGTCGTGCTCGCCCCCGGCGCGATCTACGCCACGGCCAACCAGGCCGGCCGGCGCAGCGTCATGTTCCGCCTGCCGCGTGACGGCTCGGGTCAGGCCACGGCGGTCGCGACCGGGCCACCCCTGGTGAGCGGAGACGCGGCCGGCTGCCTCGCCGAGCCGGCGGCACGCCCGCCGACGACGTCACCCCCGCCGACGACGCCCCCGGGGCAGTCGTCACCACCACCGACGACGCCGCCGGGGCAGTCGTCGGAGCCGCCGCCCCGGACCGAGACGCCGTCACCTGAGCCGTCGCCGGAGCCGCCCCCGCCGCCACCAGTGGAGCAGCCCGTCGTCCTGCCCCCGGCCCCGGTGCCGGCGCCCACGCCACCGCCGGTGGTCACGCCCACGCCGGCCACCCCGGCTCCGCCGCCCCCGCCGCCGCCGACGACGTCCCACGCGCGTACGGAGAAGAAGACCGAGCCGGTGGCCCAGGACACCGGACGGCGGACGGCGGAGAAACGCCGCTGGGGCCTGACGGCGCTGATCCTCGTGCTCGGCGGGGGTGCGGCGGTCGGCCACGTGCGCCGGCACCGGTGAGCCCGGTCAGTACTTGAACTGGTCGACGTTGTCGGCGGTGATGAGCAGCGGGTCGCCCAGCAGGACGGTCTTCGCCGCGGCGTCGTACTTCACCGCCGGCAGCTCCAGACTCACCTTGTTCACCGGGCTCAGGGGCTTGCCGTCGGCGACCTGCTTCGCCGTCCACGCGGTCAGGTAGCCCAGCGACTCGACGTTCCACAGCACCGACTGCGAGCACGAGCCCTTGAGCAGGAACGGCTTGATGGCCTGCGGCGTCCCGACGCCGACGGTGAACACCCGGCCGATCTTCTGCTCGTCATCGACGGCCTTCGCGACGCCGGGCGCGGACGTCGTGCACTCGCCGATCAGCCCGGTCAGGCCCGGGTGGGCGGCCATGAGCTGCTTGGCCAGCGCCGTCGCGGTGTTTTCGTCTTCGCCCGCGTACACGGTGTCGACGAGCTCCGCCTTCGGGTAGCGCGTGGCCGCGTAGTCCTTCTGGACGGCGATCCACGAGTTGAGGTTCGCCGCGGCCGGGCCGCAGGAGACGATCGCGTACTGGCCGGTGCCGCCGGTCTTGGCCATCAGCGCGTCGACGAGCGCGGTGCCGATGCCCTGCGCGCTGGCCTGGTTGACGAACACCTCGCGCTGCGTGCCCGGCGCGTCGGTGTCGGAGGTGAGCACGTGGATGCCCTTCGCCCTGGCCTCGGCGATCACGCCGGCGAGCGCGGCCGGGTCGTTCGGGGCCACGACGATGACGTCGACCTTCTTCGCGATCAGCTCGCGCAGGATCGTCACTTGCGCGGCCGGGTCCACGGTCTCCGGCCCGGTCGAGTGCCACACCACGCCCAGCTGTTTCGCCGCCTCCAAGCCGCCGTTGTTCATGGCGTCGAAGTACGGGATGTCGCGGACCTTGGGCACGAACTCGATCCGGGTCGGCGGCGGCGCGGGCGGGCTGCCCAGCTGGTCCGAGCAGCCTCCGAGCGCGAGCGCCGCCACCAGCGGCAACGTCGCGACCCGCCGGAAGGTCTTCGTCGGCCCTCGCATCTCCACCCGTTCCTCAGGCAATTCGATCGGTTCGATGGGTCTGCGCATGGTGGAGACCAAGGGCGAACGTAGGGCCCCGGGTAACTGTGGTCAACGGGATGTGCGCAAAGGGTTACGGAAGTGAGTTCTGTCTCGGGTGTCGTCGGAGGTGGATGCCCTGGTCGGCCGCCTTCGGTCACGCTCGGTAGCAACGCAGCTCGCCTCGGTGGCGTGACCGGTGGAACGTGCGTTCATTACCCCCTGGGGGTATATTGCGGGGCATGAACGAACAGCACGGGGCTTCGTGGGCGACGGCGATCCAGGCGACTCTGCACTGCCTGACCGGCTGTGCCATCGGTGAGGTGCTCGGCATGGTGCTGGGCACGGCGTTCGGCCTGCACAACGCGGCGACTGTGGTCCTCTCGATCGTGCTCGCCTTCGTCTTCGGGTACGGCCTGACCATGCGGGGCGTCCTGAAGTCGGGGCTCGGCGCGGCGGCGGCGTTCAAGGTCGCGCTGGCCGCGGACACCGTGTCGATCGCCGTGATGGAGCTGATCGACAACACCGTGGTCGTGGCGATTCCCGGGGCGATGGACGCCGGGCTGGCCAGCCTGCTCTTCTGGCTGGCACTGGCGCTTTCGCTGGCGATCGCGTTCGTCGTCACGGTGCCGGTCAACAAGTGGATGATCGGGCGCGGCCTCGGCCACGCCAAGGTGCACGCGCACCACCACCACTGAACAACGCGTCCGGGGAGGTGGCGGCCTCCCCGGGCGCCGCTACACGCTCGAAAGGTCGATCGCGCGGTCCACCTTGCGCCGGTCGAGCACCCGCAGGATGCCTTCCAGCAGGTAGTAGTCGGCGTAGGGGAGCGACACCTCGACGCCGTCCTCGGCCGGCCGGTTGCGGGTGCAGCGCGCGACGCTCGCCTCGGCGCGGGCCGACTTCGTGGTCAGGCACGTCCGCGCCACCGCGGTGAGGATCCGCAGCGCGCTTTCCCGGTAGTGCGGGCGGTGCGTGAGTTCCGCGAGGTCCAGCAGGCCGCACGCCATGATCACGCCGGCGGAGGCGTCCTTGACGTCGTTCGGCGCCTGCGGGGCCAGGTAGTCCCACACCGGCACGTGGTCGGGCGTCAGCCGGGACAGCGCGAAGTCCGCGAGCCGCCGGGCCGTGGCCAGGAACTCCGGGTCCCCGGTGCGCCGGTGGATGGTCGTGAACCCGTAGACGCCCCAGGCCTGCCCGCGCGACCAGCACGACGTCGGGCTGTAGCCCTGCACCGTGTTCGGCCCGATCGGCGCGCCGGTGACCGGGTCGAAGTCGAACACGTGCGGCGTCGACCCGTCGGGGCGCAGGAAGTTCCGCTGCGCCGTCTTCGCGTGCGCGACGGCGATCTCGAGGTACTTCGGGTCCCCGGTCTGCTTGCTCGCGAACGCCAGGAGGTCGAGGTTCATCATCGTGTCCATGATGACGCGGCCGGCGTTGTTCGGGTCGCTGAGCGCGCCCCAGGCGCGGATGAACCGGCCCGCCGGGTTGTACCGCTTGATCAGCGACGACGCGGCCTGCACCGCGCCCGCCTTCCACTTCTCGTCGCCGGTGAGCCGCCACGCGGTCACCCAGGAGGGGGAGAAGAGGAAGCCGAGGTCGTGCGTGCCCGTGTCGTTCTGGCGCGGCGCGAGTTTATCGGCGGAAGCCAGCGCGAGGGTTTTGAATTGTTCCTCGCCGCTGTGCAGCCAGGCCAGCCACAACTGGCCGGGCCAGAATCCGCCGACCCAGTCGCCGTTCTGCGAATAGGTCCATTTCTCGAACTTCGTGCCGACCGGAAACGCGGTGACGCCGGGAGCCAACGCGCGGAGCTTGGCCACCGCGTAATCGGCCGCTTGGCGGAGCGTCCGGGTGGCCGAGGCCAGGTCGGGGTGGTCGGGGGTGGCCGCGGAAGCGGCCGTGGAGGTGCTGGCGCCCACCGCCACCGCGGCGCCGGCCGCGGTGGTCAGCAGGGTTCTCCGGGAAACGCTCACAGGTGCCCGCCATTCCGTGATTCCGTGGGGAGGAGAGTGCCCGGAATTTTTGCACGCCCGGCGGGCGGTTGTACACCCGGCGGAAGTTTGTTCACGCTTGTGAATTGTGTGCCGCTGAGCGGAATGGCGGGGAAATGGGCGAAGGCCCGGCGGGGGACACCGGGCCTTCGCCGTTATCGCGGGGGTGAGGGCAGTCGACCCCCGCGATGATCGGGGTTCAGCAGTGCGGGGCGACGGGGTCGTCCGAGCCGGTCTGGACGTAGGTGTCCGAGATGTAGTTGTTCGGGCCGATCCGGTCCCAGATGTTGGTGGTGCCGAACTTGCCGGCGACCGTGTCGCCCTCGACGTAGCACTCGATGTTCACCTTGGCGTAGTTCGCCGCCAGGCCCTTGATGGCGGCGGAGGTGCTGGCGGTCGCCCGGACGTTCATCGGGTCGCCGGCGGTGCTGACGACGCCGGTCTTGTCGGAGCCGGTCCACAGGTAGGTGACGTTGACGTTGCCGTTGTCCGACATGCCGAGCCCGTCGTAGAAGACGCCGTCGGCGAGGTCGATGCCTGCCGGGTTCTGCACCTTGTAGCCGAGGTCGTCCTTACCGCCGTTGTAGCCGTTGTGGTAGGCGGCGTACGCCTCGGGCTGGCCCTGGGGGAGGTCCTTGTACTCGTAGCGCACCGACGCCGGGTTCCAGTAGTCGTCCTTGGTGTTCCACGGGCCGACGTCCCACACGGGGGCGTACTCGCACCGGCTGCCGTCGGTCTTGCAGATGCGCACGGTGTAGGTGCCGGTGCCCTTGCTCGACAGGGCGCGCCCGGACGGCAGCGCGACGAAGTGGTCGCGGCTGGTGATGACGTGGCCGTTGGCGGTCGTGCGCCCGGTGAGGCCTTCGCGGGTGGCGTAGATCTTGTAGGTCAGCGCGGTCGAGGCGGCCAGCGCGTTGGCCTGCGGGACGCTGTCGGCGCTGAGCGCGACGCTCTTGACCGCGGGCCGCACGCCGTCGGTGGTGCTGTGCAGGCTGATCCGCACCTGCACCTCGCTCACGGTGCTCTTCAGCGCGGTGCCGGCGGGAGTCCACTCGGTCCAGTCGTTCGCGCCGGTCCGGCCGCGGACGTCGACGTCGACCGAGGTGCCCTTGGGGGTGTCGGCGCTCAGTTCGGCGCTGACGCGGTTCGACGCCGAGCCGAGCTTGTGCTCACCGGTGGTCAGGCTGCCCTCGCTGCCGGCGAACACCCGGGAGGTCCGGTGCCACGCGGCATCGGCCAGCGTGAGCGCCCCACCCGCACCGGTGACGTTGACGTCGTCGTTGTCCACAGTGGACAAATCGGCCGTCCAGTTCGTGCCGGCGGACGGCGCCGTTGCGGCCTGCGCGGGGGCTCCGGCCAGCGCCGTCACCGCCCCGGCGGCCAGAACCGCCGCGGTCACGCGGCCGGCTTTCATGATCCGGATCATCCCCGGTTCTCCTCTCGCACCTGTTTGTTCGAAGGTGGCGAAAGACTGACGGGACGGCGTACATGATCCGTACAAGCAGATTGTGCGCCGGGCGGAAGCGGCCTACGCGCCGGGCAGCCGAAGTCCCGGTGGCGGTGTCTCCCACGGATCGAACACAGGTGGCCAGGCTGAACAGGAGCCTGCCGCCGGTCACCTGGATGTCCGCGAAATCCGCTGAGCGCAGGACGGCCCGGAGCAGGTTGAATTCGTGGCCTTGCCAGCTGACCGGCGCGTCCGGCCGGAGGCGATCGCTGATCATGCTCGTGATCGAGAAGCGCACTTCGGATTCCTCGTCGTGGTACCACGGCGAATCCAGCTTGACGACGTTCAGCCGGGTGTCCGGGCCGGGTGCGGCCGGCAGGCCCAGCGCCACCCACAAGAGCACGGTCGCGACCACGAACACGCCGAGGCCGGTCAAGACCACCGCGACGATGTGTCTCCTGATCGACCGAAGTCCGGTGGTCTGCCCAGGCTGGGACGTCGAAGTCACGGCGAGATCTCAGGTCACCTGTGCCCTGCACGAGGGCGGTTTCGCCGCGGTGGCTCAGGCGGAAGCGATGTGCGGCCGCTCCGCCACGACGACCGGCGGCTCCTTCGGCCGGGTGGACAGCTCGCGCCAGATCGCCAGCGCCCGCTCCGAGTAGTCCCGCGACCGCTCCGGCTGGGAAAGCGCCCGGTGCAGCTCCCCGAGCAACTGCGAAACCTCCGCCTCCGACCGGCGGTCACCGTTGCGGCGGTGCACCGCCAGCGAGTTCACCAGCAGCAACTGCGCGTGCGCGAAGTCCCCGCTGTGCAGGCACAGCTCCCCGAGGTTCTGGTTCGCGTACCCCACGCAGTGGTCGTCACCGAGGTCGGTGAAGATCGCGATCGCCCGGTCGACGTGCTCGCGGGCCGCCGCCAGGTTGCCCTGGTGCTGGAACAGCAGGCCGAGCCGCTTGAGGGCGTGGGCCTCGCGGTGGCGGTCGCCGATCGAGGCCGACAGCTCCAGCGCGTCCGTGATCCAGCGCTTCGCCGCCGCGTAACACCCCCGGGACATCCACACCGCGCCCGCGCCGAGGCGGGCCACCGCTTCGCCGTTCGGGTCGTCGGCCTCCGCGAACAGCTTCAGCGCCTCGTGGCAGTGGTCGAGGGCCAGGTCGTCCTCGCCTTCGATGCGCAGGATCGTCGAAATCCCGGTCAGGGCGACGGCGACGCCCTGGATGTCACCGACTGAGTCGAACAGCTTCTTCGACTCCTCGAACGCCACCCGCGCCTCGGCGTACTCGTCCTGGTAGAGCAGGTACTGCCCGAGGTTGCGCTGGACGATCGCCTCGGCCCGCGCCGAGCGCGCCCGGCGGGCCGCCGCCAGGGCGACCAGATGCGTGCTGTGCCAGTCGTCCTGCGGTCCGCGCAGGTCGAAGTACGGCGTCAGCGCCGAAGCCAGCTGCCAGGCCAGGTCGTCGAACCCGTGCTGGGCGGCCAGCGAAACCGCCGCGACGGTCGTGTGCCGCTCGGCCGCGAACCACGCGGTCGGGTCTTCGGGCAGCACGCCTTCGGGGACGCCGGGGCGCGGCAGTTCGTCGTCGCAGTACATGCCGAAGAAGTGCAGCGGCATCCGGCGCGCCGCCTCCAGCGCGAGCCCCAGGTACCCCTCCA